>JAZSPS010000075.1:0-8775 GCA_045537595.1 Eubacteriales bacterium
TCTTCCTAAGACCGCTTGGCCTCCGACTTCCTCCCATTTTCTTTGCTATCACCCCGAGGCGCACTTGCGATACAGTAACGGAACGGTTCATCCTAAGCTGGTATGCTTGAATCATCCCGAGTTTCTGGATTTCATGCATCGGTGGATCGAAGCCGTGGCAGAAATGGGAGGAAAGACAATTTTTTGGGATGAGCCTCAGATTCCGTTCAAAAAGACCGAGGAAGGAAGCTTTTATTCTTGCTGCTGCCCTCATTGCCAAAAGCTGTTTGAGGAAAAATACAACCGTCCCATGCCGTTGCTGGAGGATGAGAATGTAAAGGAATTCCGCCATGAAACCTTGGTTGGATTCTTTCGGAATATGACCGAATACAGCGCCTCCATGGGAATTCGGAATACCTGCTGCTTTATGCCGCGGGATTTTAATGATTTGGAAACGCTGAAAAGTATTCGTGAGATCACGGCGCTTCCTCATATGGGCAATATGGGAGTAGATCCGTATTGGTACAGTACCCGTGAGCCGAACCGTGTGGCTTATGAATACGTATATCGTTACACAAAGCAGCTGGTGGAAATGACTGCTGCGCTGAAAAAGGAGCATAATGTGTGGCTTCAGACCTATGACGTTCCCGCGGGGCGTGAGGAGGAGATCGTGCAAGCGGCGGAGGCGGCATATGACGCGGGTGCCCGCTGTATCCTGACGTGGAGCTATAACGGAGGGGAATCCAACGATTACCACGCCGATCTGACAGAGCGCACATGGGTAGCGACGGTGGAAGCGATGAGACGGGTCCGCACGATGGAGCGGGACCGTATCCTTGCCGAAAATCGGGCGAAGTACCGAAAATAAAGAATTAAGGAAAATGAAAGGATAGAACGAGGCATTATATGGGAATTGTTTTATTGGCAGTTTTGGTGATCGTTTATACGTTGCAGTCTTTGCTTTGCCGTCAATATTCTGACCGCTATCCGGGAGATCCGGATGACGCGTCCCCGGTGTTTACCATTGTCAGCGGACTGACGGTTACCGTGGTATCTGTGATCCTTTGCGGATTTCGTTTTGATGTATCCCTTTGGACGGTGGTTTTGGGAATTGCAAACGCGCTGGCGCTTACCGCGTATAATCGTTTTTTAATTCAGGCATCGCAAACAGGCCCCTATTCTATTTTGATGATTTTTTCTCTGTCAGGAGGAATCGTAATTCCCGCTGTCGTGGATATGATCTTCTTCCATAATCAGCTTTCCCTGGTGGAGATCGCTTGCATCGCGGTGGTTTTGGGATCGGTGTATCTTGTCAGCAGTAAAGATGAAAAAAACGTATTTAAAAAGGGATTTTGGTTTGCCAGCGTAGGACTTTGTATAGCGAATGGCGTATACGGAGCGTTGCTCGCCTCTCAGCAAAAGATCACAGGCGTGGGTGAAAAAGAGGAAATGGTGGCGATCACCTATTGCCTTGCCGCGATCCTTTGCCTTGTAACCTTGGGGGCAAAAAAGAAAAAAAGCTTTTTCGGAGCGATGAGACAGAGTAAGATCTCGTTGGCATATCTGATCGTTTGCTCATTGATCGTGGCAACGGGGATCCATTTGCTGACCTTCTTGATCAATAAGATCGATCTTACCTTGCTCTATACCTTCGACAATTCCAGTGTATTGCTGCTCAGTGTTCTTTGCTCATGGGCTTTCTTCAAGGAAAAGCTCTCCTGGAAAAACATTCTCGGTTGCTTTACCATGTGCGGAGCATTGATCGTTATGTCTCTTTTTGGATAAGAGGGCATGAATAGAATCAAATAGAATTAAATAGAATTAAATAAAATTAAATAAAATTAAATAAAAAAACAGGGGATTCCTTGCCGTGTGCGAGGGATCCCCTACCATATTTGTCGGTAATCATCAACCTGATTTTGGGAGAATTGCTTTTCAGCGCTCTTTTTTCTTGGGAATGAGAATCACGATCAAAACGACAATGATCAAAACTACCGCGATGGCAATAGCCCAGCCAAGCCATCCGGCAGAGGCACCGTTGTCCTCCGGCGCCGCCTCGGTACCCTCGTTTCCGATCACGCCGTCATGGTCATTGACCGCGCCGTCAGAGGCGTTGTCCCCCATGTCGCTCACCGCGCTTCCAACATCGCTTGCCGCGTTTCTTGCCGCGTCTTTTACATCGTTTGCCCCTTCGTCAAGAAAGTTTTTGGCATGTGCCGATAAGGTCAGGGAAGCGCAACAAGCGGTGATCAGCAGGGAAAAGATCAAGACCCATACCGAAACGCGCCGAAAATGTTTCTTTTTGCAAATATCCATAAAAAAATTATATTTTACTCCTTTCTGAATCCCTTTTTGATTAAAAATACATGAGAAAATACATAATTTTCTTCAATTTTTCAATCAAAGCATGTAAGGTTTTCTTTCTGCCATTAGTTTTTCCAAGGAGTGATTTTATTATCATGGAAATATTTGCGGAATATGGAAAAAATATAAATAAAAAAGTAAAAACTATCTGTTCTTTTGCGCGTATACCTTTTTCTTGTATTGTAAAGGCGTGATGCCGTAGCTCTCTTTAAATTGCAGGATCATTCCCGATACGTCCGAGAATCCGCTTTTTTCCGCCGCCTCGGTTACAGATGCTTGCTCGGCAAGCAGCCTTGCGGCGTTGGCTAAGCGTACCTTTTTTATATACAGGGAGGGTGACATCTTGATATTGGTATCAAACCATCGTTCCAGTGTGTTGATGCTTACATGCGCTTCCTTTGCAAGACGGCAAACGGTAAGCTTTTCGGAAAAATTCTGATGGATAAATTCCAGAATCGGAGCAAGCTCCTTTTGTACGGCACTGTGCTCCTTTTCAATGACCCGCGGGCTCTCAAGAAGTAAAAGAAGCTTAAAGAAGTAAAAATATTTTTCGATCTCATCATGGGTAGGGGCGCACATCTTGTGGCAAAGAGCGATCAATTCCCGCGTTTGCTCCTCTCCAAGCTCAAAAAGATTGTCGCTGCCGGTGCATCTGCCAAAAAAAAGAGACAAAAGCTTCTCGTTTCTCTCGGGAGAAAAAAGGATCCAAAAATGACGGTGCTTGGTTCTTGAGTGATAAATGCAGTGGTGATATTCATAGGGACGGGTAATAATAATATTTCCGGGCTTTATGGGATAAAGATGATTTTCAACCATAAAGGAGACATCTCCGCTGATGTTGAGGTAGATCTCACACTCAGGATGAATATGATGCCCAAGCTGATGATCGATATCCTCTACCTCGTCATCAATATAGCGAATACTCAGATCAAAAGGATCCAGACCGTTAAAGGACAGATGGTTTGCTTTCATAGAAAAAACCTTTTCTCTGTTATTTTTTTAAATTCAATACCGTTATGGTGATTATAACATATTTTTCGGTGAAAAGTCAATAGAAATACGGGTTTTTATATGTTATAATGTTGCTGAAAGAGAGGAAATATTATGAAAGATTACATATTGCTGATTTTAGCGGATCTGTTTTTGGCGGCAAATTTCGCCATTACGAAAATTTATCAAAAAAACGCGGGTACCTCCTTTAAGGCAGGCTTTAGCTTTACCGCGCTGACAGGGCTTTTTACGGCACTGATCTTTTGGGTCGCGAACGGCTTCAAATTCGCGTGTACTGTATATTCTCTGATGGCGGCGGTGCTGTTGGCATTGCTCGGCACGTCATATACGCTTTTGGGCTTCCGAATTATGAAGAGACAGGGTATGGCATTATACACGCTCTTTTTAATGACGGGAGGCATGACCGTCCCTTATCTTTTCGGACTGCTATTTCTTGACGAGAGCTTTTCGGTCCTTCGTACCGTGGGCTTGGTGGTTATTATCGCGGGGGTATTTTTCTCAAGCATCGGAAAAGAAAAGCTAGACAGAGTCAGCATGCTCCTGTGCGTTGCTGTATTTTTTCTGAACGGATTTGTCAGCGTGGTTTCAAAGCTGCACAGTATTGAGGAAGGCTTTGCCACAGTCAAAGCATCGGAATTTGTGGTGCTTTCAGGTCTGATCAATTTCGGCATTGCCATGCTTTTGCGCTATTTGATTCGGGATCAAAAGCCGTCGGAGGAAGGTGAATCCACAAAAATATCAAAGCAGCTGCTGGTGCTGCTTGTCATTCCGGCACTGTCGGCGTTGATCGGAGGCATGTCCTCAATCCTTCAGCTGACAGGAGCCAAGACCTTGGACGCGTCCTTGCTTTATCCCTTTATCACGGGAGGAAGCATTGTTTTCTCCGCTTTGACAGGATGGCTGTTTTTCCATGAAAAGCCGTCGAGAAACAGGATACTGAGTGTGATCCTTGCCTTTGCGGGAACGCTGATGTTTTTATAAAAATAATAAAGGAGAATGGTTAGATGAAAACCTATACGCTAAGCGGCGAATGGATCTTGGTTAAGGAGGAAAATAGGGAGGGAGCACCAGAGGAATGGAAAGCAGCGATCCCCTCTGTTCCTTGTCATACCGTTGCGGTCCCTCATAATTATAATCAAACCAAATGGAAGCTTGACTATGCGTATTCCGCGGTGGTGTCCCGCTATCATGGGTACGTGTGGTATTACCGAAGCTTTGACAAAATTCCGAGAATCGCGAAGGATGAGCGCTACCGTATAGAATTCGATCGGGTAAGCTATGTGTGTCAGGTTTATCTCAACGGCGTATATATAGGAGAGCATCGACACAG
This sequence comes from Eubacteriales bacterium, assembly GCA_045537595.1. Taxonomy (GTDB): domain Bacteria; phylum Bacillota; class Clostridia; order Oscillospirales; family CAG-272; genus HGM12713. The sequence goes on from JAZSPS010000075.1 coordinate 4,685, forward strand.
CGAAGAGCGGTTTTCCTTTGATGTTACCGATGTGATCAAGACGGAAGGGGAAAACCTTTTGGCGGTAAGGTGCTTTGAGCCTGTAAACGGAGGAGATGAAATTGACGGAATCCGTCTGGATCAGATCCCCAACGGCTTTTGGGCAGGAAGTGAGACAGAAGAAAACCTTAGCCCCATTGACAGCGCGGGCGGAATTCTGGAGGAGGTCCGCTTGGTAGCGGTTCCCGAGCTTCGCATCGAGGAGGTCTATGCGAAGCCTGATCCATGGACAGGGGAGGTGGACTTGGAAATTACCCTTGTCAATGATGGCAACACGCCGGCTGAGCTGGAAGCGGAGGTGCTTTTTTCCGAGCTGAAGCGAGGAAATTTGGTAACAAGAATCAAGAAGCGCATTGTGGCGACAGAGAAAACGACGGTAACCTTGCGCGGGAAAATAGAAGGGCACAAGCTTTGGGAGCCGAAGGATCCCACCCTATATCTTGCCGAGGTAAAATTGAGCAATGGGGCATATAAGATCCTTCGATTCGGTTTTAAGGAGCTCTGTGTTAAAAACGGCTTCTTCTTTTTAAACGGGAAACGTATTTTCTTAAAATGCGCGCATGGCATTTCCAACGCGGAAACCGTTATCGGTATGAAAAATATGGGCTTCCATGCCTTCCGAAGCATCCAACAGGTCGTACCGTCGGAGGTACTGGATCTCTGCGACGAGATTGGCTTTTTGATCATAGAGTCGCCGCTGACCGCATGGGGTATGCGCCTTCACCACAATACACAGCAAATGCTGGAAGAATCCCTCTGCAATATGGTTCGTATGCACCGCAATCACGTCTGTATCGGCGCGTATTATCTTTTCAACGAGTTGCACAATACCACAATCCTGCACATGGGAAAGGATTGCTTGCCCCAGCTTCGAGCGCTTGCTCCCCATAGCCTTTTCCTGCTTGCCAGCGGACGGTGGGATAAGGAATACAACGTGGGAAGCATCTCCAATCCCGGTTCTTATGAATGGGAATGCGCATGGGGAAGGGAGGGCAGCGCGGATGACTGTGTCCACACCTATCCCACTCGCTTCCACGCCAGCCGCAATCTGGGAATGGGAGATCTGCACCCCTATGTTTATATTCCCATGGACGCCGTGGCTCGAAATTGGTTTCGCACCGTAGGAGAAGACGGAAAGCCTATTTTTATCAGCGAGTGCGGAATCGGAACACAGGAAAACCCAATGCGGCGGTATTTTCACCTTCTCAACTCGGGAATGTCCCCCCAAAGCGAATCGGTAAAGGAAATAAAAAAGGTATGGGAGGACATGGAATACTTTGTGTCCCACTATGGAATGGAGCAGGTGTACCCCTTCGCAACCGATCTTTGCCGAGCCTCTGACCGTCAAAACGGCAGGCAAAGACAAATGCTCTTTGATCTTATTCGATCCAATCCCATGATCAACGGATATAGCCTGACAAGCTGGGGAACGGGAAACGAAGGTACCTTGGAGGGGGACGGCGTAATTAAGGAAACGGTGGCATACGCTATGCAAGAGGGGCTCAGCCCTCTTCGATGGGCGCTGTTTACCGACCATCGGGTGATCTACGAAAACAAGCCCTTTACGATAGAGGCGGTTCTTTGCAATGAGGACGTAATGAAAGCCGGAAGCTACCGAGCTCAAGCATATGTAAAGGGAAAAGAAGGGGTGGCTTGGAAACGGGAGTTTGAGGCAGTATATCCGGAGAAGGGTTATGGAAATATGCCGCCCTTAGCGGCAACCGTCCTGAGGGAGACCCTCAGCTTGCCCGAGGGAAGCTATACCTTCTCTGTTCGGCTTCTTGAGGGGGCGTGTCCCTTTGGCGGAGAGCTAAGACTGGAAGTGGCAGCCCCCAAACGCGCAACAAAATCCGAGAAATCGGTAGCAACATGGGGGATTGCGGAAAAGACGGAAGCGGTATTGCGCCAACATGGAATAAAGACGGCGAATTTGACGGGTCTTGATGAAAAAGCTGATACAACGGTTCTTGTGGGCTGTCCTGAAAATTATACCGATACAACGGCATGGCAAAGACTTTTTGCCCTCGCGGAGGGGGGAGCTACAGTGGTATTCTTAAACGCCGAGCTCTTTGCCGAGACAGAAACCGAGAAGTATCTGAAAATGATCGCGGGCGAGGAAGCAAAATGCAGCTCAACCATAGATTGGCTCTATCATTTTGATACGATCCATATCCCCCACCCCCTGTTTTACGGAATTCATGAGGAAGGGATGATCGACCTTGAATGCTTTTCTGAGCTTTATCCGCGTAAAAATTTTCTGAATACAGCTCGGGCGGATAAAACGGTCGCTGCGTCCTTACGGGTGGATTGCGGAAATTGTGCCGCTTCACTTACGGTTGGCGAATATCATGTGGGCAAAGGAAAAATGGTGCTGAATAACTTCCGAATCGAGGAGGCATTGGGTGAAAATCCCTACGCCGATCAAATGCTGCTTAATTTCGCGGAGCATTACGGCTCCTCCGAGAAAACATGTAAGATCTGAGCGAATCCAAAAAAATATAAAACCAAAACAAAAAGGATCCGATTTACAAAGGTGTAGATCGGATCCTTTTTTGAAAAAGCATGAAAAATTAAAGATATTTTTTGATCTCCGAGTGGAGATTGTTAAAATAGTGAGTAAATCCCTTGTCGTTTGGATGAAGATATTTGTCTCTGAAATAGGACTCATCCTTGGGAACAAAGTCAAAGCCGTGGATCACGGTCACATTGGGGAGCGTTGCGGCTATGCGCTCTATGTATTCCGCTATATAGGAAAAGGAACCGACTTGGCTGGTCTTTGTTTCAAAATCACCTCGCCAGATGGGAGTAATCGCAAAGATTTTGGCATCGGGGTTCCTTTTGGAAAGTGCCTGATAAAAGGCGGCACAGTTTGCCTCAAAGGTCTGGCGAGAGCACTTGGACCAGTCATTTGTTCCGTAGGCTACCGTAATAAGATCGGGGGATATCTCGTCACTTATTTCCGCCAAGGCAGGGAAGAATACCTCACCGCCAATTCCCTTGTTGAAGGCTTCCGCGTCCAAAGCATCCGCTAAAAGAGACGCATAGGAGTGGGAGGGCGAGAGGGCATCATAACCGTGGGTAATAGAATCCCCGTAGGACAGCATTTTGTAGTTTTTTTGTATGGGGAGGATCTGACATCCGTCATCCAAGGTAAATCGGATCAATGTGGAGGCGGTAGACCAGGGGAAATAAACCCTTACGGTCTTCATTCCGTCTCCCAGAGCATAGGTGCCGGAATAGGTTCCCTCGTTGGATTCGGAATTTCCCAGCTGTCCGATCATTTTATCATTGCAGTAAATATCATGGAAAAAATAGAGGCGAGAGGATGCGGGAGCGACCCTTACCGCCATGGACAGGGATTGGCTGGTAGTCCGGAATTCCAAACGAACACCGGCGGTCGCAAAGGTTTTTTTCCAAAAATCCGAGGAATAAATACGGTACAGCTCCTCCTGTTCCTTGGTGAATCGAAGTAAATGAATCCCGTCCTCCGCTTGCTCCACGCGAGCGGCACCTTTGGCAATGGCTTTGATTTGTTCAAGATTTAAATTCATTTTTTACTCCTTAATGAAATTCTTATGGCATAATTTTAAAAAAACAGGAGGATGATTTTATGCTTCTGTTTTTTCGGCAGGATAGCAAAGGTAGGCAACACGGTCATTTCCGCCATAATCCTTGTAGACCTCACACCGAAAGCCCGCGGTAGCGGCAATGGCAGATACCGCCTTGGCTTGATTCCAACCGATCTCTAAAAGCATCAGACCGCCGTGGCGCAGGTATTTTCCGTACTGACCGATAATGACTCGGTAAAAGTCCAAGCCGTCATTTCCGCCGTCCAAGGCGGCCTCGGGTTCAAAGGATACCTCTTCCTCCAACAGGGTAAGCTGTTGGGTTTCAATATAGGGCGGGTTGGAAAGAATGCAGTCAAAGGAACCAAGCTCCTCCATAAATTGGGGCTCCAGTACATTTTGCGCGATCAGACCGATCCGATCGCCCACACCGTTGGTTTCGGCGTTTTCTCTGGCGATCTCCAGGGTTTTGTCAAAGAGATCCAC
>JAZSPS010000079.1:0-11329 GCA_045537595.1 Eubacteriales bacterium
GGATACCTTTTTATCGGTAAATTTCGTAAAGGTATTATATACCACAGTCTCAGCCACCTCGAATACATCCTCCTGTGTCGCGAAGGACATTTCGAAGTCAAGCTGATAAAACTCTCCGGGAGAACGGTCTTGGCGCGCGTCCTCATCTCTGAAGCAGGGCGCGATCTGGAAATAGCGGTCAAAGCCCGATGCCATGAGCAGCTGCTTAAACTGCTGGGGCGCCTGCGGCAGCGCGTAAAATTTTCCCTTATGCTTTCGGCTGGGCACCAGATAGTCCCGCGCGCCCTCGGGAGAGGATGCGGTAAGGATCGGCGTTTGGATTTCCAAAAAGCCCATATCCTCCATTTGGGATCTGAGGTAGCTCAAGATCTTGGATCTAAGCACGATATTATCATGGATCTTTTTATTTCTCAGATCCAGATAGCGGTATTTCAGTCTGACCTCTTCTCTTGTCTGTGTGGAAGCATCGATCTCAAAGGGCAAGCCCAGCTGACAGGGACCCAGCACCTCAATCTTTTCGGCACGGACCTCGATCATACCGGTAGCGATCTTAGCGTTGACCGTTTCCTCATCTCTTTTTGTTACATTGCCCTCCACCAAAACGACGGTTTCCTTGGACATTCCCGCGATCATGCTATCGTCCGAAAATACGATCTGTGTTACTCCGTAGTGGTCACGTAAGTCTACAAACAAAACGCCTCCGTGGTCTCTTACGGTATCGATCCAGCCTGTAAGCGTTACCTTTTGACCGATATGTCCGGTATTCAATTCATTGCAAGTATGGGTTCTCAGCATTGTTTTTTCCTCCCTAATATTTATAGTATCTTCAAATTATTGATATTATTTATCTCTCGTGAAAAACAAAAAATACCTTTCATCCCACACCATGGGACGAAAGGCATACTTCCGCGATACCACCCAAATTGATTGTTTCCAATCCACTCAATTCAATCTTTACGCGATCAACGTGCGGTTCTAATCACCGACACACGGCTTTCTTCCGCAAGCTCCGAAGTGTTTTTCCCGCAAGGTCCGTGCTGTATTTCCACCCGCAACAGCTCTCTGTAAACAACCTCTTGCCGTACTCTCTTCATCACAGCTTTACAAGTATAATTATACCACGTTTTTTCCTTTTGTCAATAGCTCAGAAAAATAAATTTTATTTTATCCCTATTCCCCCATATCCCTTCCTATTTCTTGTTTCTTTCTCAGCTCGATTGCCCTTCTTTCTCCATTCGATTTCACAATTCGGATTCTCAGTTCATGCAGTCTATATCCTCCTCACCGCTCAGCGGGAAGGTAATCAGCTCCGATGTATCCAAGTCTGCAGAGCGAAGGCGAACCGCCCGAATACGTCGGCACGCGTAAGTGGAAAAATAATAGATCCCCTCGGAGGTATCCGCGCATGAGGTATAGATGGTAGAGATCGGGCTTCCCTCTTCGGTTTCGGTACATCCGAGAGGCTGTGCCACCGTATCCATCATATGAAAAAAGCGAGTAATCTCCTCTTTTGTGGAGGTTTCCTTCGTTTTAGGCGGTCTATGCTGTGTATGTGCCTTAGCGTAAACCGCTCTTACGAAACGGGACGGAGAAGAAAAATCCCCCGGAAGCCCTATTGCACCCATTCCGTTAGAATACGGCGAGAGCTCCGCCGACGGAAACAGAAGATTTTTCGGTGCCTTGGGGGTCAGCCGCATAAAATTTGAAAGATTGGTCATGTGATACGGAAAATCCGGATTGTTTGTTAAAACCCCAAAGGGATTCTCATATACGTGAAGTCCATCCTCCTTGGATTCAACGGTGACCGCTCCGCTTTGATCCGCCAGCAACCAGTGAAGCGGTGTTGCGGGCAACTCCTTATGAAAGCTTTCAAAAGTAATATTGGTATTGGCGAGAAGCAATAACGCAGCCCTAAGATCCTCACATTGTCCCAACAGCCACGGAATGAGCTCAAAGGACGCTACATTCCTCATGCCCGCGCGAGGCTCATGATATACCGCGTTTTTCGGAAAATTCAAGCCCGCCATAGCAAGCCCCGATTCATTGATGGCATCATAATAAAGAGGAGCCCCCTCTCTTACACAAGCCACTCCCAATATACCGAAATGGGATCGAAGTGATTCCCCGTGCCCAAAGTGAAGCACGAATTTTTGGGGTGTAATGACCGCCAGCTCTCCATAAGAGCGCTCCAGATCCAAGCTTCGCCCAAACAGGTGCTTTCCTATCCTATTCCCGTTTCTACTGATTTCACTGATCGCTGTACACATATTCCCTCCGTTTTTTATTAGTGTTCCGTATTAAACCAAAAATATACGGTGGGTATATGTGCCGCAAGGATACGGATCGTGACAAAGATATGCCGTAAAAAATAACACCTTATGCTTGATAGCTCATACAGTGATCAGGGTCGATCCCGTATTTTAAAAATTTAATTCCCAAGGGAGAAATATGATATTGGCTGACGATGCTTCCCGAAGTAGGCTTTGTTTTTTTATCCGCCAAGCCATGCTGATAAAAGCTATTCAGAACATTGTTCTCCCCTGCATCCTTCATTTTATAAAACTCCGTTAAGTATGTCAAATCTTCTTCCGAGATCATTCTCAGGGCAAAGGACAGCTTAAAATATTCTTTCTCGTTGATGGATTCCAGCAAAAATGCCCGTGTTAGGTTGGCGAACCAATCCACCTTGCTATCAAAATCCAATTTTTCGATCAGCTGAATCTGCTTTTTTACAAACTCAGTGTACCTTTTATCCTCATCTCGAAATTTTTCACACATTTTAACCTGATACTCATAATCAGAAAAAGTCCCCATAAGGAATCGTCGCATTTTATCCCAAAAAATAGCGTTTGGAACCTGCCACAAAAGCTTTGCCATATCGCCGACAGCCTCAGCGTAGGCTTGCGGATCCTTCTTGATAACTGCCGCGGCAAAATCCAAAACATCTTTATAGGTAAGAGTAAATTCCGATATTTTTTTATGCTTAATAAGCTCCGCTACACCGCTCGTTATTTCCTGTAACATACCTTCTCTTTTATGCTCCTATATGACATAAAAAATGGAGATCTTTCTTCTTTTACATTTTTATGTTTTATTCATATTTTATTCAATATACGACATCAGCTCATGCGCGGCATGGATCATATAGGCCGCGAACGGTTTACGGACCTCGGCAGGAAGTTTCCCTGTAGAAAGCTCGTAATTAAAGAGTCCGTTAAATTCGGCAAGCGCCAGACCATGCATGGCATCTCGCCAATCCACATTTCCTGTAAAGGGGAGAATATGCTCGTCATCCACCGCCGCATTGTCATTGACATGAAGCACCTTCAGTCTCTTTCCCACATATGCCAAGCCCTCGGACTGTTTGATCCCGCTGATATTCGCGTGACCAAAATCCCAACAAACGCCAATGCCCAGCGCGTCGGCGATATCACAAAGCTCGTCGGGGGATTGACCGTACCTATGTCCCACACGGAACGTAGGAATCACACGCATGTTCTCAACCACAACATTCAGACCAACGCGCGCGGCATGCTCCGCAAAGGGCGCAAGGTGCGCCATAACCATATCATATTGCTCCCTTCGGTCATATACCTTCATTGGAAGGGTTGTCGCGTTTGGATGGAGCACGGCGTAATTCACCCCAAGAAAAGCGGCGGCATCGATCGCCGTGTGCATTTTTCGAGTAAATTCTTCCATAAACTCCTCGCTTTTAGGTCCTCCTCCGTTGATAAAGGGAAGATGACAAAGTTCAAATTTAATTCCAACCTCTTCCGAGTCCGAGATCGCCTGCTCCACATTAGGCTTCCAGTTGTCAGCGGTAAGATCAAAGATACTCATCCCAATATCTGAGGCGTCAAATCCCATTTCCTTGTGGAACAAAAGACCTGCCTTAATATATTCGGAAATATTTTCTCGGGAATAACAGTGAAGTGTTAACGGTGAGCTTATCCGCAATTTTTTCATTTTTCTTTCCTTTGCTGTTTATTAATTTTTTGATAATTTGATAAGCTCATTATACATCATCGAAATAACAATGTCAATTATTTTCATATAAATGGTTTTCTGACCATAGAAAAGACCCATGGGCTTGTCGAGAAAAGTTGTCAAGCCGAGATTCACTTTGTCTGTTAGCCTCCCTCTTCGTGATAATTCCTCTGAAGTCGGATTTAGCTGAAAAGGGAGTCGGGCTCGGTCAGGGTCGGCTCCCTCTTTTTTATTTTTTGAAGGGCGGACAAAGAAGTTATTTTTTCAAGCACATAAAAAAGTTTGAAACAAAATCTTGCAAATGAGCCGAAATATATTGAATTCTTCATAAAATCGTAGTATAATATTGATGCCGAATAAAACTGAATAATTTTGTTTTTATTCGGCAACGATCGGAGTTTACGTTTTTCGGTGTGTAGCTTCGATGGTTGCGCTCCTTTTTTATATCCGCAGAAAAAGGTACACAGACACATAAATACCGAAAAAATATTTTACGGAGGTTTTTCTATGAAAAAGCTTATATCTCTTATTTTGGTAACTTTTATGCTTTTTGCAATCTGCGTTTCGATGTCCTCTTGTGCGCACAAGCCCTTTGATTCCTGGTCCCATGACGACGATGGTCATTGGCACGCCTGCGCAAGATTCAGCGGCTGTGATAAGGGCTGCAAATTCGACGAAACCGCGCACGTCTTTGGCGAATGGAAGCGCCTCAGCGGCACCCAGCACTTTAAGACCTGCAGCGTATGCGGATATGACGATCTCATTGAGAAGTGCGATTTCAGCAGCGAGATCACTAAGGTTGCTACCCCCGATGCCGACGGTGAAATCACCTACACCTGCGACGATTGCGGCGCTTCCTATGTAGAAGACTACGAATACGAAGACTAATCTCTCCTGACAGCACCGAACACCGCCATCGGGGTATGAGGTTTGGCATATCGCCGCACTCCGTCGATCATTGGGGGCAGGCACTGCCTGCTGGTGGATCCGAGGGCTTAAAAGTCGAACACCGCCATCGGGGTATAAGGTTTGGCATATCGCCGCACTCCGTCGATCATTGGGGGCAGGCACTGCCTGCTGGTGGATCCGAGGGGAGTCGGTCTCGCCTGCGGGCTCGGTCAGGGTCGACTCTGACTGCCACCGGCAGTCATTCACTTCCGACCCGTTCGACTCCCTTCTTTTTTTAAAATAAAAAAGCCCAAACGGGCTTTTTTATTTTGGTGGATCCGAGGGGAGTCGGTCTCGCCTGCGGGCTCGGTCAGGGTCGGCTCTGACTGCCACCGGCAGTCATTCACTTCCGACCCGTTCGACTCCCTTCTTTTTTTAAAATAAAAAAGCCCAAACGGGCTTTTTTATTTTGGTGGATCCGAGGGGAGTCGAACCCCTGTCCGAAAATCCTTTGATATAACCTTCTCCGGGTGCATTCTGTTTTTTATCCTTCCCTCAGGCTGACGTCAACAGACAGACTTCTTCCCTTGGTAGCCATTTTTTGCGTGATCGGTTCAATGGCGAACCGCCGATGCACGGGCATCGCTTACATGACGTTCAGTCCGAAGCCGCGATACTCTTCGGAGGAACGGGCGGCTTATGCCGCGGCACTGCCCTTAGGCAGCCAATGCAACGTTTCTATCGTTAGCGTTTATTTTTAAGTTGGACCTTTTTAGAGATTGTCCGGCTCTACCCGCTTATTATACCTCAAAATCCCCGTCGAAACCTTTACGGACCCGTATTTGAAGTAAAAAGTAAAAGTGAAAAGTGAAAAGGTACAAAGAGAACGTTAACCTTGCTAAGGAAGCATCGTTTTTCTCCGCTAATCACGGTAGCTATGCGACGCGTCCTTTATTCGCCGATCCATTTCTCGGTTTGCCTGCTTTTCCGCGGCGGCATCTCGCTTATCATACAGCTTTTTTCCTCTGCATAAGCCGATCTCGACCTTCACGTTCTTTCCCGAAAAATACAGAGATAGGGGAACCAAGGTGAAGCCTTTTTGTGCCATCAGTCCGCCAAGCTTCATGATCTCACGCTTATGCATCAGCAATTTTCTGTCACGCAGAGGCTCTCGGTTAAATATGTTTCCCTTCTCATAAGGACTGATATGCATACCCACCACATACAGCTCTCCGTTTTTCATAGAACAATACGAATCTTTTAAATTGACCGCGCCGTTTCGTATGCTTTTGACCTCCGTACCAAAAAGAGCGATTCCGGCTTCGTATTTTTCGTCCACAAAATAATCATGCCACGCCTTTCGGTTTTGCGCTATGATCCGTGATCCCGTTTTTTTCTCCGCCATGATCCTCACTCCTTTCGTTTTTTGACCGAATTCTCGGCACCCTTTATTTTATCACATTTTTTTCGCAAAATCAAGTCTTTTATGTCGATTCCCTATTTCTTTATTTTTCTTGATTTGACCTTTTTCATTCTTGCTCCTTATAAGTTCAAAATATCCCTTGGGTTTTTTATCAAATAATCCGCTTTCGCCAATTCTCTTTCCTCACCGTATCCAAACAGCACTCCTACCGTTTTCACCCCGCATTGGTGCCCGCCTGTCACGTCATATTTTCGGTCCCCTATCATCACCGTCTCGCTCGCTTTAAGCCGCATGCTCTCTAAGACATAAGAGATAACCTCTCCCTTATCGATTCTTGTCTCATCCATGGTACTGCCTCCCACAAAGGAGAAATATTTCCTTAAATCAAAGTGTTCCAAAATGCGCTCCGCGTAAGGCTCGGGCTTTGAGGTGGCAAGACAAAGCGTTGCCCCCCTTTTTCGCAACGCGGAAAGCGTTTCAGGAATTCCCGCGTATACCTCATTTTCAAAGATTCCCTTCTCACCGAAATATTCCCGATACATTTCAAGAAGGGTCTTAGCGTCCTCCACGGACACGCCGCAATATTTTTGAAAGGAATCCAGCAGAGGCGGTCCTATAAAATGATTCAGCTGTTCTTCGGGCAGCTCCGAGCAGCCGAATTTTTTTATAGCGTATCGGATAGAATTTTTAATTCCCTTGCCCGGATCGGTTAGGGTTCCATCCAAATCAAACAAATAATTTTTATACGGCATAGATCTTCTCCTTTCTTTACATGATTCCCCTTATTGCTTCCATTCATTTTCCTATGACTGAGGATTAATATTCCCATATCCTCCGCTCTGCCAAATGGGGATAGCTTATTTTCATAAACTATCCCCTTTAAAGCTATTTGTTTTTATAGGTTTTCATTCTGCTCCGTATGAGGTACGTAGGGCAATCCCTTGGGCGTATAAGGAAGTGTCAGCGTAGCGTTTCCGTCATACGCCACGTAATGATCCACAACCGTGGATTTTTCTCCCAGCACCCAAGTGTCGGCACCGTACTTTGCGTGGTCGTGATCAATCTGCGCATAGCAAGCGGGCCAAAGCGCTACCTTCGGTGCCACGTGCTCATAGAAAAAGTCATCTCTCTGAGGAACTCTTCCATGGTGACCGATCTGACAAATATCTGCCTTTAGAGCTTCCTTGCCCATACCTACCGCCAGACGCTCCGCTTGATTGTAAGCATCTCCTACAAATACGATCTTCTGTCCCTCTATGGTCAGTGAGAAGATCATTGACTGGTTATTTCCGTCGTTTCTCATGGGCATGGAGTCATACATTTCCGCTTCCTCGCAGGTATAATAAACATCCAGCACCGCGTCACCGAAATCGTAACGGTCACCCGCGTGAAGAGGAAGCTTCTTTTCCTCATAATCGCGGAGATTGTTGATCAGATCCAAGCAAGCGCCATCGCAAATTCCCTCCTGAGGGAAGGTAAACAGGTACGCGTCAATGTCCGCGTCCTCGGGCTTCATTTGAAGCAAAACTCCGTAATGGTCCAAATGGCAGTGTGTAATCAGCCATGCGGCAACTCTGGGCTTTTCTTCTCCCGACACCTCACGAAGAAGCTTTAAAAATTCAGGATAGTCATTATCAAAGCCGGGGGAATGGAAGCCGCCGTCAATAACGATCAAGCGTCCATCCGTCAAGCGAAATACGTAACCCATACCGCTGGCGGTGCTGCATACCTCGGAATGAGAGCTATGGGTTGAAAATTGAGTTAAGGTAACCGCCGAAAATTTCTTTTCTCCCATTTTCGAAAAATCGGGAACCTTCGGCATCGGCTCGGAAATAACACGAAGCTCTTTATGATCATGGCGAAGCGATACCGTCAGCTTTGCCGTTCCGTCTGTGTAAACATAGAAAATTCCGCCCGGCAGAGTACTCTCGGACAAGCGCTTATAGCCTACGGCTTCCAGATCGGCAATATATTCGGCAAGGAAAGCCTCATCCGCGCATCCGATACGGAACACATTCGCGGTACGGGAACAAGGAACACCGGGACCCTTCGGACGGGGAAAATTCATTGATTTCATAGTACACACCTCCAAAAATTTCCCATTTTTATTGTTTTTTATGATTCAATTCGTAGGTATTTACGAATTTTTTTCATTATAGCACACCCCTCCCCCTCTGTCAAGACTTTTCCCGTTTTTATCCTTTTTATCTTTATTTTTTGCCTGTCTGCACGAACCGTACCATAAGCAAAAATAAGGGTATCCCACACTAAGGTGAGACACCCTGTCAAAAGATCCAAGAACTATTCCTTAATCAAAAAGCAGATCTTGCCTGCGGGAACGGTAAAGGCGTTGGCACACTCTCCCGAAACACGATCCCGCCATGTTTGCGTGAGAAGCAGCTCATACGGCTGATCTGTCAAATTCGACAGCACAAGATATTTCTCTTCGTTGACGAACATTGACGCAATCACATTTTCTCTCAGCTCGGAGCGGATCTCATCACATTTTTTCAATTCGATGTAGGCAAGACTGTTTTCCTTTACCATCGGGCGGTAAAGCTGTAAATATTTTGTCCAGATATCAAATTCCGTGGGATCATCGGGAATCGATGACCAAAGAGAATACACATAAGGTCCTTGCGGATGGGTTTTCATATATTCGCCCACGTTTTTATAAAACGCGTACTCGTCACCGCCATAATAGCTCACGCCCGGAAGATCCGTATTATTTCCCATGATGGGACGACCTGTTTTCAAAAGCGGAAATTGGAGGAAAGGAATGGTATAGGCAAAATATTCCTCCAGCGTCATATCCTCGCAACGGTGTCGGTCCTGACACGGAACCACATACGGATCATAATCCTTTCCTACACCGATGGGAGAATTTTCGACCCACTCGCCGATCCATAGATAATCGTAGACCCGATCTTTACATGCAGGCGCATTGTTTCGATCGCAATGAAGCTTGTAAATTCCTCCTCGACGCTTCACCTCGGAGTAGATCATGCTGAGCATATCCTCCAGATCCGCATCGTATTCGGGAGGAACATGGTCGCCCGTATATCCATCATAACCGTAATCATTGAAGATCCCATCAAAGCCATAGTTGTCCATAACCGCCAAGGTTCGGGGGATCACATAATCCCTCCATGCCGCGTTTCCGTGATTGCCCCGACGGTATTGGAAATAATTTTGCGCGGAGATCTTGGGGATTTTGGTGAATTCCTCACGAAAATCGGGATCGTTCATAGAAAAGTAACCGGAGGAAACATAGGCGATGATCTTAATTCCGTAAGAATGACATAACGCCACAAAATCCTTCATTCCCTGTGGGTCCACAGCGTTAAACTTATCGGCGCCGTACAAACGGACAGCATCATTCCAATCTTCATGCACCTGAATCAATTCCACACCGCTTTCCGCCATTTTTTTGATCAATTCCCTATCATAATCGGTAGGAGCGGCAGAAACGCGCGCGGGGTAATCGCCCAAGGTATAGGTAGCCTGACCGGGAAGATAATCACGAATCCGTATCCTGCGAAAATATTCCCTGTTTGACTGTTCCGCCTGACGGATGTGATCAATTCTGGCTTGATGTGTTTTTTGTGACATGAAAATCCTCCTTTTCTACGTGTTTTTCAGAGCAAACCTTCAATTAAGCAAAAATCGACACGCTTCAAAGGAAGCTTGCCGATTTTTAACGAAAGAGAGGACAGCTTTGAACCTCTTCCGTGAGATATGAGGTTGGGCATATCGCCGTACGTCCCCCGATATTTGGGAGCGGCAACTTGCCGCTGGCGGGGAGAGTAAAAATAAATTTAAACTCTGCCCTCGGGGTATGAGGTTCGGCATATCGCCGCACGCCCCCGATATTTGGGAGCGGCAACTTGCCGCTGGCGGAGGGAGTGGGATTCGAACCCACGTGGGCGCAAGCCCAAACGGTTTTCAAGACTTTTGAAAACTTCCGACGTTATCGCAAAATAAACGAATTTATCCGACGATAGAAAACGCTGAAAACCCAGTAAAATCAAGGGCTTTCGGCGTTTTGTCTTTCCCAAAACCCGAAACCGTAGACGGTGCAAGAATTTCCGCTTCTAAAACAATTTCTAAAGATTTTTTAGAAAAAGTTTTAGATAAATCCGCACCAATATGCCTCGTGGCAAGCCACATTATATCCGCCAAAATGACCGCGAATAATTCATTGTGACATCATTATACCACAAAGCCGCCGAGAGTTCAAGGGAGAATGATTATATTCTTTCCGCCGTTATTTTAGAAAAAAGTTTACATTAATCACTATAATAATTATTGTCAATCGGTATAACATTTGGTATAATGAGAATGATAAAACTTGTTATATTGAGCGGAGGCATAAAATGCAAAAGCTAATCAAGAGAATAAGAGAATATTTGGGGCTGAGCCAAGCCGACTTCGCCGAGAAGTTGGGCGTGACCTTTGCGACCATCAACCGTTGGGAAAACGGTCACGCAATCCCCACAAAATTGGCACAGGCAACCCTTTACGAATACTGCAAGGCACAGGGCGTTCCCGTCTATGATATGATCCTCGATAAGATCAGAGTAGCAACCGAGGAAATCGCACTTGAAGAAGGTCGTGTTCTGCTGTACCACGGCTCAAAGTCTGGTATCGTTGGTGATATTGCTCCCAAGAGCCGCGAGATGTGTGACTTCGGTAAGGGATTTTATATGGGAACTGAGCCCGGACAACCGCTGACTCTTATCTGCGATTTTGAAAAGTCCAAGTTCTATATCGTGTCGATCGATACGCGCGAGCTTGATGCTATTGAGATCAAAGCCGACCTCGATTGGGCAATGCTCGTTGCCTACCACCGCGGCAGAATGGAACAGATCAAGGGCACGGCATTTTACGAGAAATACAGTCAGCTTGATGCTGGTAAGGATCTCGTGATCGGAAGCATCGCAAACGACAGAATGTTCTACGTGCTGGATAACTTCTTCACCGGCGGTATTACCGATATGGCACTCGTCAACAGAAGTCGGGGGCCAAGCG
>JAZSPS010000011.1:0-55884 GCA_045537595.1 Eubacteriales bacterium
CCACCAAGATTCTGCCTCGTTCCTCGGCACCTGCCTATGGGCAGGTTCGACTGCGCAAACGATTCACAGGATCGTTTGCTCCGCTCAGAATGACACGGTGGGGTGAAGTTATCTAAAAAATTAAAAACCGTGTCGATGTACTTTATCGACACGCTCTGGGGTGTCACGCTGATTTGCGTGACACCCCTCTTGACTTGCGAAAATGAGTATGCTATAATAACAATGCTTGGGGTGCTTGTACAAAGCTTAAAAAGGAAACAGGTGGAAATCCTGTACGAGTGCGTCGCCGTAAGCGGTCACGGTAAACAAGAAAAACGGCATAGCCGCATATACCGAAACCATTGGACTTTTGTCTGAGAAGGGATTTTCTTGTGTCTCCTGAATCGGGTTGAAGCTTAATGAATTCAACTGAAAAGGGGAACGCCGCAAAGTCGGAAGACTTGCCCTGTGTTATTCTGAATGTCGCGCATACCGACCTCGGGAAACCGACAGAATGACGGCAAAATATCAAGATATCAAAACAAAAAGGAGAAAGAAAGGTATGAAAAAAATAATGGGAAAGCATTCATTTTTGTCACTTCTGTTTCTGATCCTGCTGTCTGCGGCGATAGCATTATCGGTTACAGCTTGTGCAAAGGACGATGGAGGAGATCCTTCCGAAACCGAAGGTATTAAAGAGTCGGGTATGGAAAACGGAAAAGTGTTGGGTACGGGGCAAACACAAATAACCGTGGAGGTATACCATGCTGACGGAACGGTAAAAAGCTTTACGGTGAAAACCGATAAGACCACGGTTGGTGACGCTCTGACCGAGGTCGGTCTTATTTCGGGTAGCAATGGGCAGTATGGCTTAGAGGTGTTTACGGTAGACGGAAAAAAACATGAATATAGCAATGGCGGAAAGTATTGGGCTTTTTATATCAACGGAGAATACGCGATGAACGGTGTCAGCTCAACAGATGTTGTTGGAGGATCCACCTACGCGTTTAAGGTAGAATGAGACGAATTCCGATATCAACATACGAACTGTTGCGAAGAGCGATTGTATTTACCATGCTGGGAACCATTATGTATGTCTCGGATGTAATGATGGATTTTTTGCCGAATGTGCATCTGGTAGGTGCGCTGATCATGGTTTATACAGTGGTTTACCGCGCAAAAGCACTGATCCCCATATATATTTATGTTTTTATCAGCGGATTTTACGCGCTTTGCTTTGGAACGGTTCTGTGGTGGCTTCCGTATCTATATGTATGGGCGGTCTTGTGGGCAATCGCCATGCTTCTTCCTCAAAAAATGCCGCCGAGGGTGGCAGTCCCTGTATATATGATCGTTTGTGCCTTGCACGGATTGGGATTTGGAATCCTGTACGCTCCCTTTCAGGCGCTTGCTTTCGGACTGTCGGGAAAACAGATACTTGCATGGATCGCTGCCGGCTTTCCCTTTGACGTAATACACGCTGTCGGAAATTTCGCGGCAGGCTCGCTGATCCTTCCTTTGTCTCAAGCATTGACCAAAATGGAGAAAAAATTCAGGAAAAGTAATTCGCATGGTTAAAACATACAAATAAATATTCAGCGGCAGATAAAAAATCTGATAAAAATTGACGTGAAATCGTACGTTTTTCTGTTGACTTTATCGGTCAAATATGATATAATCATATTTGTAGGAAAAAGTATAATTTTAAAGCTTTTTGTAACCGGCGGAACCTGTGGAAATAACCACAATGGGAGCAAAAAGCAATAGCGCCGACCGCCTGGGCAAACCTGTTGCGTTAGGATGGGTTTGCCCATATTTTTATTTTAACGTATTTAACGGAGGAAAAAATGAAAAAAATCGGTATCGTTATGGGCAGTGACAGTGATCTGCCAATCGTTCAAAAAGCGATTGATATGTTGAAGGAATTTTCCGTTCCCTTTGAGGTGCACGTATATTCCGCTCACAGAACTCCGGCAGAGGCAAAGGATTTTGCGTCGGGAGCAAGAGAAAATGGCTTTGGAGCTATTATCGCGGCAGCGGGAATGGCGGCACATCTGGCAGGAGCAATCGCGGCAAATACAACCTTGCCTGTTATCGGAATTCCCGTCAGCACAAAATATTTTGGCGGAATGGACGCACTGCTTTCAACCGTTCAAATGCCCTCAGGTATGCCGGTGGCAACGGTGGCGGTAGACGGCGCGGCAAATGCTGCCTTGCTTGCTATTCAAATTTTAGCGGTGAATGATAGCGAGCTTGCGCGAAAGCTTGATGACAAGCGCGGAGCGGGAGCGGAAGCTGTATTGGAAAAAAATAAAAAGATCGAGCTCCAGTTTAATGCGTAAATTGAAATTTTGGATGAATATAAAGAAAATATAAAAGATAAAGGAGACAGAAAATGAAAAGCTACAGCGAAAGTTACAAGGCAGCAGGCGTGGACATTACCGCAGGCTATAAAGCAGTCGAATTGATGAAAGCACATATCGCGAGAACAATGACAAGCGGAGTGGTGTCCGATATCGGAGGCTTTGGTGGATTGTTTGAGTTGGATATCGAGAATATCCGAAAACCCGTTTTGGTAAGCGGAACAGATGGCGTAGGAACTAAGCTCAAAATTGCTTTTTTGATGGACAAGCACGATACGGTCGGTATCGACTGCGTTGCGATGTGTGTCAATGACATTATCTGTTGCGGAGCAAAGCCCTTGTTCTTCTTAGATTATATCGCTTGCGGTAAGAACGTTCCCGAGAGAATCGCGGCAATTGTTTCGGGTGTTGCGGAAGGCTGTGTGCAGGCAGGCTGTGCGCTCATCGGCGGAGAAACAGCGGAAATGCCCGGCTTCTACCCCGTGGATGAATATGATTTGGCAGGATATTCCACAGGCGTGGTAGATAAAGAAAAGATCCTTAATAATAAAACGATCAAAGAGGGAGATATTATTATCGCGTTGCCCTCCAGCGGCGTTCATTCCAACGGATTTTCCTTGGTAAGAAAGGTGTTTGATGTTGAAAATGCCGATATCAAGCGTCCTTGCGCTGAGCTTGGCGGTAAGTCAGTAGGCGAAACACTGCTGATACCTACAAGAATCTATGTAAAGCCGATGCTTCGTTTGTTTGATGAGGTAAAGGTTAAGGCAGTCTCCCATATTACCGGAGGCGGCTTCTATGAGAATATTCCGAGAAGTATTCCCAAGGGATATTCCGCGAAGATCGAAAAGAGCAGCGTGCGGGTTCTCCCCATTTTTGATCTGATCGAAAAAACAGGTCACGTTGATAACAGAGATATGTTTAACACCTTCAATATGGGTGTGGGTATGAGTGTTGTGGTTGACCGAGACGATGCGGACAAGGCATTGCAGGTTTTGGCACAAAATGGCGAAAATGCCTATATTATCGGAGAGGTCGTTAAATCCGATGAAGGCGTAATTCTTTGCTGATTGCGGCAAAGCGCAGAGAAAGGAGAAAAAATGAAAACCGATAGCAAAGTAAAAATAGCGGTTTTTGTTTCCGGCGGCGGTACAAATCTTCAAGCGCTGATTGATGCGGTTCATTCCGATATCATTCGCCATGGAGAGCTTGCCCTCGTTGTTTCCAATAATCCGGAAGCGTATGCCATTACCCGTGCGGAAAACGCAAAAATCCCAACGGTAATTGTTTCAAATAAGGAATATCAAACACAGGAAGCCTTTGAAACGAAATTGCTTTCTGTGTTGCAAGAGCAAAAAATCGAGTTGATCGTTCTTGCGGGATTTATGAGGATCCTTAGCGCAAATTTCACCTCAAAGTACCCGAAACGAATATTAAATGTTCATCCGTCCTTGATCCCTTCCTTTTGCGGAAAGGGATTTTACGGACTAAAGGTTCATGAGGCGGCGTTGAATTACGGGGTAAAGGTTACAGGAGCTACCGTGCATTATGTAAATGAGATCCCCGACGGAGGAGAAATTATTATGCAAAAAAGTATTTGCGTAAAAAAAGGAGAGACCCCGGAAAGTCTTCAGCAGCGGGTTATGAGGCAGGTGGAATGGGTGATCCTTCCCAGATCGGTTGAGCTTGTTTCCAAGGAAATTATTATGCAAAAGAAAGGAAAAAATAAAACATGAGTGTATACGGAATCAATTCTATTGAGGAGCTTCTTTCCTCTAATACCTATCCCGGCCGCGGAATTATCATCGGCAAAAGCGCCGACGGAAAGCAGGCGATGATCGCGTATTTTATTATGGGCCGAAGCGCGAATAGCCGCAACCGTGTGTTCGAAAGCTTTGACGGCGGCATGCGTACTAAGGCTTTTGACGAAAGCAAATTGGTGGATCCCAGCCTGATTATTTACAATCCCTTTCTCAAGAGAGAAGCAATCGATATTATTACCAACGGAGATCAGACAGATACAATTTACAATGCGTTGGAAGAGGGAAAGAGCTTTGAGGATGCGCTCATGACACGTGAGTTTGAACCCGATTGCCCCAACTATACACCCAGAATTTCCGGAATCGCTTATTACGGGAATTTAGATTTTACCTATTCGCTTTCGATTTTGAAAAGCGCTTACGGCAATCCTGAGGCATGCAATCGCTATTTTTACAGATATATACCTCAAAAGGGAATCGGACACTTTATCCATACTTACGAAAAGGACGGCGATCCCATTCCTTCCTTCTACGGCGAGCCTGAGACGGTAACTCTGCCCAATACGGCTGAGGAATTGGCGGAAATTGTTTGGAAAAATTTGAATGAGGATAATAAGGTCTCCCTTTTTGTACGTACCGTTCCGCTGAATGGCGGAAAGCCCACTGAGATTATCATCAATAAAAATGTATAAAAATGTTTAAGGAGAGAAAGAAATGAAAGAATTTGAATTGAAATACGGTTGTAACCCCAACCAAAAGCCCGCTAAAATCTTTATGGATAACGGAAAAGAGCTTCCTATCGAGATCCTTTGCGGTAAACCGGGATACATCAACTTTTTGGATGCTTTTAACAGCTGGCAATTGGTAAAGGAATTGAAGGAAGCAACCGGGCTGCCTTGCGCAACCTCCTTTAAGCATGTTAGCCCTACTTCCGCTGCCGTAGGCCTTCCTTTATCCGATGTCCTCAAAAAGGCTTGCTTTGTAGATGATGTGGAGGGCTTGGATGATTCTCCCCTGGCATGCGCATACGCTCGCGCGCGAGGAACTGACAGAATGTCTTCCTTTGGCGACTGGATCGCGCTCAGCGATGTTTGTGACGCAACCACGGCAATGCTGATCAAACGAGAGGTATCCGACGGAATTATCGCTCCCGGATATACAGATGAAGCGTTGGAAATTTTGAAATCAAAGAGAAAAGGAAATTATAACATCGTAAAGATCGACGAAAATTTTGTTCCCGACGCGATCGAGCGTAAGCAGGTATACGGAATCACATTTGAGCAGGGAAGAAACAATTTTGAAATCAACCGTGAGCTTCTGTCCAATATTGTAACCGAAAATAAGGATCTGCCCGAAAGTGCGGCTCGTGACCTCATGATCGCTTTGATTACATTGAAATATACACAGTCTAACTCGGTTTGCTATGCTTATGACGGACAGGCAATCGGAGTTGGCGCGGGACAGCAGTCCAGAATTCACTGTACACGCCTTGCGGGCAATAAGGCGGATATTTGGCATCTGAGACAGCATCCGAAGGTATTGGCTTTGCCTTTCCTTGATACTCTGGGACGTCCTGACCGTGATAATACCATTGATGTCTACATCTCCGAAGAGTGTGACGATGTGCTTGCTGACGGAAAATGGCAGAATTACTTTACGGAAAAGCCTGAGCCTCTTACCGCAGCGGAAAAGAAGGAATATTTGGGGCAGATTACCGGAGTGGCACTTGGAAGCGACGCGTTCTTCCCCTTTGGCGATAACATTGAGCGCGCGAGAAAGAGCGGCGTAAGCTATGTAGCGGAGCCCGGCGGATCGATTCGTGACGATAATGTTATTCAGGCGTGCAACAGCTACGGAATGGTTATGTGCTTTACCGGTATGAGACTGTTCCACCACTGATAACATAGGAGTGGTAAAAGAATGAAAATTATGGTAGTCGGTGGTGGCGGAAGAGAACACGCTATCATCAAAAAAATCAAAAAAAGTCCTCTTGCGGAAGAGATTTACGTTTTGCCTGGCAATGCCGGAATGAGTGAGGACGCTACCTGTGTCAATATCGGTGCTAAGGATTTGGACGGAATTGTTACCTTCGCAAAAGAGAATTCCATTGATTATGCCATCGTTGCACCCGATGATCCTCTGGTTTTGGGAGCGGTGGACCGCCTCAACGAGGTGGGAATTCCTTGCTTTGGACCCCTTGCCAATGCCGCGATTATTGAGGGAAGTAAGATCTTCTCAAAGAACTTGATGAAAAAATACAACATACCTACCGCAAAATATGAGGTGTTTACCGAATTGAGCGCGGCGTTAAGCTATTTGGACGGAATCGGTTATCCGACGGTTGTAAAGGCGGATGGACTGGCGCTGGGCAAGGGTGTTGTGATCGCCGTGAATAAAGAAGAAGCGGAGGCTGCGGTTCGTTCCATGATGGAGGACCGTATGTTCGGAGAGAGCGGAAGCCGTGTTGTAATTGAGGAATTTTTAACAGGCCCCGAGGTATCGGTGCTTGCGTTTACAGACGGAAAAACCGTGGTTCCCATGATCTCATCCATGGACCATAAGCGCGCTCTTGACGGAGACGAGGGCTTAAATACAGGCGGCATGGGAACGATCGCTCCCAACCCATATTATACGGCGGATATTGCGGAGCAGTGTATGAAGGAAATTTTCCTTCCCACCATTAACGCGATGAATCAAGAGGGAAGAACCTTTAAGGGCTGCTTGTATTTTGGATTGATGCTCACCCCCAACGGACCGAAGGTAATTGAATATAATTGTCGCTTCGGTGATCCCGAAACACAGGTGGTATTGCCGTTGTTGGAAAGCGATCTGCTGCAGGTCATGATGGCATGCACAAACGGAACATTGGCGGAAACGGAAGTGAAGTTTTCCGATAAATCAGCGTGCTGTGTTATTATGGCATCAGGCGGATATCCCAAAGCATATAAAGGTGGTTACGAAATTTCAGTGGAAAAGGATATGACCGCGGAAATATACTTTGCGGGAGCAAAGGAAGAGAAGGGACATTTGGTGACAGCAGGCGGAAGAGTTCTGGGGGTCACGGCAGTAGCGGATAGCCTTTCTGAGGCAATTCATGCGTCTTACGCAAATGTCAAGAAGATCAGCTTTAAGGATGTCCATTATCGAACAGATATTGGACAGAGAGCATTGAAAGCATCTAAATAACAGAATAAACAGATTCGAGGAGAAACTATGGTTTACAGAGTTTATGTTGAAAAGAAGAAGGAGCTTGCGAATGAGGCACGAAATCTTTTCAATGAAATAAAAAATCTTCTTTTTATTGAAAATTTGGAAGATTTGCGGTTGTTGAACCGCTATGATGTGGAAAATATCGAAAAGCCGCTCTTTGATTACGCGGTGAATACGGTTTTTTCAGAGCCGCAGTTGGATCTGGTAACCTATTCTTTGCCTGAGGATGGCGCTACGGTGTTTGCGGTAGAGTATCTGCCCGGTCAGTTTGATCAGCGTGCCGATTCAGCCGCGCAGTGTATTCAGTTGTTTTCTCAGGGGGAACGCCCCACGGTAAAAACGGCAAGAGTATATTTGCTGTACGGAGCTTTGAGCGAGGAACAGATTGCTACCATCAAAAAATATGTGATAAACCCCGTAGAAAGTCGGGAAGCATCCTTGGATGCGGTTGAAACATTGAAGGTTACTTATGAAATTCCTACTTCGGTTAAGACCTTGGATGGCTTTACCGCGTTGGATGACGAGGGGCTTGCTCAATTTATCAAAAATTACGGTCTCGCTATGGATCTGGATGATATTCGTTTTTGTCGGGATTATTTTTCAAAAGAACAGCGTGATCCTACCATAACCGAAATTCGAATGATCGATACATATTGGTCCGATCACTGTCGGCATACAACCTTCTTAACGACGATCGATCATGTAACCTTTGAGGACGAGCGTTTGGAAAAGGCATATGAGGAATATATGGCGGTTCGCCGTGATTTGGGAAGAACTAAGCCCGTCAACCTTATGGATATCGCTACTCTGGCAGTCAGATATTTGAAAGCGGAAGGCTTGCTTCCTCATTTGGATGAATCGGAAGAGATCAATGCGTGTACCGTAAAGATCAAGGTGGATGTAGAAGGGGAAAAACAGGATTGGCTGTTGCTCTTCAAAAACGAAACGCATAACCATCCTACCGAGATCGAGCCCTTCGGCGGCGCCGCGACCTGTATCGGCGGAGCAATTCGCGATCCTCTTTCGGGAAGATCCTATGTTTATGCCGCAATGCGTGTAACGGGCGCGTCTGATCCAAGAAAATCGGTTGCTCAAGCCATGCCCGGTAAGCTTCCTCAGAGAAAGCTGGTTACAACAGCGGCGGCAGGATATTCCTCCTACGGTAACCAGATTGGTTTGGCAACAGGTCAGGTTGACGAGATCTATCATGACGGATATGTTGCAAAGCATATGGAAATTGGCGCGGTCATTGCCGCGGCACCCGCGAAAAACGTAAGACGTGAGGTTCCTGAGGACGGCGATATTGTAATTTTGTTGGGAGGAAGAACCGGAAGAGACGGTTGCGGAGGCGCGACAGGCTCATCAAAATCCCATACACTTCAATCCTTGGAAACCTGTGGCGCAGAGGTTCAAAAGGGAAATGCGCCCGAAGAAAGAAAGCTTCAAAGACTATTCCGTAATCCGGAGGCATCCGCGATGATCAAGCGTTGTAATGACTTTGGCGCGGGAGGCGTTTCGGTTGCGATCGGAGAGCTGGCGGACGGACTTGAGATCGATCTGAATGCGGTACCTAAAAAGTATGAGGGCCTGGACGGAACAGAGCTTGCCATCAGTGAGTCGCAGGAAAGAATGGCAGTCGTGGTCGAGAGCAAGGATGCGCAACGCTTTATTGAGCTTGCGGGTAAGGAAAATCTGGAGGCAACCATTGTTGCCCGTGTTACAAAGCTTCCTCGTCTGGTCATGCATTGGAACGGTAAAACCATTGTGGACCTTTCCAGAGAATTTTTGAATTCCAACGGAGCGGAAAAGCATATTGATATCGTTGCGGCAAAGCCCACCGAATTCGCTAAAGAAGTGACCGAAAGCTTTACGGAGCAGATGAAGGCGATCCCCACAGATATCAATATCTGTTCCAAACGAGGCTTGGTAGAGCGCTTTGACTCAACCATTGGTGCCGGAAGCGTTACCATGCCATTTGGTGGAAAGAATCAAAGCACACCTTCTCAGGTTATGGTAAATAAAATTTCTGTTGAGGCGGCAGACACCGATACCTGTTCCTTTATGGCATGGGGATATAACCCCTTTATTTCCGAGAAGAGCCCCTACCACGGAGCATATCTTGCCGTGGTTGAATCGGTTTCCAAGCTGATTGCGGGAGGCGCGGAATTCAGAGATGTTTACCTGACCTTCCAAGAGTATTTTGAGAAGCCGCTTAAAGATCCCAAGCGTTGGGGTAAGCCTTTGTCTGCCTTGCTCGGTTCCTTTATGGCACAGAAGGAGCTTGGAATCGGAGCAATCGGCGGTAAGGACTCGATGAGCGGAAGCTTTGAAAACATTGATGTTCCTCCCACACTGGTTTCTTTTGCTGTTACAACAGGAAAGACCAATCATGTCGTTACACAGGAATTTAAGGTGGCAGGTCATTCTGTATACTTGCTAAAGCCTGACTATACAGCAGACGGATTGCCAAAGGCAGAATCTCTTAAAAAGCTGTACCGTACAATTCATACTCTTGTTCAAAGTAAGAAGATCCTTGCGGCATATACTCCGACTTACGGCGGTGTTGCCGAGGCGATCATGAAAATGGGCTTTGGAAACGAGATCGGCTTTGCGTATGATGATTCCGTTTCATTGAAGGACATTTTCGGCTATCATTACGGATCCTTTGTTATTGAGGTGGCAGAAGGATGCTCGGTTGACGGTATCCTGTTAGGTAAAACCACCGATGAATACGCTATCGTGTATAAAAACGAAAAGCTTCTCCTGACAGAGTTGTATGCTGACTATGAGAATACATTGGAAGGTGTATACCCTGTCAACGCGGCTGAATCCAAGAAAGCAATTCCCGCGTTTAGCTATGAAGGAAAATCTGTCGCGAAGCCGGCTTTGCTCTGCAAAAAGCCGAAAGTCCTTATCCCTGTATTCCCCGGAACAAACTGTGAATACGATACACAAAAGGCATTCCTTAAGGCCGGAGCGGATGCGGAGATTTTTGTAATTAATAATCTGTCCTCCGCGGGTATATCCGAGTCGGTAGAGGCTTTTGCGAAGAAGAGTCAGGATGCGCAGATCATCTTTATTCCCGGAGGATTTTCGGGCGGAGATGAGCCGGATGGATCGGGTAAGTTTATTACCGCCTTCTTCCGAAACGGAGCGATCAAAGAAGAGGTTAATAAGCTGTTGAAGGTAAGAAAGGGACTTATGGCAGGAATTTGTAATGGATTCCAAGCGATAATCAAGCTGGGACTTGTTCCGTACGGCGAAATTATTGACACCGATGAAAATTGTCCCACCTTGACCTTTAATACCATCGGACGTCACCAGTCCAGAATCGTTCAGACAAGAATCGCCTCAAATATGTCTCCTTGGCTTGCGAAGACCAAGGTGGGCGAGATCTATTCTGTGCCGATCTCTCATGGAGAAGGACGTTTCCTCGCGTCCGATGAATTGATCATGGAGCTGGCTAAGAACGGACAGATTGCCACACAGTATGTGGATCTTTCCGGAAAGCCCACTTCCAATATTCTGTATAATCCGAATAATTCCTGCTTCGCGGTGGAGGGAATCACCTCGCCCGACGGTTTGGTGTTCGGTAAGATGGGACATTCCGAGCGGTATAATAATGGACTGTACCGGAATGTACCCGGAAATTACGACAGTAAAATTTTTGAAGCCGCAGTAGACTATTTTAACTGATATCTCAACTAAAAAGAGAGACAATATGGAAAAATCCGTATTGTCTCTCTTTTGTCATTAAGAGCATAAAATTTTTGTTTAAAAATTCCCTTTGATAGTAGGTTATTCTTCATCTGAAGGAAACATGTTGATTTGTTCCGCTGGACGAATCGTAATCTTAGGCTCGTACGGAAGACTAAGATGCTCATATGCCAATCGGGTAACACAACGTCCTCTGGGAGTTCGACTTAAAAAACCGATTTGAAGAAGATAAGGCTCATAAACGTCTTCCAATGTGATAGCCTCCTCACCAACGGTTGCAGCCAAGGTTTCCAAGCCAACAGGGCCTCCATCATAAAATTTAATAATGGTTTCCAGCATTTTTCGGTCGGTATTGTCCAGTCCCAATTGATCGATCTCAAGACGCTGTAACGCAATATTTGCGATCCTACTGTCAATTTTATCATTTCCGTTTACTTGCGCGAAATCACGAACTCGTTTTAAAAGACGATTGGCGATACGAGGCGTTCCTCGGGAACGGGAAGCGATTTCAAAGGCTCCGTCCTCGGTAATGGCAAAGCCAAGAATAGCGGAGCTGCGAATGACGATTGTAGCCAACTCCTCAGGGGTATACAATTCCAGCTTTAACATTACGCCAAAGCGATCACGCAAAGGGGTGGTAAGCTGTCCCGCACGAGTCGTGGCGCCGATTAGGGTGAAGCGAGGAAGGTCAATTCGGATGCTTCGGGCGGCGGGACCCTTTCCGATAATAATGTCTAAGGCATTGTCCTCCATAGCAGGGTACAGAATCTCCTCAACCGAACGGGAAAGCCTGTGGATCTCGTCAATAAACAGAACATCGCCCTCAGATAAATTGGTAAGAAGGGCGGCAAGATCGCCTTGCTTTTCAATGGCAGGTCCCGAGGTAACACGAATGTTGACGCCCATTTCTGCCGCGATAATATTGGAAAGTGTTGTTTTTCCCAAGCCGGGAGGACCGTATAGCAAAACGTGGTCAAGACTTTCTCCGCGGATCTTTGCCGCTTCAATATAGATCTTTAAATTGTCTTTTACCTTTTCCTGACCAATGTAGTCATCTAAGGTCTTGGGTCGTAAAGAGGTGTCGGTGGTGCTGTCATCTTTTGTGTAGGAGGTAGTCATAATTCGATTTTCAAAGTCAAATTCTTCCGAAATATCCATGTAACTTCAGCGCCTCCCTTACTTCATAATTTTTTTCAAAGCGAACCGAATAATATCATCCAGCTCTAAGTGTTCGGTATCAATGGTTCGCAAAACAGCGTATGCTTCATTGCGAGAGTACCCAAGCGCTATCAGCGCGTCCTGCGCGTCAGAAAGCTTTTGGGAGCCGCTGGGAGCGGTATAGAGAATGTCTTCCGCAGAGGCGGAGACCTCCATCATGTCGGGGGATACGGTCTTTTTAAGCTTGTCCTTTAATTCCAAAACAATTCTCGCGGCGGTTTTCGGACCGATTCCGTTGGCTTGGGAAATGGCTTTTTTGTCATCGGAACAAATCGCGCGAACCAGCTTTTGAGGGGTCAGCTGAGAAAGAATCGCAATTGCCGCCTTTGGACCTACCCCGGAAACCGTGATCAACAGCTTAAAGCTTTCCAGCTCCTCCTCGCTGAAAAATCCAAACAGTTCTATCCCATCTTCTCGTACAGCCATGTACGTGTATAGCTTAACCGAGGGCGGGGTATCCGAGGGGGGACGGTGGGGCAACGCCGCGTAGGTGGTTTGCGAGATCGTCAGCTTGTAACCGACACCGCAGCTGTCCACAACAGCGTAGCTTATGTCCAATATCGTTAAATTTCCGCTTATATAATAAAACATTAAGGCTCTCCTTTCGGTGTGTTTTCGTCGGTGTTTTCTTGTGTTGTTTCGTCAGCTTTTCTTAGCTTAAGAGCAGAAAACAGCTCTTTTATAGATGTCCCTTGCTCTAAGCTTTCTTGCGGCATGCTTATGCGAAGAATATGGTCCTCGTCAAAATCCTCCAGGATCCATTTTTCTCCTAAAATAGAATCATGATCGGGATGTGATTGACGCCGTTTACGCCAAAGGATCATGTCACCAAGACAAATAATTATAAATATAAGAAAACCGATCAAGGATATGATCGCACCCGTTCGATATATTTCGGGGCTGTATTTCATTTCCAAAGTATGCTCACCGACATCGGCAATGTTAAACGCAATCAAAGCGTCCAGCGTTTTGTAGATCTCAACCTCTTGTCCATCAACAAAGATCTTCCAGCCCTCATCATAGGGAAGGGTGGTTTGGATCATCTGAGCCTCCTTTTGCGTTGTAATGGTGCCTGTAAGATGATCCTCTGTGTAATTTTGATCCACGGTAAACTGCGGATTGGCGCGTAATTTAGTAAATGCGTCGGTAAAGGCAGCATCGTCAATATACCAAATGTAGTTGTAGTATTTGTAGATGGAAATGGGATCCTCGTTTAAAGCGATGCAAACACGAACGGTTTCATTGGCTTTGAAATAGCCAAGGGGGATAATATGTCTGGAATCGTTTCCGAGGTAGTCACCTAAACTGACATTGTTAACAAAGATCTCGGTTTCCGCCGTGGTAACGGTAGGCGTGTAAAAATAATATTCCGCAGCCTTGGGGGCAACAAAAGTAAAGGTTATGGTTGCCTCCGCGTCCGTGATTGATGGGGAATAGGTGGTCAGCGAGCCGGAATTTCTGACCGAACAATTGGAAATGCTGTCCTCATATTGCCGCACCGCGCAAAAGATATCGTCAGACTCCTCGTCAAGCATAGAGGCAACTAACATGTTTAAGCGTTCAAAATACGTGTTGTACTTTTCAAGCTTTAGATCAGCGACAGAGGAATTAACGCCGTAGGCAATGGAAAGAGCATAAGGATTTTGATATACGGAATAGTTTTCGTCTGAAACAAATTCCTCGTAAAAATGCTCCAGTTTTTCAGAATCGGTTTCGTCAATCAGATATTTTATACCTAAAAGGGAATCATTAACAGGGGTTCCTCCACGGTATTGCGATAAATGGGAACGGGAGGTATAGCCCATATTCTTTAAAAATTGAATGGTTTCCGCGTTGAGGGTGGAGGTTGAGCCTGACAAACCTCGCAGCCCTAACGCCATGTTGTCATTGTATTTTCTGTGGATCAGCTTTTCCATGCGATAAAAACCGCTGTCCTTTTCCTTCACCTCCTCCACAACGGGGCGAAGCTCTTGAATGAAATCATTATAGCTGCTGTATGAGGAATAGATCACATCGTCGTCAAATTGGACAACGCAGGTCAAGCCGCTACAAAACAGTTCAATGCAAACAGCCGCCAGTAAAATTAAGGAGACGCTTTCACGCGTTTTTGGATGCTTGTGGCGAATCAATAAGCAGAGGAGAACCAAAAAGATAATGCACGCGAAAATCGTCAGCCAAACGGTCTCTAAGGTTAATAACGACTTTTCGGTTACCGTATAGGTTTCAAATTCCAGCTTGTCACAAACCGTAACAAATAAGATCAAAAAGGCACAGATACCAAGAACAAATTTTTCGCCGACGGAACGAAGATTACCAAAGCCCTTGTAGGCAAATACCAGCAAAATAAAGCAAAGAATAAAGCTGTAGCGGTAATTTAACCAGTTGGGTGCTTGAAAGCCGTGCCAAATCAAATCCAAAGGACTTCCTATAAAGGAAAGGACAAAAAACGAGATCAACCCCAGAGAGGCAATTTTTTCTCTGGAAGTGATTCTATTTGACATAAAATAAATGGGGAGCAAAATTAAAGTGAGAACGCCGCAATATACAAAGGGAAGACCTTCAGGGCGAACGGTATCATAGGATCCCGGCAAAAATTTTGTGAAGAAATCCAAAAAATTAAATTTTACCTGAAAACTCCAATTGGGATCGGAAAAGGTATTTTTTCCGAAGGACAAGGAATAATATGCGGCGAAAAGAATGAAACAGGAAATCGCCGCGGAGAGTAAAGCGAAAAAGGTAAGTCGGAGTCCCGAACGGAGAAAATGGAGTCTTTCTCCGCGAGGGTTGCTTGAGTTCTCATTATAAGCAGCAAAATAGAAGAGAAAATACAGCACCACAAAAATGCAGATCATATAACCGATATAGTAATTGCTCATTATGGTAAGTGTTAAGGAAACCACAAAAAGCTTGTAGCGGCGATTCTTGATCAGCTGCTCAATGGAATAGGTCAAAATTGGAAGCCATATCAGGGCATCGATCCACATCTGATTGCTTTGGTAAACAACAGCGTACGCGCAAAGGGCATACATGATGGAAAAGGCAACCGTGACCGCTTTGCTTGGGTGAGCGGTGTTTTTGTGCAAATAAAAACCGAAGGAAAGTCCGCATAAGCCCGTTTTTAAAAGAATAATGGTTAAAATGGCTTCCAAAATCCTGTCTTGCGGAAAAAGAGCGACAATATAAGACAGCGGGCTGGCAAGATAATAAGCAAACATTCCCAAAAATTCGCCGCCCAAAGCACGGAAAAAGGTATAGATAAAACTTCCTTCTCCATAAATGGCATTTCGCAGACCCTCAAAGAAATAGACATATTGACCGTTCATGTCCAAAACAAGGACCGAGCCGTTGCCGAATGGGTGAAGCTCCATTGCCAGATAGATCAAAAACATCAAGGCAACGGGAAAAAGAAAGCAGTATGCCAAATAAGAGGACGGAGAGGTAGCGATACGAAGCTGAATGCTTTGTAAAAAGGCACGAATACCTTTAGGTTGGGAAGGCTTGTCAGCAACATGGGCGAGGGGTTTAATTTTCATTGCTCTCTCCTTGCGTGGGATGGGGTGGGTGTGGATTGCAATATCTTTTTTGTCGATTTTTCCAGCTTGATGCGATCGATGACCAGATCATGGGAACAGCCTTGACAAACAATACGCATATCGCTGCCAACACGTAAAATTTTAAATTGCTTGCAGCCGCACGGATGCGGCTTTTTTAATTCAACAATATCATTCACTTTGAATTTAATAATTTCCATAAGACCACCGATAAAAAATTATATAATATTATTTTACCACACTATCAATATTTTGTAAATAAGTATTCAAAATTTTACAAATTTATAAATTGTATTTGACTTGAAGAAAAGTATGTGGTATAATTTAATGTGGAATATTTTTGGGAGGCGGAAATGATCATACTTGGAATTGACCCCGGATTGGCAATTGTGGGATGGGGTGTAATTGAATATAACGGATCGCGTTTTCGCACTCTGGGGTACGGTTCTATACAAACACCGGCGGGAATGGAGACCGAAGAAAGACTGTCACTGATATACGATGGAATCAAGAAGCTCATAGAAACATATCACCCACAGCATGTGGCAGTGGAGGAGCTGTTTTTTAATACCAATCAGACAACCGGAATACGGGTGGCGGAGGCAAGAGGCGTTATCCTTATGTGCGCATATCGTATGGGGGTGAAAATATTTGAATATACACCTTTGCAGGTAAAACAAGCGGTTGTCGGTTACGGACGCGCGGAAAAAAAGCAGGTTATTACGATGGTTACCATGTTTTTGGGATTGCAAAAGCCTCCCAAGCCGGACGATACCGCGGATGCGCTTGCCATCGCGGTTTGCCATGCCCATTCGGGAACCTCCCGCTTGGCGGATTATTATAACAAGAAGTGAGGCAGAAAGCTATGTGGATTGCTGATCAGTGGAAGGAATATGAATTATTGGATGCCTCCGACGGAGAGCGGCTGGAACGCTGGGGAAGGTATATCCTGCGGCGCCCCGATCCTCAAATTATATGGAAAAACGCCGATAAAAACGGCTCGTGGAAGCAGGCGGACGCTATTTATAAGAGATCCTCAAAAGGAGGCGGCGGATGGATCAAAAACGAACTCCCCGAGCAGTGGAATATCGGATATAAAAAACTGAATTTTGTGCTTAAGCCCATGGGATTTAAGCATACAGGTCTTTTTCCGGAGCAAGCGGCAAATTGGGATTGGTTCTCAGAGCTGATCGCGAAATCCGGAAGAAACATTAAGGTGTTGAATCTATTCGCTTATACAGGCGGAGCCACGATTGCGGCAGCGGCGGCAGGAGCGTCGGTGGTTCATGTGGATGCCGCAAAGGGAATGGTAGCGCAAGCAAAAGAAAATGCGGCTCTCTCGGGGCTTTCGGATGCGCCCATTCGATATATTGTGGACGATTGTAAAAAATTTGTGGAACGAGAAATTCGACGCGGAAACCGTTATGACGCGATTATTATGGACCCTCCCTCCTATGGAAGAGGCCCGTCGGGAGAGGTGTGGAAGATTGAGGAATGTGTGGATGAGCTGGTCACGCTTAGCGCAAAGCTCTTGTCGGACAACCCTTTGTTCTTTTTGATCAACTCCTATACCACAGGTCTTTCTCCTATGGCAATGCAGTATATTCTCGGATTAAAGGTAGCATCTGTCTATGGTGGGACAATGGAATCGGGTGAGCTTGGGTTGCGGACAAGGTCAACCGGCTTGTGTATCCCGTGCGGAGCCAGCGCGCGCTGGTATGCGAGCTCATAATGAAAAATTGAGGTAAATTCATGAAGGACGTGAAGGAAATGAAGGAAGCGTTTATAAAAATTGAACATCTTCGGTATCGTTATGAAGGCGAGGAGGGCTTGGGAAGTCCTGTACTGAATGACCTTTCCGCGGAAATTCAAGAAGGCGAATTTGTAGCGGTTCTGGGACATAACGGCTCGGGTAAATCTACTCTTGCCAAGCTTCTCAATATGATTCTGACACCGACAGACGGAAAAATATATATCGATGGTAAAGATATTACCGATGAAAATATGACAGATGAGGATGTTCTCGCCCTGCGAAGGAACATAGGCATGGTCTTTCAAAATCCCGATAATCAGCTGATTGCCACAATCGTTGAGGATGATGTGGCGTTCGGACCGGAGAATTTGGGCGTTCCGTCCGAGGAGATCCGCCAACGGGTCAATCGTGTTTTGGGAGAGGTTGGTATGCTGGAATATGCAAAGCATGAGCCTCACCGCCTGTCAGGAGGACAAAAGCAACGAATCGCCATCGCGGGTGTTCTTGCCATGATGCCAAGGTGTATAATCTTTGATGAGTCAACAGCAATGCTGGACCCTGTCGGACGACGTGAGGTTATGGACGCGATCCTTCGGTTAAACCGAGAAAAGAAAATGACCGTGATTATGATCACACACTATATGGAAGAAGCGGCGCTGGCGGATAGAATTTTGGTGCTGAATGACGGAAATGTCATTTTGGACGGAACGCCCGCCTATGTGTTTGAACAGGAGGAGCTGTTGAAAAGCTGCAGCTTGAATATTCCGCAATGCACCGAGCTGATCCACCGCTTGCGGGAGCACGGAATCGCGCTGGAGGGAGAGTGCGTCTCCACGGAGCAGTGCGCAATGCTTATTAAACAATCACTAAATAAGGAATGATAAAATGTCAGAAATTAAGTTGGAGAATCTCAGCTATTTCCACGGAAAGGATACGCCGTATCAGATAAAGGCCTTGGATTCGGTGAATTTGACCATTCCCAACGGAATGGTTACCGGATTGATCGGGCATACAGGCTCTGGAAAATCTACCCTGGTTCAAATGTTTAATGGGTTATTGCGACCCGATGAGGGAAGGGTGCTGTTGGACGGTACGGATATCTGGGAGAAGCCCAAGAATATTCGCAATATACGGTTTCGTGTCGGATTGGTCATGCAGTATCCCGAGTATCAGTTGTTTGAGGAGACGATTTATAAGGATATTGCGTACGGCCCGAAAAATATGGGTTTAAGCGAAGAAGAGATTCGTGTCCGTGTTGAGGAATCCGCGCGCTTTGCGGGATTGGATGAGGCGCTGCTTGAAAAATCACCCTTTGATCTGTCAGGCGGTCAGAAAAGACGGGCGGCAATCGCCGGAATAATCGCTATGCGCCCTGAAGTATTGGTTTTGGATGAACCCGCGGCAGGGCTTGACCCCAAAGGAAGAGATTCTATTTTTGCCAACATCCTTGAATATCATGAAAAGACCCAAAATACCGTGGTAATCGTAAGTCACAGTATGGAGGATATGGCACGGTATTGTGATAACTTGGTGGTTATGAATGATGGAAAAATATTTATGCAGGGAGATCGGGATTATGTCTTTTCCCGTTCGGACCGCTTGAGGCAGATCGGGTTGGATATTCCTCAGATTACAAAGCTTATGCTGGATCTTCAAAAGGAAGGCATTGAAGTGGACGGAGGAATATATACGGTGGAACAGGCGATCGAAAGAATGTTAAAAATATATAGAAAATGAATGGTAAATAATAAATTATGAAAAGTATTGCTTTTGGGCAATTTTATCCGGCTGATTCGGTGTTGCACCGCTTAGACCCGAGAGTCAAGGTCATTTTAACTGTTTTGTATATCGTTTGCTCTTTTTTGTGCAAAAATATACTAAGCTTTGCGCTTTTGGTTTTATCAGCGATCTTACTGGTATTGGCAGGAAAAATTCCGCTTAAAATGGTTCTTCGCGGATTGCGCCCTGTATTGATCATTCTGGCTTTTACGGCAATTTTGAATATTTTTTGGACAAAAGGAGAAATTTTGCTGTTAAGCTGGAGGTTTATTAACATATACGCCGAAGGACTTTATTCCGCACTGTTTATCATGGTCAGAATCGCCACGCTGATTATCGGTACGGGGATGTTTTTAACCTACACGACAACACCGATCGCTTTGACGGATGCGCTGGAGGATCTTCTTTCTCCGCTGAAAAAGCTTCATGTGCCCGTCCATGAATTTGCTATGATGATGACGATCGCGTTGCGCTTTATTCCAACCTTAGTTGAGGAAACCGATAAAATTATGACAGCGCAAAAAGCCCGCGGAGCGGACTTTTCCACAGGAAGTATTATCGATAGGGTAAAGGCGTTGATTCCCGTGCTGATCCCCTTATTTGTGTCGGCATTTAATCGGGCGGGAGATTTGGCAATCGCTATGGAATGTCGCTGTTACCACGGCGGTGACGGACGGACAAGGATGCATGTTCGTCATGTGCGCTTTGCGGATTTTGTGCCTCTTGTTCTGGTTGTTCTGTTAGGGGCAGCGTTGATTGCTTTAAATATTGTTGGTATTGGCTATACTATGCGATGAGAAACAGCGAAGAGGATAAAAGAAATCATGAAGGTTTTGTTGCATCTTTCTTTTCTTGGAACACATTATTGCGGTTATCAAATTCAACCGAATGGAGTTACCGTTCAGCAAAAATTAAATGAAGCCACCAAGGCATTATTTGGATATGATTGTGATATCGTGGGCTGTAGCCGTACCGATAGCGGTGTTCATGCCAACCATTTTTGCGCCGCGGTTTCTAAAAAAGGCGGTGTCGGCTTGGAAACTACAATCCCTCCCGAGCGGATCCCCTTGGCGATCGCCCAATTTTTGCCGGAGGATATCTCGGTATTTAAAGCGGAAACCGTATCCGATGAATTTCATCCGAGGTATGACGTAAAATATAAGGAATATGTGTATCGGATTTGGAACCGACCGGAGCGAAATCCATTTTTATGTGATCGGACTTGGCATTATCCAAAGCCAATCACGAAGGAAAACATAGAGCGAATGAATCAAGCGGCAAGACGTTTTAAGGGAACGTGGGATTTTGCCTCGTATATGGCTGCGGATTCCAAGATTCGTGATACCGTGCGAACGATTTATGATTCGGAGGTTACCGAGCATGAGGGCGTGATAGAATTTCGTGTTTCGGCAAACGGGTTCCTTTATAATATGGTGAGAATATTGACAGGAACATTGATTTCCGTGGCGGAAGAAAAAATACAGCCGTCGGATATTGAACGAATTACCGCCTCGCGGGATCGGAAGCAAGCGGGAATTACCGTACCGGCACAGGGCTTATTTCTGAATAAGGTTGTTTACTGATTTTTGAATTTGACGATGCGTACCATAATGCTGTAAAATGCCAAAGAGAGGAGGCCATGTATGAAAAATCCCTTTTCAAACTCAAAAAAAGAAGAAAACCATGCAAATATGGGAAACCGAAAAAACGGAAATGAATATTCTTTTGCGCAAAAGGTAGGCAGATTTTTCAGCGCTGAGCCTCAAAAGGAAAAGGTATTGCGTCGGGAGGATTTTCATGCCGCGGGAGACCCGTATTACGCTACTGTTTCCGCGGGCTATAAAATCGCGCAGCGGATTCTTTGGGTGTTTTTTGTGTTTTTTATGGTGATATCGATTATCGCGAATCATCAAGAAATTACATACGATAATTTTTTCTATTTGATCAAAGATTTCACAGGGGCGGTGGATACCGATAGCAATCGGTATGAAACTCTTTCTTATGAGGCGGACGCGAGACAAAATTTCGCGCTTTACCGAGGGGGAGTGGCAACGGTCAGTCCTTCTAAAATTTCTGTATTTACCTCAACAGGGCGCCGAACCTTAAATTCAACCTCTTCGTTTTCCTCTCCTTACATGGTCACCTCGGGAAAATATATTTTGATCTACGATACCTCGGGAACCGGCTTTTCAATTTATAACTCTTTCGCGAGGGTCTATACGGAAACCTTGGAATATCCTGTAACCGGAGCCTGCTTTGCGGAGGATGGATCCTTTGTTATCGTAACACGGTCCGCTGACAGCCGCTCTGTGATTTGTATTTATAATAAAAGCTTTAAGAAAATATCGGAATTGCGAAGTGACGCGTATGTTTTCGGTGTGTCGGCGGATAAGGAGCGAGATCGAATTGCCGTGCTTTCATATGAGAGCGGAAACGGAATCGGCAGAGCGGTGCTGTCCTTGCGGGAATGGTCAACCCTGGAAGAGGAAAAACGAATGACCTTTGATGGAGAATTCCCCCTGTCATGCGGATTTTTGGAAAACGGATACTGCGCGCTCCTGAGCGATCACTGTATACGAATTTTTGACAGAGAGCTTGAGGAGCATGAAAAGAGCGGAGATTATTCGGGCGGTAATATTACAGGATATAGCCTGACATCGGAAGGTGTTGCGGTGTGTACCATTGAGGCGTCAAAAAATACAGTATGCGCATTTGATAAATCAGGAAAAATATTATATAATGGCGATGTACGGCATAATGTTGGAGATATTTGCGTTTATGAAGACTTTGTTTTTTTGCGGACCGAAAGCGGTGTGGTTCGGTTACATGGTGACGGTAGCAAAAAAAATGACGAACAACAAGAGGAAACGCTTCCATCCGGACAGGGAAAAATGCTTGTTTACAACGAACGAACCGTCATTGTTTGCGGTGAATCGAAAGCAGAGTATTTGATTTTCTCAAATAAATAAATTTTAGTAAATTACGAAAAATTATAGAATGATATTTATTAAAGGATGACATTTTACAAAATGAAAATAAAATTCATAGGGGACGGTAAATCAAATGAAATTAAAAAATATTCCTA
Organism: Eubacteriales bacterium; assembly: GCA_045537595.1. GTDB lineage: Bacteria > Bacillota > Clostridia > Oscillospirales > CAG-272 > HGM12713. Next base: position 22,416 of record JAZSPS010000011.1, read on the forward strand.
ATATGTTGTCAATTGCGAGAATATGCTTGGTATTTGTTTTTATCGCGCTGTTCTTCACAGGAAATATCTATGCCGCATTGTTTGTATTCCTTTTGGCAGGAGCTACCGATGTAGTAGATGGATATTTGGCAAGACGCAATAATTGGATCACCAATTTAGGTAAGATATTGGACCCATTTGCGGATAAATTAATGCAGTGTACGGTGCTTGTAAGCCTGTGTGTGAAGGGATATATTCCCCTTTGGTTTGTTATTCCGTTCTTTGTAAAGGAAATCCTAACCCTGTTGCTTGGCGCGATCGTAATCAAACGTCGCAGCGTGGCGGTAGTCAGCCGATGGTACGGAAAACTGACTGTTTGCGTATTCTATCTTACCATCGTTGCGTCCATTGTATTCCGTGCCTTCTTGGCAGACCATGCGGTGATCCGTATCCTTATCTTCATTCCCGCAATCGCCATGGCAGCCTTTTCCTTGGCGGCGTATGTAAAGCATTACGCGTGGTTGAGGAATGAGACTCCGAAGCGCGGAAATATATTAAAAACCCGAAAGGAACAGTAAGACGTTTTTTCGTCTTTGTGTAAATAAAGTACTATGGTTATGTGTTCAAAATGCCATAAAAGAGTGGCAGTTGTATTTGTAAATAAAATTGAAAACGGAAATAATAAAATGGGGGAGGGACTTTGCATCAAATGTGCCCGAGAGCTGGGAATACCGGTGGATAATATGCTCGGAAGCATGATGAACCAAATGGGAATTTCCCCTGAGCAATTGGAAAATATGGAGGAAGAGGTCAATCAATTTATGACAGAGGCGCAAAATCTTCCGATAGGAGAGGATGACCTTGAAGACGGAGGAGCTCCCGCCATAGATTTGCCAAAGCTGTTTAAGGAAAGCGGGCTTCCCCCTGTTCCTCAAAGGGATGCCGATTCATCCAAGAATGGAAAGCAGACAAATAAAGGCGAGACACCTAAGAAACGATATAAATTTCTTGACACGTACTGCCGAAATTTAACAAAGCGGGCAGCGGACGGAAAGCTTGACCGTATCGTAGGTCGTGAAAAGGAGTTGGAACGGATCATTCAAATTCTTTGCCGCCGTCAAAAAAACAATCCCTGCCTGATCGGTGAACCGGGTGTAGGTAAAACTGCCATTGCGGAAGCGTTAGCTCAGCGCATCGCGGATAATGAAGTGCCATATAAATTAAAGGGAAAACAGATCTACTTGGTAGATCTTACCGCTATCGTGGCAGGAACACAGTTCAGAGGGCAGTTTGAATCCAGAATTTTGGGACTGTTGAATGAGGTCAAAGAAGCGGGAAATGTTATTTTGGTAATCGATGAGGTTCATAATATCGTGGGAGCTGGTGACGCGGAAGGAAGCATCAACGCAGCCAACATTTTAAAGCCCGCGCTTTCACGAGGAGAGGTGCGCATTATCGGAGCCACAACGCTGAATGAATACCGTAAATATATCGAAAAGGACTCGGCATTGGAAAGAAGATTCCAGCCTGTGTCGGTCAATGAGCCCTCTATCGACGAAACCATTGAGATGCTGGAAGGAATCAAGCATTATTATGAGGAATTCCATTCCATAAAAATCCCCGATACGGTAATACGACGTGCCGTTATTCTCTCAGAGCGATATATAACGGACCGATATTTGCCCGATAAAGCCATTGACCTTTTGGATGAGGCAGCCTCCAAGCTCTCCTTGAGCAGTGCGGCTCTGAATGAATCCCAGCAGATACGTGAGGAGCTCTTGATCCTTCGAGAGAAAAGAGAAGGGCTGGAAAGTGAAACACCCTCCGATGAAAAACAAGCGCAAAAATGCTACGAGGAAATCGCCGAAATTAAGGCAAAGGAGATTCAACTTTCCGAACGCCTTAAGGAGCTGGAGCCTTCTTGTGAGCAGGTATATTTGGATGAGGCGGATATTGCTTCAGTCATTGAAATTTGGACAGGAGTACCTGCTACCGATATTACCGAAAATGAATTTGAGAAAATCGATAAGCTGGAGGAGCGCTTAAAGCAGCGTATTATCGGTCAGAACGAAGCGGTTGAAGCGGTCGCAAAGGCGATCAAGCGAAATCGCGCGGGAATTTCCTATAAAAGAAAACCGGTTTCCTTTATTTTTGCCGGCCCCACGGGTGTGGGTAAAACAGAGCTGGTCAAAACACTTGCGGCAGATCTGTTCCATTCACCCGAGACCCTGATCCGACTGGATATGTCGGAGTTTATGGAGAAGCATTCGGTATCCCGTATCATCGGAGCGCCTCCCGGATATGTTGGATACGATGAGGCAGGGCAGCTTACGGAAAAGATTCGGCGCCGTCCGTATTCGGTCGTCCTGTTTGATGAAATTGAAAAGGCACACCCCGATGTTTTGAATATCCTTCTTCAGATTCTGGATGACGGAAGAATTACCGATTCTCACGGAAAGACCGTCAATTTTGAAAATACGGTTTTGGTCATGACCACCAATGCGGGCTCCGATCACTCCGCGGCAACGGTGGGATTTTCCGCCACGGAGAATTCAGCGGCGTCAGATAAGACGATGAAAGCCTTGTCGAATTTCCTTCGCCCTGAATTTATCAATCGCGTGGACGAAATTATAACCTTCCATTCGCTTACCGAAGAGGATTTTGGTAAGATCGCCTGCATCATGCTGGATGAATTGAAAACGGCGCTTGCCGAAAAGAATATTTTGCTGAAATATTCACAATCGGCTGTGGAATATATCGCAAAGAATTCCTATTCCCATAAATTCGGAGCCCGAAATATGCGACGCTTTATTTGCAGCCATGTGGAGGATCCCATTGCTGAGCGTATTATTTCAGATTACACGCGCAAGATCTCCGCGATTTCTTTAAAATATTCCAAAAAGGAAAATAAATTGGTTATAGAGTGTATTTAAATGAAGAACGAAAAATGGTTTAACCTCGGAATTCCCGAGGTGGAAAAAATTTTAAAAACCAATGCCGCCTCGGGATTGACCCGCAAGGCGGCTCGTTCTCGTGTCAATCGAAGCGCAGGAAGCCTTTATCGAATCATATCAAAATCGCCGTTAAAGCTTTTGCTTGAGATCTTATCGGATTTTGCGCTGATCCTTCTCTTGCTTGCCGCGGTTATTTCTCTGTTTTTTGAGGAAACACAAAGAGGAATCACGATCCTTACCTTAAGCGGCGCCCAAATTTTAATTCTTTGGCTTATGTATTACCGTTCACAGCGCACTATGGAATCTCTTTCCTCCTTTTTTTACCCCACCGCTCGGGTAATTCGGGGGGGGAAGCTTTTCCATGTGGACTTTCGAAGCGTGGTAGTGGGCGATGTTATGCTCATTGAAGAAGGAGATGTAATCTGCGGTGACGCAAGGCTGGTTACCTCGGATGGCTTGCGTGTGAAAATGCGCGTGGACCGAGATAACTATAAGGTGCTGGAAAAAATGGCGGAGGGACATGTAAACCCACGGGAATACCGTGCCTCGGAAATGGTCAATATGGTCCATGCGGGCTCGGTGGTGGAAAAGGGAAGCGGACGAGCCATTGTTACGGCAGTAGGCATGTATACATACTTGGGCACTATGACAGGAGGAATAGAAATAACGATTCCGGAGGGCGTGTCCAAAATAATCAAAAAGATACAAAAGCTATGCGGTAAGATCAATTTGATCACACTCTTGGCAGTTCTTCCGTTTTGTATTATCAGTCTTTTGCTCGGTCATATAAATGGGGGTACGGTGGTGCTTTCCGAGGCTTTTTTGACAGCGGTCTCACTGGCGGTTACCACGGTTTCTCAAATGACATGTATTCTTCTTAAGCTGTTTTATACAAAGAAGATCCGAGAAATGGTTGCTCCTCCCGATTCGGCGATCATACGGTCTGTGGAGGCATTTGATAAATTGGCGAGCGCGGACTATTTGTTTATGCTGGACGGATGCGCACTGACAGACGGAATTCTGCATTTTTATGCCGGAGCCTGCGGAGACGGGGAAATCCGAAATTATGAATCACCCGGTCCAACCACACGGTATTTTTCGGAGCTTGTTGCGCTCTATTATTCCGCGGCAAGCCGTGCGTTGACGACAGGCATCAGCGACGCGGGAAACTATTTTGCCGCGATCAAAGAATTTATACGTAAAATCGGCGTAGATGAAGGAGCGCTCAAGATACGTTGTTCCATCTTGTCCTATGCATCGGGAAATTTAAGGGATTCGAGTGAGTTAATGTATTTTAGCGATCAAGGCGAGAGAAGACTGTTAAAAATTTCCTGTTCCGCAACGGCAATTTCAAAGTGTGACAGCATTCTCATTGGCGGAAAACGGCAAAAATTAAGCGCCGAAGGTATGGCGAAGCTGGAAGAAATGAGAACGCGATATGCATCAAAATCCTGCGCTCCTATGATTTTTTCTCTTTCCTCTGACGTAAATGACACAGATACTTGTTTTATTGGAATGTTGTCCTTTGCGGAGGGCGTAGATCCGCAATGGCAAAGAAAACTATCCTATATTGAAAAAATGGGATGCCGTGTTATACTGTTTTCGGGAAGGATGTCACAGAGCGCTCCGCATATTCCAAAGGAAATCGCGGCACATGGAGGCGCTTCAAAACAGGATTTTATAAAAAACAATCTTCCGCTGACTTACAGCTTTGGAAAGATCAGAATTTATTCTGATTTTTCTCAAGAGGATATTATAACACTTTTGAACTATGCGCATGCCCATGGAAAGAATGTGGTGACAGTCGGATTTGATGAGGAGTCCTTGGCAATCGCTGAGCACTCGGAGGCATTCGTTACATGCGCGCCCGTACATACACGGACAGCCGGATATTTGGATGAGGAGATTCAAACGTTGGAGGTCGTAGGACAGCAATACAGTACCTCTTGTAAGCAAACGGTAAGGGAAAACGCCGATTTTTTGATTCCGCGTCCTTATATGGGAAAAGGCGGCTTAAGCTCTCTTGCGGCAATCTTTTTGCAAATTAAACGGATCCATCGAAATATTTCGGATTTTCTACAATATTTGATAGGGACTCAGATGATTCGTCTTCTCGTTACAGCGCTTCCCATGCTGTTCGGATATACGGTTTTGAACGGGATCCATATTCTCTTCTGTAGCTGCGTTTTGGACATTTTCGCGTTTCTTATCATAACGAGAAATAATGATCCTGTAAAAACATTAAAAACAGAGGAGACGGGATTAAAGGGCTTAAAGGAAGGGAAAGCTCAAGATAGAGCGATTTTGAAACGGAAGGAATTTTTCTTGGACATTCAGGCTTTGCTTATGGCAAGCTTGCTCTCGTCATTGGCAACGGTTTTTTTGCCCTTGATTTTAGATTTTTCAGGGATTATGGGACAGTATTTTTATAAAACAGAATTTTGTTTCATGTCCTTGATTCTGCTTCACGTGTGTGCTTTATTTGTATTGCGTTTTGATTCATTGCAAGCCGCAAGGAAGCTATATCGCAGTCTTTTGTTCGTCTCAGAATTAATGTTGGTGACGATTTTCTTGTTCCTTTGCTTGACATGGGAATCCTTTGGCGGTCTTTTTTATATGGATAAACATCCTTTGCCCTATTTTATTCTCTCCTTTGCTCCTGTCGTGATTTTTTTCTGTGTGATTGCGGGATTTAAAAAATTCTCCAAACGAAACAAATCAGATAATCCGAATAAAAAGACAAATAAAAAATGAGAGGGATTTATGTTAAGGAAATGAATGGAATTTATTGAAATTATTTGAATGTTTGTGCATATGAATATATAAAAAACTCCTTTGCATAAAATGATAGCAATGATAGCATTGTTTTATGTAAAGGAGTTTTGTTATGGAACGATTGAGTACCTGTGAGTTGAGGGAAAAGGAAGTGATCAATCTTTGCGATGGGGCAAGACTTGGGTGCCCCGGTGATTTTGAATTAAACATCAGCGACGGGAAAATCACCGCGATCATTGTCCCGCGTCCTTGCGGCTTCTTGGGATTAAGTCACGCAAATGATATTTTTATTCCGTGGAACCGCATTGAATGTATTGGCGAGGACGCGATTTTGGTTCGACTTTCGGTTGCTGAATATTGTATTCCGGATAAGGATAAAAAGAAAAACAAAAAGGGAATATTGTAATTGTAAATATTTTGTAAATAAGATAAAAGAGTATTGCTTAATATAAAAAAATATGATATAATTTTTTCAATTGCGTGGATTAATGAGAATCAACGCAAAAATAAAATACACACACATTTGCAGGGAGCGATGCGGTGTTGCCAAAAGGCAATAAAATCGCTGTGCAATGTGGTGGAAAAACCGAAGGAGGACATTGAAATGTCTATTATCTCAATCAAACAGCTTCTCGAAGCAGGTGTACATTTCGGACACCACACCAGAAGATGGAACCCCAAAATGCAGGAGTACATCTACACCGAAAGAAACGGTATTTACATCATCGACCTTCAGAAGACCGTAAAGAAGTTTGACGAAGCGTATGCTTTTGTTCGTGACGTAGCGGCTCAGGGCGGAAACATTTTGTTTGTAGGTACCAAAAAGCAGGCAGCGGATGCTATCAAAGAGGAAGCAACTCGTTGCGGCATGTACTATGTAAACGTTCGTTGGCCCGGCGGAATGATGACAAACTTTAAGACCATCAAGCGCTCTATCGGCCGTTTGAACAGTCTTGAAAAGATGCAGGAGGATGGAACCTTCGATTTGCTTCCTAAGAAGGAAGTTGCCGCAAAGCAGAAGGAAATCTTTGACCTTGAGAAGAACTATGGCGGTATTAAGACCATGGAAGATCTTCCCGCCGCAATCTTTATTGTTGACCCCAAGAAGGAAAGAAACGCTGTGCTGGAAGCAAAGAAGCTGGGTATTCCGGTTGTCGCAATCGTTGATACCAACTGTGACCCCGATGACGCTGATTACATTATCCCCGGTAACGATGACGCGATCCGCGCAATCAAATTGATCTCCTCCGCGCTGGCAGACGCAGTGATCGAGGGCAAGCAGGGCGAACAGCTTGAGGCAGAGGGCGAAGAGGTCGCTGCGGAAGATGCTGTTGTAGCCGAGGATGAGACTGCTGAAGCAGCAGATGCTGAATAATCAGATTATATAATAAACCGAAAAATTAAGAAATTTTAAGAAGTATTAATTGAAAGGACGACAATAACATGGCAAATATAACCGCAAAAGATGTTGCCGCACTTCGCGCAAAAACCGGTATCGGTATGATGGAGTGTAAGAAGGCTCTTGTTGAGGCAAACGGCGACGTAGAAGAAGCAATTAAGATCCTTCGTAAGAGAGGCGAATTGAAGGCAGAAGCAAAGGCAGCTACCAGAATCGCCGCTGACGGTATTGTTGATATCATGAAGGAAGGCGATATTACCGCAATGATCGAGGTTAACTCCGAGACAGACTTCGTGGCTAAGAACGCATCCTTCCAGGAATTTGTAAAGAATCTGCTGAAAACGATCATCGCGAATAAGCCTGCGGATATCGATGCATTGATGGCATCCACATACGTGGACGGTTCCGCGACGGTTGAGGCAAAGCTGAAGGAAATGATCTTCGTGATCGGTGAGAAGCTTAGCATTCGCCGTTTCGTAATCGCAGAGGGCTTGACCAGCACTTATATTCACGGAACAGGTACAATCGGCGTTATCGTTACCTTTGACGCGGATGAGGCTGTTGCCGCTAAGGATGAGTTCGCTGAATTCGCAAAGAATATCGCTTTGCAGGTTGGCGCATATCCCACTCCTTATCTGAATCGTGAGTCGGTTCCCGCATCTGTTTTGGAAGAGGAAAAATCTATTTTGATGGCTCAGATCGCTAACGATCCCGCAAACGCAAAGAAGCCTCCTCAGATCATTGAGAAAATGGTTACCGGTAGAATCAGCAAGTTCTACGATAATAACTGTCTCTTGGATATGGGTTACGTTAAGGACGATGACATGAAGGTTGGTCAGTATGTAGACGCAACAGCCAAAGCACTGGGCGGAAATATTACTGTAACAGGCTTCTACCGCTTTGAAAAGGGCGAAGGAATCCAGAAGAGAGAAGAGAACTTCGCGGAAGAGATCGCAAAGCTCACAGGAAATTAATCGTAAAAGTGCACCTCAAACAAATTGTTGGAGGTGCACTCCGCGTTTTATGCTTTAAAAACATAAACAGGAAGAGCTGATTAGGAGAAGTATGTACAAAATAGTAAAAAAGGAAAAATTAAATCAAACAGTTACCTTAATGGAGATTGAGGCTCCCTTTGTTGCGGCTAAAGCGGAACCGGGTCAGTTTATTATACTCCGTGTGAACGAAGACGGAGAGAGAATTCCTCTTACTGTGGCAGGCTATGACAGAGAGAAAGGTACGGTTACGATCATTTTTCAGGTTGTGGGTGCTACAACGGCGCTGTTGGATCATAAAAATGAAGGAGAATTCATTTGTGATTTTGTGGGACCGCTCGGAAATAAAACTGAGGTTGAGGGACTGCGCAAGGTATGTATCGTAGGCGGCGGAGTTGGTTGCGCGATTGCGTTGCCTGTTGCTCAAAAGCTACATGAATTGGGCTGTCATGTCACATCGATTATCGGTTTTCGCTCAAAGGAGCTGCTGATCCTTGAGAAGGAATTTAAATCGGCATCGGATGAATTGATCGTTATGACAGATGATGGGTCATATGGAAGAGAAGGAAATGTTTGCGTACCGCTTCGTGAAATCTTCGAACGAGGTGAAAGCTTTGATAAGGTAATCACCATTGGACCGCTTATTATGATGAAATTTGTGGTAGAAGAGGTTCGGCCTACAGGGATTCCGTGTATTGCGTCTATGAATCCTATCATGATTGATGGAACGGGTATGTGCGGCGGATGCCGTCTTACATTAAATCGAGACGGAAAGAAGATAACGGAATTTGCCTGCGTCAATGGCCCCGAATTCAATGGATATGAGATCGATTTCGATGAAGCCATGTCCCGAGGCAATATGTACCGAGACTTTGAACGTCACGCGTATGAAAAAAACTGTAACCTTTTCGCAAAGGAGAGCGAATAAAAATGGCAAATATGAGCTTAAAAAAGAATCCTATGCCTACACAGGATCCTCACGAGCGCGCACGTAATTTTGAAGAGGTAGCTTTGGGATACAGTGAGGAAGCCGCCATTGATGAGGCACTTCGTTGCTTGAACTGTAAGAATATGCCGTGCGTGACGGGGTGCCCTGTTAATATTCATATTCCTGAATTTATAGCAAAGGTTAAAGAAGGGGATTTTGAAGGCGCCTACCGAGTGATCCTTCAAAGCTCCAGTCTTCCGGCAGTGTGCGGCAGAGTATGCCCTCAGGAGAGCCAGTGCGAAAGCAAATGTGTGAGAGGAATCAAAGGAGAGCCTGTTGGAATCGGACGCTTGGAACGCTTTGTCGCGGATTGGCATAACGCTCATTCTGATGAAGCGCCAAAGACAGAAAAAACAAACGGACATAAGGTAGCGATAGTAGGAGCAGGTCCATCAGGGCTGACCTGCGCGGGGGATCTTGCGAAAAAAGGATACAAGGTGACCGTGTTTGAAGCATTACATGCCGCGGGCGGTGTCTTGGTGTACGGAATTCCCGAATTTCGTCTGCCCAAATCCATCGTAAAAAAGGAGGTGGATAATTTGATCGCCATGGGCGTGGATATACAAACCAATATGGTAATCGGAAAAACCCTGACCGTGGATGAATTGTTTGAAGACGGATATGAGGCAGTGTTTATTGCGTCGGGAGCGGGACTTCCCAATTTTATGAATATTCCGGGCGAATCGTATAAGGGTGTGTATTCCGCTAATGAGTTTTTGACACGCTCTAACCTGATGAAAGCATACTTGGATGAACCTGTTACTCCCATTATGAAGGGCGGTCGGGTCGCTGTTGTGGGTGGCGGAAATGTAGCCATGGATGCGGCGAGAACTGCCTTGCGTTTAGGAGCGGAAAAGGTATATATCGTTTACCGACGATCCATGGAAGAGTTACCCGCTCGCCGTGAGGAGGTAGAGCATGCCATGGAGGAGGGAATTGAATTTATGCTCCTCAATAACCCCGTGGAAATTTTGGGATACAATAATTCTGAGGATAAAAGAGATCCTAAAAACGGTTTTGTCACAGGAATGAAATGCGTTCAAATGAAGCTTGGAGAGCCTGATGAACGAGGACGCCGCAAACCGATTCCCGTGGAGGGAAGTGAATTTGTTTTGGACGTGGATGCTGTTGTTATGTCTATTGGAACTTCTCCCAACCCTTTGATAAAAATGACTACATCGGGCATGGAGGTCAATAAACGAGGCGGAATCATAGTCGAGGAAGCTACAGGAGCGACAACTCGTGAAGGCGTTTATGCAGGCGGCGATGCTGTTACAGGAGCGGCAACGGTAATATCCGCTATGGGAGCCGGGAAGATTGCCGCAAAGGCAATTGATGAATATATTGTAGGATCTAAAAACAATGAAACGGAAAGGATTTGACCTAACCGAAAAAAATAATGAGGTGTCTCACTTGTTTGTGAGACACCTCATTATTTTGGCTGGGAGTGTCGCCTTGTGACAGCTCCTAAAATATTTTTTCTTCAAAAGCTAAGGGAATTCCTAATTCCGTAATTTTTTTGCATGCCTCTATTACACGTTCAGGGGCATAATCCTCTACTCTGTGACCGTCAAAGCCAACACTTAACCGAACACCGGATTCGCGGACGATGGCTTGCTGCTCTTTATTTTTAAAGAATTCAAGCACATATGGATGCAGTCGGTAATGATGGGTGCTGTCGTAATTTACATTAATTTCCCAAAAGATTCCCTGATCTGCCATGCGCTTAAAATAACGGGAAGGATCTTCCCCTAAATGCCTGATAAAGGAAAATAGATCGGTGTGAGCCACGCCGGCAGGACAGCCGCAACGCTCAGCAAAGGAAAAGAGATCGCCTTTGGCAATAGAATTTTCGGGATTATCTAAATGTTCAATAAGACAGTAATCAAAAAAGGAGATATCCTCACAGGGAGGTAAAGCATAACGGTGTCCCTCTTGAACTAAGGTTCCAACCTCAATCCCGCGAAGAATACAAATTTTTTTGGCATATTTTTCCTGAATGAGGGAAATATGATCAAAATATCTCCTCAAAGTAAGCCCATATTCATCGGGAACCACTTCCACAGGTAAATGACGTATCTCTTTTCGGGAGTTCCCGATTCCATGATTGTGGTCGCATATACCGAATAATTCAATTCCGGCTGAAATTGCTGCTTCCACGATCTTTTCGGGATTGTCTTTTCCACAAAAGGAATAGTAGGTGTGAGAGTGTAGATCTTGAATCATATAAGCTCCTTAAAAATCATTCTCCAAGTGTGAAATATGAATTTTACTTGTGATATAATTTTTTTGTTTCGTAAATTGGTTCACAGGTAAGATCTATACCCAATTTTCTGTAAATGTTTTTGTCAACCGCGGAAACGATTACACTAACATGGGCCTGACAGCCCCTCAATTTGGGAAGCTGCTCCATGGCATGCGCTGCCATAGGATTGGTCGTGGCGGAAATAGCCAAAGCCATCAAAATTTCATCCGCGTGAAGACGGGGATTCTGGTTCCCCAAATTTTCTATTTTTAGCTTTTGCAAAGGCTCGATTACAACAGGGGGAAGAAGTAAGAATTCGTCATTGATTCCTCCCAGCTTCTTTAAAGCGTTTAGAAGAACCGCGGCAACAGAACCCATGAGCTTAGAGGTCTTTCCCGTGACGACAGAACCGTCCGGTAACTCAATCGCAGCGGCAGGCGCGCCAGTTTCCTCGGCTTTCGTTAAAGCGAATTTCACGACTTGACGAAAACCCGTGTCGATTCCGGCTTGATTCATAATTAACTCTGCCTTATAAACCTCATCCGCATCAGCTAAGCCGTTTCGTTTGCGGCAAAGCGTATCATAGTATCGTCTTACGATCTCCATTTTTGAGGCATAGCAAGCGGCATCATTATCGGTGATGCAATAACCCGCCATATTTACTCCCATGTCAGTAGGTGATTTATAAGGGCACTCTCCATAAATCTTTTCAAAAATAGCCTTTAAAACAGGGAAAATCTCAATATCTCGATTGTAATTTACCGTAGTGACCCCTGTCGCCTCTAAATGAAAAGGATCGATCATATTGACATCATTTAAATCGATGGTGGCAGCCTCATATGCCATGTTGACAGGATGCTTCAGAGGAAGGTTCCAAACAGGGAAGGTCTCAAATTTTGCGTATCCCGCTTTAATACCGCGCTTATGGTCGTGATAAAGCTGTGAAAGACAGGTCGCCATCTTACCGCTTCCGGGACCGGGGGCGGTAATAACGATCAGAGATTTGGTGGTTTCGATATATTCATTTTTTCCGTAGCCGTTGTCACTTACGATCTTGCGGACATTGGTGGGGTATCCTTCAATAGGATAATGGCGGTAAACCTTGATGCCAAGGTTGTCCAATCGTTTAATAAAAGCATCAACGGAGGGCTGCTGCATATACTGAGTAATGACGACGCCGCCTACAAAGATTCCGATATCAGAGAATGTGTCGATCAAGCGCAACGCATCCAGGTCATAAGAAATTCCTAAATCACCGCGCATTTTGTTTTGCTCAATGGAGGTAGCGGAAACAACAATAATAACCTCAGCGTCTTCCTTCATATTCAAAAGCATTTTTATTTTGCTGTCAGGCTGGAAGCCGGGCAAGACACGGGAGGCGTGATAATCATCAAATAATTTACCTCCAAACTCAAGATATAATTTACCGCCAAAGCTTGAAATTCTCTCTTGAATTTTTTTGGACTGCAATTGAATATATTTATCATTATCAAAGCTAATCGAGATCATAAAATCCTCACTCATATACTTATAAAGTAAAAATATCACCAATACATATATTTTAATACATTTTGAAATTTTTTTCAAGTGTTTATATAAAATATATTTAATTATTTTTCTATATTTTATAATTGTTATATAAATAATGATATGCAGGAATTGTCAAAAAATGTTTGCGCGCATATGCTGATAAAGAAGAAAAGCCATTGGCTTTGATATTTGATTTAGGAGGAATAACTATAATATGTCAGATAACAAATTTTGCTGTACAGGAAACGAAAGAAACTCCGCTCGATCAGAAATGGTGTGCATTGAAACCAACCGTATCCTTGATTCATGCCGAGATCGGGATTGCTTCGAGGATGTAAAGGTGTTATTAACCGATTTTGGTAATGATATATTGGAGCATACAACAAACATTCGCGCGAAAAGCGCATGTATTACATGGACCTATATCGGCATTGATCCGGTAAAATTTAACAGGGGATTTTATTCGGTAAATATCAAATTTTATATTAAGATCCTCTTTGAGGCATGCCTGTGCGGAGGACGCAGTCAGGAATTTGAAGGGGTAGCTGTTTTAGAAAAGAAGGTTATTCTTTATGGAAGCGAAAGCAATGTAAGTATATTTAAGAGCAATCCCGATACGTCGGATTATTGCGCTGTGCCCGAACCCTGCTGTTCTACCAAAAACGTTCCCATTGCTATCGTAGAGGTAGTAGATCCTATTGTTTTGAATATGAAGGTTCGTGAAGCGGAGGAGTGCTGCTCGTGCTGCTGTTGCTGCTGTAGCGATCTTCCCGAGACGGTGTCTTCAAGAATCAACGGAACCTTGAATGACAGTGATGGAAGATATCTTACGGTATCTCTCGGCGTGTTCTCCGTCGTTCGTATCGTTCGCCCCGCGCAATACCTGATCAACGCTACCGAATACTGCGTTCCCGATAAGGAATGTGTTTCCGCGGAAGAGGATAATCCTTGCGCGATCTTCCGCAATATGGCATTTCCCACATCGGAATTTTGCCCCCCCGATTTCGTTCCGGTCAAAGGAGACAAAAATAACGGCAAATGCGGATGCGGTAATTAAATAAGAAAATAAATAAAGAATTCGGCTGCCGCTTTGGGCGACAGCCGAATTCTTTTAAAATGACTCAAAAGATTTATTAAGAAAAGCTTGGGTTAAAGGGGAATGAGGATGATCAAAAATATCTGTCGGACTGCCTTGCTCCTCAATAATGCCGTTTGCCATAAAAATGACCTCATCCGAAACGTTTTTCGCGAAATCCATTTCATGGGTTACAACAACCATAGTGCAATCCGATGATTTTAAATCTCGTATAACACGTAAAACCTCACCGGTCAATTCAGGATCAAGAGCAGAGGTTGGCTCGTCAAAACAGAGAATATCAGGAGCGAGAGCCAATGCTCTTGCAATGGCAACACGCTGTTGCTGACCTCCGGATAACTCACAGGGATAGGAAGTTGCTTTTTCCGTAAGGCCTACCTTTTTCAAAAGCTCCCAAGCATTGGAAACAATTTCCTCGGATCTGAGCTTAGCGTCTTCCTTTGAAAGCTTTTCATCCTTCAAACGAAGAATGGGTGCCAAGGTAATGTTATCCAAAACATTGTATTGAGGAAAGAGGTTGAAGGACTGAAAAACAAGACCGAAATGCAATCGATTGCTACGGATCTCAGGCTCCTTTACTTTTTTATGAAGGGAAGCATCAAAAATGACCTCACCATTAATGGCAATGGTACCGGTATCGGGTGTTTCTAAAAAATTAAGGCAACGGAGTAAGGTTGTTTTTCCGCTTCCGGACGAGCCAATGATGGAAAGGACCTTTCCTTTTTCCAAAGAAAAATCAATTCCTTTTAATACTTCAACCTTTCCAAAGCTTTTTGTAATATTGGAAACTTCAAGTAACGCCATAACGCCCTCCTTCCTTTATGCTTTGAAATAACTTAATTTCTTTTCGAAAAATCCGAAAAGGATCGTAAGCAGTCCCACAAAGATCAAATAGAAAACAGCAGTATAGAACATAGGCCATATCAAACCGTAGCTGGTGAAAAATTCAGCCGCTTTCAGTATTTCAACGATCATGATAACACGCGCGAGAGCGGTATCCTTGACCAGTGTAATCACCTCATTTGACATAGGCGCAAGAATTCGCTTAATAACCTGAATCAGAACGATCTTAAAAAAGATTTGAGATTTTGTTAATCCTAAAACCTCACCGGCTTCATATTGTCCCTTGGAAATGCTTTCAATACCTCCGCGATAGATCTCAGAGAAATAACAGGCGTAATTTATTACGAACGCAATGATTACGGAAGCAAACCTTGATAGACCGGAAATATTAAAAACAAGACCGGGGACATAAAAAACAACAAAAATTTGAAGCATCAACGGAATACCGCGAATGATCCAAACAAAAACTCTGGTAATAGTAGCCAGCGGTTTAAATTTAGACATGGAGCCGAAAGAGATCACCAAACCCAAAGGAAGCGCTAACACAAGTGTTAGCGCAAAAATCAGGCAGGTCATTTCGAGCCCATTAAGTAAACTTAATGTAATTTCCCAAAAACCCATTTTATTTTCCTTTGTAAAAGTTATAATTCAGCGAAGAGATCACTCAATGGTAACCTGCAAGCTGTTTTCCAAACCGTATTTTTTAGCGATTTCAAGAAGCTTTCCATTGTCATTGAGGGTCTTGATTGCTTCATTTACCTTAGCGGTAAGCTCGCTGCCTTTCTCAAAGCCGATGGCGTAGTATTCCGCATCCAAAACGATGCTCTCAACGATCGCGAGATCGGTGTAGTCACCCGAGCCGCAGATATTTTTAGCAAGAAGAATGTCAACTACAGCAAAATCAGATGTGCCGGCCTTGATTTCGGTGAAAGCATTGATCTGAGCTGTTGTGGTGATGAGACTTCCGTTTTCGCCGATTACACCTTCAGCGTAAGAAGCACCGGCACTGCCGCCTTCGGCAACTGCCTTTTTGCCGGCAAGATCAGCCTCAGTGGAGTAAGAAGCCAAATTGTCCTTTTTAACAACGATGCACTGCTGATTCAGCATATAGGTGTAAGAAAAGTCAACAAGATCCTTTCTCGGAATTCCATCATCAGAAGAGTTTGCGGTAAAACCGTTCCAGATACAGTCAATATTTCCGGATTTTAACTCGGAATATTTCTGAGACCACTCGATGATCTGGAATTCAACTTCCATACCAAGCAACTTTCCAACTTCCATAGCAAACTCAGACTCAAAGCCGGTCCAGTTGCCGTTTTCGTCTTGCTCGTTCATGTTTTCAAAAATAGTTACTCCGCATACAAGGGTGTTATCATCCTTGCCGCAAGAAGCAAAAGAAAACAGGCACATAATCGAAACAAGTGCCAAGCAAATAATTTTTTTCATAATAAAAATACCTCCATCCGCCATAGCGGAAAATAAAATTGTCTCGCAAAGCCGCAAGTAAAAAAATTTACCGCTTTACTTTGCTAAAGCATTATTATATTACCATAGAAAGTAGTTTTTGTCAAGCCTTTTTTGGAAATTTTTCAGAAAATGACAAAATAAAACCAAGTGTCGAAAAAAATTAGTATTTTTAGGAATTATTTTACTTTTTTTCTATTGAAATTTACGGTCAATTGATATATAATAAAAATATAATTACTTTGTGAGGTGGAAATAATGAACTATCGCGAAAATTATGAGCATTGGCGTAACAATTTGACAGCGGATGATGCAATGCTATCTGAATTGAAAAATATGGAGAATAATGAGCAAGAGATTAAAGAACGCTTTTATTGCGATCTTGAATTTGGAACAGGCGGTTTGCGCGGTCTGATTGGTGCGGGAACAAACAGAATCAATAAATATATGATCCGAAAAACAACACAGGGATACGCCGAATACATAAAAAAAGCGGGAAAAGCCGCTTGCGAAAGAGGCGTTGTCATCGCGCATGACAACCGCCGCTTTAGTGTCGAATTTTCAGAAGAGACTGCGGGCGTATTGGCTGCGAATGGAATCAAAGCCTACCTGTTCGACTCCTTGCGTCCCACTCCCGAGCTTTCCTTTGCCGTAAGAGAACTGAACGCCTTTGGCGGCGTTGTTATTACCGCGTCTCATAATCCTCCCGAATATAACGGATATAAGCTTTATGACGAGCGAGGATGTCAGCTGGTTCCCGAGGTGAATGACCTTGTGGTGGAAGAGATCAACGCTGTATCCGATCCCTTGGCGGTTAAGAGCTTGCGTAAGAGCGAGGCGGGAGACCTGATCGAAATTCTCAGTGCCGAGATAGATGAAACCTATTATAAAACCGTTATGGCACTGGCACTTCAGCCGGCGCTTGATAAAAAGGCAATTAAGATCGTATATTCTCCTCAGCACGGAACAGGAAATGTGCCTGTAAGAACGGTTTTGGATCGTTTGGGATATCATGTAATTCCCGTAGAAGAGCAGTGTACACCCGATACCGAGTTCAGTAAGACCTTGAACCCAAACCCCGAAACAGCGGAGGCGTACGTTTTGGCTCTGGAGTACGCGGAGAAAAACGACGCGGATATTGTGATCACCACGGACCCCGATTGCGACCGTCTCGGTGTGGCAGTTAAGCATAAGGGCGAATACGTACGTATGACAGGAAACCAATCGGCGGCTGTGCTTTTGGAATACATCCTGTCACAGCGTAAAGCTCAGGGAACCTTGCCTGAGAATGGTGTAATGTTCAATACCATCGTAACCTCGGATCTTGGCGACCGCATTTGCGCGGATTACGGTGTGTCGGTTGAAAAAACATTGACAGGCTTTAAGTTTATCGGAGATAAGATCTATACACACGAGCTTAAGCGGGATAAGGTATTTGTGTTTGGATATGAAGAAAGCTACGGCTGCTTGATCTCCGATTGTGTTCGTGATAAGGATGCGGTGCAAGCGGCAATGATGCTATGCGAGGCGGTGGCACACTACCACGCCAAAGGCTTGACATTGATCGATGCTCTTGAAGTCTTGTACGAAAAATATGGATTTTTCATGGATGCGTTGGATAATTTTACCTTCAAGGGCTTGGACGGAGCAGATAAAATTACCGCTCTCGTTAACGGCTTGAGAAACGATCCTCCCAAGAAAGCAGGGGAGATCGAGGTGCTGGAAATGGAGGATTACCAGTCCAAAAAAATGCTGGACGCAGGCTTCCCCCGTTCCAATGTGCTTCGCTTCATTATGAAGGATGGAAGCTGGGTAGCTGTTCGTCCCAGCGGAACCGAGCCTAAGTGTAAATTCTATTTCAGCATTGTGGCTAAGAATCGTGAAGAGGCAACAAATAAGCTGAAGGATATGCGCGATACCTTTGAAAAGAATTGCTGAAATAAGTAAAAAGTAAAAGAAGGATGCTGTATTAAGACAACTCCAACATCATAAAAACATCAAAGCCATCGGCAAACGCCGATGGCTTTGATGTTTTTGAGCTTGCGAGACAATGTTGTATAAAAGAAGCTTCCCCAAAATCGTTAGGGAATAAAAACCTTAAAGATCAGATCGTTCCCGTAATAACATATTCCACAACACCGGGGGTGACGGTAACCACACCGGTAACAGGATCACGGGTAAAGGTAGCTGCCGGCACCGTGTCGGCGGTTGCCGTATCGGCGGGAACTGTCAATACTCCGTTTTCATATACATAATCGGTGGCAGGTACCGCAACACCGTTGCGCGTAACCGTAATATTGGAGGGAGCGGGATCAAAGCTGTCGGTAATCTGAACATTCTCAGCGGCAGCGTTTCCATAGTTATAAATTCTGATGGTGTAAGTCAGGGTGTCGCCGCATACAGCGGGATTGGGGCTCATCTGCTTAAAGACCGTAACATTGGCACCGCTTTCCACGGTAACCGTAGCGGAGGCGGTTCCGCTGGCACATTCCGCGTCTGCGGAAAGCGTGGCGGTATTCACAAGAGTAGAGCCTTCCTCAAGAGGAGCAAATTCATTGACCTGAACATTGTAAACAATGTTTGCGGTGGCACCGGAGGGGAGCGACGCGATAATAAATACCAATTGAGCGGGATCGGAATCATCCACGGTCAGCTGAGCGGTGGAATTCTGTCCGTTGATCAATAGGATCGCGTTTTCGGCGAATGATAGGGGAGTAAGCTCCGCTGTATTGAAAGAAAAGGTTGCTAAATTGTCTTCAATACGCACATTGCTTAAAGGTGCTCCCGATGTGTTTTGAACGGTTAAAATATACGTGAGGGTGGAATTTTCACCGTAAACAGAGCTCAACGGAGTTTTCGATAAAGAAACCGATGATTCTAATTCGATTTCAGCCAGATTGGAAACTCTGGTCGCTTCAACACCGTTTGAGGTGTATCGTACGGTTGCGAAATTTTCTATGGTTGCCATAATATCTCCTGTACAAATGAATAATAAAAAATTATTGGAAGAAGTGCTTCCTTTAAACAGGATATGCGGCAACAGGAAAAAATGTCAAAGCTTGTCGAGGATATCCTCGGAAAGAAGCAGGGGTAAGGGCTGAATATCAAACAATTTGGCGGCATGGGTGGAATAGATACAGAGCCGATCGCAGGGACGGTTAAAAAGCTGGGCTGTAGCTGCTGCATAATAAGAGAGCTGAAGACCGTGAAGCTGATTCATCTTTTTCTCGGCGAGGTGAAAGTCGCTCTTTTCCCTCAAGGTCAAACGATCGGTTTTGTAATCATATAGCTCAAGACTGCCGTCTTTTCCGATCAAAATCAAGTCTATTACGCCCTGAACCGCCAACTGCTCGGATTTTAGCTGGGCACGAAAGTTCTCATCCCGAGTAAAGTTTTCAGGGGAAAGCAATACATTAAAGCGTTGCTCCCGAATCACCTCAGACGCTCCTTCAATTCGTTCCATCAGCTCACTTTCCAAAAACAATTCCAAGTCTTCCACATGAATAAGCTCGGCAATATTGGATGGAATAAAACGCATCTCGATCAATCTCGCAATCTCGTTTTTTATCCCGTGGCGTTTTGCATAGCCAAAATCGCAAAATTGAAAAAACAAGTGGGTGGCAGTGCCCCTCTCAGCGGCGCTGCTGCGAGATATTTTTCCGCTGATAAAGAAATCGGGGAGGGAGGTCTTTTTTTGAATGGGGAAAAGGTCAAAAGAGGAATCGTTTTCATCCAATACATCAGGAGAGAGTCGGGAAACCGATAATTTGGCAGGAATTCGTCTTAAAACGGAATGGGGATATGAGAAAGCGAATTTCTCCTTTAATGTTTCCAATAAAGCCTGATCCGGTTCAATGGGTGCGGAGGAAATCGCCTCATCATGCGTGTCCAAAACATCATCCTCAGTCGGAAGTATGGTATCTTGACGCTTCGGAACTAAAAAAGAAAGACGCGCGCAATTGGCAGGCTCTGCGGGATCCGCAAAAGGAATCAAGATCCAGTCTAAATAGGAATTGCATTTGAGTAAGGTGTGACGGTTGCAAAATTGAGCGCGCAATCCTGCTTGCTCTAATAGCTTTTCCTCGGTAGAGGAGCTGGCGGCAGTGATGTAAAGTCTTTCACGGGCACGGGTCAGCGCTACGTATAGAATTCGCATTTCTTCTTCGCTTTGTCGAATCCCGTTGTTTGCGGCAAGAGCCTCGCGCATGGGGGTGTTGATCCTTGCAAATCCGGTGCTGTCCGAGATTTTCATGGCAACACCTGTGGGATATTCAAATAAAAGACTTGCCTGTTGATCCCGTCTGTTAAAACGATTGGCGGTTCCGCAAACAAAGCAAATCGGGAATTCCAATCCCTTGGATTGATGAATCGTCATAAGATTTACACGGTCGGGAGAAGCTCCTTTTGGGGGGACCTTCATTTTTTTGCCTTCCTCAATTATGGTGTTGATAAATTCGATAAAATTATAAAGACCTTTGAAAGAGCCGGCTTCAAAGCTTCTGGCATATTCATAAAGCTGAAGGAGATTTCCACCCTCTCCCGATTCATTTTGTCCTCCCAGCAGTCCGGAAGCTACAAAAACGTCGGTGTCAAACAGAATCTGTAAGAATCGGTCAACAGGAAGAGCAATGGAAGCTTGCTGCCATTGCGTAAGTGTCGCGTCGAACCTTGCGCATTTTTCCGCCAGCGGAGTGTCTCCTTGCTTGTACGCCAGTAACGCATCGTAAAGGGAATAGGAAGCATCACAGCTTTTTCGTATGCGGATAATATCATCCATGGTAAAGTCAAAAATCGGAGACCGAAGGGCACCGGTCAGAAAAATATCTCGGTGGGGATTGTCTACCGTGTTTAAAATACAAAGAACCATTAGGACATCAGGGCTTTCAAAATAACGGTCTCCGTCATTTTCAGAGGAAAGAATTCCACGGCTGTTCAATGCTTTGGCAACATAGGCACTCATGGAGCGCGATCGGAAGAGAACCGCAATATCTCCGGCAAGAATGGGGGAGCCGTCAGCCTTCTTTTCCTCCTTGATTAGCCTTTCGATTTCTTTGGATATATAAACCGCTTCCAGCATTTTTTTCTCGGGAGGCTCATCCTCAGCGTCATCGTCAGCTTCCTCGGTGTCGTTTTGATCTAAAATGACAGCGACCTCAACAGAGGGAGAAGAATACGAGGGAGAAGGGGAGAGCTTGGAACATACAAGGTCATCCTCCTTTTTGTATCCGATGCTTTCTGTGCATGCCGAAAAAATACGGGAACAGACCATATTGGTGAAATCAATAATATTGCTGTCACAGCGGAAATTATTCGACATAAATACCGTTACGGAATCCGAATTGCTTTGGTCAGTATCGGAATAATCGGGAAAAGCGGCGCGGTATTCGGAAAAAACTTGTGGCTCGGCACCGCGGAAGCTGTAAATGCTTTGTTTGATATCGCCTACCATAAAACGGTTGGTAGGACGTGAAATAGAACGGAAAATCAGATCCTGCACTCGGTCAACATCTTGATACTCATCAATATAAATATCTGAAAATTGATCGGCGTATTGCAAAGCGATCGGCGTGGGAGAGCCATCGGGGTTCACTAAAAGACGAAGCGTATATCTGCGGATATCGTTAAAGTCCAAAATGCTTCTTCGCTTTTTTTCTTCGGTCATTCTGGTGTCATATTCTGCTAAAACCTTATATAATACGTCGGTATAACAAGCGGTGTCCCTCATTGCCCGTACAATGATCTCGGGGGACTTGGAAAAAGAATTTTGTGCCAGCTTTCGGAGCTGGGCATGGAGATTGGTTCGCAGTGATTTGTAGCGCTCACTTTCTTCGGTGGTATATTCGGGTCTTAAACGCTTTAAGCGTACCGGGGCAAATCCTTCAAGAAGATTCTTGGTGCGAAAATATCCGTTTTCGGAATCAGAAAGAGCATCCAAAAGCGATAGGCAAAAATTCCGGTCGTAATCAAAAGAGGCGAGCATGGCATCGGACATTTCAGGATATTGTGATATGTAATCGCAGGCAGATTGAAAAACCGATAAACAATGCTCCGCCATATCCGAAACGCGAGCTTGCAGGACCTTTCCAAAGGAAGTAACAAAAAAATCAGACTGCGCTTCGGCATCTGCCAGCGTTTTCTCCGCGGATATCCTTAAAAATTCAATGCCCTCAGGTACCGAGGAAACACGGGAAGAAAGGGAAAGAAGCAGCTCTGTAAGCTGAGCATTGCTTCGTGTTCCCGTAAAGCACTCCGCAAAGGAAGGGAATGCTGTGTCCGTCTCATAGAAAAACTCTACTGTATCGTCCATAACGGATTTTGCAAGAAGCTCAAGCTCAGAGGCGTCGGCGATACGGAACGAAGCGGAAATTCCAAGATGAGAAAAATTGGATCGAACCAGCTCCAAATAAAAGGCATCAATCGTGCAGATCCGAGCGCTGCCTAGCTTGACCAATTGAGAGGTCAAATGGCGGTTAGACGGATTTTTTGCCAAAACATCGCCCAAGGCGGAAAAAATACGGCTTTTTAATTCCTCGGCGGCAGCACGCGTAAAGGTCACGATCAGCATTTCAGAAATGTTTTTCGGGGAGACAGGATCCGTAATTGCCCGAATAATTCGCTCGGTCAGCGTGGCTGTTTTGCCCGATCCGGCGGCAGCGCTGACCAACAGGGTTTTGTCTTGAATATTCATTGCGGCAGATTGCGCCGCAGTCCAATGTCTTGACATAATCTCTCCTTAATTTTTGATTTCTTCCAATCCGTTATTCCACCGCCTTGCGGCAGATCGGCTTCATGTTGCAATACGCGCAGGGATCCATTTGCTTGTATCGTATGGGTTTGGCATCCGCTTGACCATCACGAAGCTCTTTTGTTATTTTTTCTACAGTGGAGCGGATTTGGCAATAGAGCGTGTCAAAAGCCTCGTTTGAGGTGAGCGCGTTTCCTATAAGAAGTCCCTCCTTGTTCCTTTTGATTCCCGCGAGAAATTTAGGGGAAAGCTCTTGATTCATGGATAAAAGAATTTCCTCATTGTCCAAAAGCAAGCCGCTTCTCTTTAAAGAATCGGAGGCTTTTTCTAAAACCGAAGCCTCGCTGTCATAGTCCTCCGCTTGAATCACAGGGATATTCGCGGAGAGATAAATAATTCCGGCAGGGGTTGGAAGCTGATCCTCCTTCAATCCGAGAGATCTTGTAAACTCGTTGTTCGCGTTGCGGCAAAGGGTGAATAAATATAAAAGCATTTGAATGTTAATGCCATGAGCGACATCGTCCACGGAAAAAACCTTGGTCCCTGTTTTGTAATCCACAATGCGAATATATACCTCTCCGTTTTTATTCAAGATATCCACACGGTCAATAATACCGGAGAAGGATACACGGAAGCCGTCGTCCAACACAAATTCCATAGGGGGAGGATTGCCATCACGGCCGTTAGTGGAAAGCTCAAAAAATGTCGGACGGAACTGGCTGTGGGAAAATTCCTCCACAATGTTTCGTACCATTAGCAAGGAGAGCTTTTTCAAACGCTCATACAAATGCAACAGCTTCCGAGAATTTCTCAGCTCTGCAGGGCAAACCTTATCGATGTATTCCGCCACTGTTTTTTCTGTCTGAGCAATTAAGGTCTCGTCGTCGGGAAGAGTACCGTCTTTGGTCTGGGTAACAGCAAATCGGAGAAGCTGCTCCAATATGTAATGAATAAAGGTTCCCATGTGAGAAACACGAAAATCGGCTTGCTTTTTTTCACGGAGAGCGAGAATGTACGTGCAATAATAGTTAAAAGGACACGTCACATACGATTCAAAGCGTGAGGAGGAAAAACGTAAGCTTTTTCCAATTGAATCTGATACGACCGCGGGATCCACATGACAAGAGGCGGAGGAGGATGAGGCCTCCGATAAAATGTCAATCGATGGAATATAAGGCAATAAGGCTTGTGTAAGAGCCAATTTCTCGGAGAAATTTTTGAGAGAACGAATATGCGGGGCGGCACTTCTTGGAGACCCCGCCAAATAATGGAGATCGGCACCCGAATAACGGTGAGGAATCAGCTCGGGAAACAGCGCTTTGACACGGTTAAAAGCAAGTGAAGGAGTACGCGCGGAGCCGCTTACTTCGGAAACAGAGGTAAAGAGATAGAGACCGTGAGAGGGGGCGGAAAACGCTCGCTGAACATACATCAGCTCGTCCGAGGAACGGGTGTCCGTGTCGGAGGTAAGCTCGATTCCAAGCTTGGAAAGCGTGCTTCGGTCGCCGGAGGAAAATAAACCGATATCATTCACAGCCGCGGGGAATTCTCCTTCGCACAATCCCAAAACAAAGGTGTATTTGGGATTTGACGGGCGTAACATGGCGGCAGAACCGATCATGACCTCGTCTACCGATGTGGGGATGGTACCGATAGAGGTTTGGGAGAATACCATCTGTAAAAGGATCGAAAGCTCTTCCGTGCTTATCCTCTCATCAGGTAAAGCGAAGGCAATATCCGCGAGAGTGTTTAATATTATGCCGAATAAAGCTTGAAGCTCCTTTGAAGCTTTGCGATTTCCGCTGTTCCATTCCTTTTGCGCGAGAGAGAAAAGATGGTTTTCCAAATCAATATCGGAAAAATAGTCAAAGATGGCGCGGCACATGGCAGGAATATTGTCAGCAGCATCTAAAAGAATAAAAAGCTTTTCCAACTTTTTAACAAGCTCATTACGGATCTTGTTGGCGGCGAAAAGAATATTTTTTCCTCTCTCGGAGATAAGCTCGGTAAATCCGTCAGGATTCATGGTCCAGTCACTGTCTGTAAAGCGAGAACCGTGAATATTCCAAGTATCTAAATATTCCTCAAAAAGACAAATATCACGATCCTCAAAGTCATACATACCTGTCTTGATATGTGAAATGATATCATTTTTTTGCCAATTAAATTGCTTGATACGTAAAGCGGACAGTAAAAGCTTAATGGGGGGGAGCACGGAAAGATCGGTCTTTTCCGAGAAGAAAAAGGGAATATTGTTTTTCTCAAAGGCGGGTTCAATAATTCCTTTGTATTTTTTGGGATCGCGCATCAGAACAACAATGTCCCGACACCGTTCTCCGGAACGCAGCAATTCCAATACATGGGCGGCAGTTGCCTCTGCCTCGGCGTACGGAGTGTCACAGATCTCCATGTGGATCGATTCATCCGCGTTTGCGGGGGAGTCCTCAGAGGAGACGTCGAGTCGCCAAAGGGCATCGGAAAGATAAGCAAGGGCAGGAGCGGCGGCTCTCCGATTTCCACGCAAAATCATTTGCCTGTGACCGCCATGCAGAGCCGCGGAATTTATCAGCTTTTGCAGAGAAAAACGTATTCCTTGTGTATGAATATCATTGGATTCAGGATGTGGGAGAGCAATTGTCACGGTTACATTATCGGCTTGAGCAAATATCTGCTCTATGATCCGATGCTCTACCGCGGTAAAGGAAGTAAAGGAATCCAAATATACATGGCATCCCGAAAAAAATTTTTCTTTTTTCAGTATTTCGTTCAATCGGGCAAGATCATCTGAGGAATCACTGTAATTTTCGGAAATCAGACGATCATAAGAGGAAAATATCAGAGCGAGGTCCCGAAGTCGCTTCGATAAGGGATCATCGGTTTTCAGTTTGCTTGCGGCAAACTCTAACTGCTCAGGAGAAACGCCGCAGGATTTACATTCATTCATAGCGGAAAGCATGATCTGGGTCATAGAGGAATCGTTAGCGGCAGAGGTATCGTATTCTTCAAGCAAAGGCATCAGCTCACGCAGATTTTGCCACATCATCAGATGACGGATCGGGGGAGTGATGTAGCGATAGCACAAGCCTCCGTATTCCCGACATACTCGGTTGTAAAGACGAGAGAAATTTAAAATTTCCAGATGGAGCTGGGCAGACGGAGGTAAAAGCTCCAAAGCGGCACGCTCAGCTTGAACCGCCTCTTGCTCGGGTATAATTAAAAAGGTGTGAATACCTGCGGCGGTATCCTTTGCGATAGATTGAAGAAGAGCGGTCGTTTTTCCGCTTCCGTAGGTTCCGTAAATAAAAGTAATCATAACAAAGGCTCCTTTCAATCAAACAATCATATAATCAAACATTCAAATCAATGCTAAGCAATATTGTATATATAAAATTAAAATTAGTAAGTGGCAGATATCGTCCGTGATAAAGATCTAATAAATTTCGGTAATATGGGCAGAGGAAGAAAGAACTTTCTTTTTTAACGTAAAAAAATAATGTCTGCGAATCATTAAAATATTATCTTTCTCTAAGCGAGAGGCTAAAAAAGGTTTTCCTTTTTTTCCGTGTAAGCCTGTGGAGCTCCAAAAATATGGGGAGACAATAATGCAAAAGTTTGATTCATCTTTGGCAATATCCTCTGCCATAGAGCAGAAGTAAGAGTTCGGAGTAAAAGGGTGTCCCTTTTGTGGAAAAAGAATGGTTACCTTTTTTTCGAGGATTCGTTCTTTGTTGGCCGCATTGATCTGCTTGCCTTTAAAAAAGGTAAGAATTAACGTCGCATTGGAAATAAAAAGGGTAAATGGAAGAGAAATAACAAAAAAAGAAGCTGAAATAACAAAAATAGCACTGGATTCTATCGCTCCCAGTAAAATGGCTAAAATTTTCAGAGTGGTTTTTATAAAGGTAAAGCGTCGCACACTTCGAATGATTTTTGCGTATACCTGAAAAACCGAGGTGCGCCGGATTTGATCATAAATATAAGCGGAATATCGATTTTTTGAAAAAAGATATTCATTTTGCGCCTGCTTTTCAAATTCGGAATGTACAAAATCATTTTTGGACTGGGAAGCTTCTCCTTTAATTTCCTCAAGCTCTAAGTGTAATGTGTCTATTTCACGTCTTAACCTTCGATTTTCCTTTTTCAGCTCTTTGAGCGTCTCCTCTTCTTTATCTATTTTGTGGGCTTGTTTCCTTGAGCTTTTTTTAGACATAACGGTCTCCGTGCGATACAATATTCTTAATAATATTATAACAGAAAAATAATATAAAAACAACAGTCAAAATTATTTTATGAAGGTTTTTATCGGAATTCAGCAAGTATTACATAATCCGTCAAAAAACTGTCACATTTCGATTTTATAATGTATACAGAACAGAAAGGCGTAAAGCCAAAAATCGGGAGGCATGTATGAAGGATGAAAATATACAGAATAACTTCCATGAGACACAGGATCATTTACATGATGACGTAACCAAATCCGAAAGGACAGACAATCATGATGCTGACTTATATCAAAATAACGAAAAAAGCGGTTCGGAAGCTTCGACAGAGCTTAAAGAAGAAATCCAAGCTTCTACAGAAAAAAAAGAAGTTACTGAGGAGCAACGAGAAGCATTTGACACACAAGAAGAAGCAGCTTCAAAAGAAGCGGCTTTTGATAACGAAAAAAGTGAAGAATTTGCGGAATCCGCCAGAAGTGAAAAACGTGAGACCTCCGATGTGAGAAATGAAAAAGCTGAGATTCCCAAAGAAGAGGAAGGACAGTCCGCACAGCAGTATTCATGCAGTTATACACCGCCATACTATATTCCAAATTTTACAGTTTCGGAGCCAAATGAAAATCAAGTGAAAGCGCAAAAGAAAGAGAGAAAATCAGGCTCAAGCAAAGGTGTTGCAATCATCGCGATTGCTGTTGTTTTGTGCTTGCTGGTTTCTTTTGTGGTGGGAAGCTATGCGGGATACAAAGCGGCATCCTATTACGGATCTGGTTCTGTTGTCGAGGGCGACAATGGTGTTACGGTCATAAAAAACGACGGCAGTATTAAAGTAAACGAAAAGGTGGGCTCCACAGGTTATTCCAATTTAAGTGTTTCGGGAGTAGT
Organism: Eubacteriales bacterium; assembly: GCA_045537595.1. Classification (GTDB taxonomy): domain Bacteria; phylum Bacillota; class Clostridia; order Oscillospirales; family CAG-272; genus HGM12713. Next base: position 50,528 of record JAZSPS010000011.1, read on the forward strand.
TGATCTGGTTGCGGATAATGTGGTTGAAATTTTCACGTCACAGGTTCAAACGGATATATTTTATGGACAGTATATTACAAGCGGAGCGGGAAGCGGCGTTATTATTACCGAAAACGGATATATTATTACCAATAATCATGTAATTGAAGGCGCTACCGAGATCTATGTCCGCTTGACAGACGGAAGTGAGTATAAAGCGGAATGCATCGGCGGAGATGCGGATTACGATATCGCCGTGATAAAGATTGAGGCGGCACAAGCTTTCCCTCCGTTGGCTTTGGGAAAGAGCTCCGAGCTTCAGGTAGGTGAATCGGTTGTTGCCATCGGAAATCCCTTGGGATCCTTGGGCGGTACGGTGACCAATGGTATTATCAGCGCTCTTGACCGCAAGGTCACGGTGGATGGTCACCAAATGACACTGTTGCAAACCAATACAGCAATTAATCCGGGAAATTCGGGCGGAGGACTGTTTAATATGGCGGGAGAGCTTATCGGTGTTGTAAATGCCAAGCAGTCGGATACAGGAATTGAAGGCTTGGGATTTGCCATTCCCATTGATGTGGCTTGGAATGTCGCTAAGGATATCATGGAACACGGCTATGTTACCGGAAAGCCTTTCTTGGGCTTCTCCGTGCAAGAGGATACAGACGGATTTGTTTTGCGTGACGGATGGTATTATTATTCCTATCCCGCGGGTGTCTATATTGTAGAGACAAGCAATAGTCAGTTGGCAATATACGATAGGATTGTGTCCATTGACGGCATTACCATTAACTCTATCAGTGACTATTATGCCGCTATCAATGAAATGAATATTGGTGATACTTTTGAAATAACAATAAGCCGAAGAGACGGGCAGAACTTTAAAGAAAGCAAAGTTAATATTACAGTGACAGAATATGTGCCGCAGGGCTCATAAAATAAGAAAATAAAGGTTGAAAAAAAATAAGAAACGGTGTATAATAAATGTAAGGTAATAAAATGTATGCCGGAAAAAATAAGCCGCCGGTCCTTCGGCGGCTTATTTAATAAGGAAGATTTAGTAAAAATTAAAAAAGTATGGAAGGGAAAATCAAATGTATCATATCTTGGTCGTGGATGATGAATCCCGAATTCGTTCAATTATAAAAAAATACGCGGAGTTTGAGAATCATACGGTTACTGAGGCGGCAGATGGTATGGAAGCAGTTCGCCTGTGCCGAACAAAGGAATTTGATATTATCATTATGGATATTATGATGCCGGAATTGGATGGCTTTTCCGCTTGCCGTGAGATACGAAAGCAATCTCAAACGCCCATCATAATGCTTTCCGCGCGGGGAGAAGAATACGATAAAATTAATGGATTTGAATTGGGAATTGATGATTATGTAGTAAAGCCGTTTTCTCCCAAGGAATTGATGCTTCGAATTGAGGCGGTGATGAAACGCGTGCGCCGTTCTCCCGCCGAATCACAAAAAAAGGAAAATATAATCATCAGTCTGGACGAAGGCGGACTTCGTGCCGATGTTACCGCAAGGCTTGTCTTTATTGATGGGGAACGCGTGGAAATGTCACCAAAAGAATATGATCTGTTCTTTTATATGTTGGAAAATCGGAATGTGGCGCTGTCCCGTGAAAAGCTGATCAGTGATGTGTGGGGGTATGATTTTTTCGGGGATGTACGAACATTGGACACACATATCAAGCTGCTGAGAAAAAGCCTCGGACGGTACGCAGGCTTAATTGTAACGCTTCGAGGCGTTGGATATAGATTTGAAGGATGATAAATGCCGACACAATCAATAAATAAGCAATAAAAAAGGATAAAGCGGAGAAATGGCAAAAATCAGAGAAGGGTATCGCTCTTTTTCAAACCGCAAGAACGCTAAAAATCATATCGGTATTCAATGGAAGATGTATGTAATTTTGGTGGTCTTTATTGGAATTATCGTAGGGGTAATTTGGTTCTTCCAAGTCCAGATGCTAAATTATTTTTATCAAGTAACAAAATTTAATGAATTGGAAATTTCAGCATCGGAAATTGCTTCAAAGTTAGACGATGAGGACGAACTGAAAGCTGTCGCGACACAGTATGCCACAGAATATTATACGGACATATGGATCTACCGAGTAAGCGATCAAGCGGATTTGATTTTTGATGTAAAAGGTACGGGAGCGCCGGGAATTCCTTTTATGGAAACAAAGTTTTCCAAATTATATGATAAAGCAATGTCAAATGGCGGTGTATATATAGTGATGGTTCCAAGAGATCAATTTCATGAGGATTTTGAATTAAAAATTCTTCGCGATAATAGCGAGGACCCATCCGCCTATCCGATTTTGGCTCATTATGCCGGCAGTGTATCGGCAATATATGTGGGGATACGGACGGTAAACAATGATCAGTATATGATCGTGCAAAGCACGAATCTGACACCGATCCAGTCGATGGTTAAAACCTTGCAGAATCAGTCGCTGTGGATTGGATTTATCCTCTCGGTCATGGCACTTATGATGGCATATATTATGTCTCGCTTGATTACAAAGCCGATTATTAAAATGAACGAGGCGGCAAAGCAATTGGCGGAGGGGCGGTACGACGTAAACTTTTACGGAAAAGGCTATCGGGAAATCAGTGAGCTGGCGGATACCTTAAATTATGCCTCGTGTGAGCTTGCGAAGATAGACCACCTACAAAAGGAGCTTATATCTAATATTTCCCATGATTTGCGAACCCCTTTAACAATGATCAAAGGCTACAGTGAGGTCATGAGAGATATACCGGGAGAAAATACGCCCGAAAATATCCAAATTATAATTGATGAAACCTCGCGGTTATCCGAGCTGGTTAACGATATGTTGGATATTTCCAGAATTCAATCGGGAACCAGAAAACCCGAAAGGCAGGTATTCAGCTTGACCGAAACGGTTCGGGATACTCTGCAACGGTATGAACGCCTCACAATGCAAGATGGATACCAAATCGATTTTATTGCGGATCGGGATGCGGCTGTGCTGGCGGATCGAGGAATGATCTTGCAGGTGATCTATAATTTAATTAATAACGCTATCAACTATACGGGTGCCGATAAATACGTCTCGGTCAAACAGGAAATTGTAGAGGATCGAGTTCGTATTCAAATTACCGATACAGGAGAGGGAATCGCGGAAGATCAGCTTTCAATGATATGGAATCGCTACTATAAAGTAGACAAGGTCCATACAAGAGCCAGAGTGGGAACAGGACTTGGATTATCCATTGTTAAGGAAATTTTGGAAATGCACCATGCGGCGTACGGAGTTCAAAGCACCTTGGGAAAGGGCTCGGTTTTTTGGTTTGAACTAAAAATCGCCGAGGAAGCTTCAAATCCTATATTATATGGGGACTATATAGAAGCAGACTATGAAAAACAGGATACAAAAAGATAATCATGATAATTTTACCGGAAAATAAAATTTTAAAATATGTAAAATGCCCGATTTGCCAAAGTACAGTGGATATATCATCTGTAAATGAGGCAGGATGCACGAGCCTATATTGCAGAGGTCCACGCCGTCATTGCTTTGATTTCTCAAAAGGGGGATATGTTAATTTAATGCCGCCGGGATATGCGTCGGGCGGTGACTCCAAGCAAGCGGTTCGGGCAAGAACGGATTTTCTGAATTTGGATTTTTACCGTCCGGTGGCAGACACTTTGGCAGAGCTGATGACACAATATGCGGATCCCAAGCAGGGATATTTGATAGACGCGGGCTGCGGAGAGGGCTATTATACTTCTGCTTTGGCAGAAAAAGGCTACTGTGTCGCAGGAGTTGATCTCTCACGCTTTGCTGTAAACGCGGCAGCCAAACGGATGCGGAAAACAGAAATAGACTCTTCATTTTTTAGTGTGTCCAGTGTTTTCGAGTTGCCATTTGTCAGCGAAAGCGCGTCGGCAATCGTCAATATCTTCGCGCCATGCGCAGAGGCTGAATTTATGCGTGTTCTTCAACCTAACGGCATACTTGCGGTGGTATATGCGGGACCCGAACATTTGATGGGCATGAAGCGGGCAATGTATGAACAGATAAAGGAAAATGATGAGCGCGCTGATCTTCCCGAAAAAATGGAATTGCTAAAAAAACAAAGACTTCAATTTACCATTTCGGTGAAGGGAAGCGATAATCTGCAAAATCTCTTTGCGATGACACCCTATTATTGGAGAACGTCCTTGGCGGATAAGGAAAAGCTTTATGCCTTGGAATCCTTGGAAACTACCGTGGATTTCATAATTTCGCTGTATAAAAAAGCCGAAGCTCCTGAGCCGCGCGGATCAGACAAGGAGGAACTATGCAAATATCTTTGATCATTCCCATGTATAATGAGAGCACGATCATTGAAAAGACCGCGCAAGCTCTTTCGGAGTATATGAAAGGTCGGTTTGATTCCTATGAAATTTTGTTTTGCGATGACGGTTCTTCGGATGGTAGTGCCGAGCTGGTCAGAAAAATGAATTTGCCTAATACCCGTGTGATAGGCTACGCCGAAAATAAAGGAAAGGGCAGTGCCGTACGGTACGCGATGCTTCAGGCACAGGGGGAGCTTCTTATGTTTACCGATGCGGATTTGGCATATGGCACGAATGTTATCGAAAAAGCCTATCGGCATTATCATGAGCTTCCCAAGGAAAAATCAGAGGATTATATGCTGATAGGATCGAGAAATCTGGATAAAAACGGTTATGAAGGATATACATTGCTCCGCAAAATTATGTCCAGGATGTATATTCGTGTGCTTTGTCTTGTGGGAGGATTTCGCCTTACAGATTCACAGTGCGGATGTAAAGCGTTTTCAAAAAAGACGGCAAAAGAAATTTTCAGTCGCTGTAAGGCAGATGGATTTTCTTTTGATTTTGAAATGATCTTGTGGGCAGAAAAACTGAATATTCCAATTTATGAAATGCCGGTTACCATTATCCATCACCATGAGTCTAAGGTTCGATATGTAAGGGATTCCTTCAAAATGCTAAGAGACCTAAAGCGCATCCGAAAAAATGTTAAGAAAACACCTGTAAATCCTTCGTAAAAATACGACGCTCAATTAAATTCAAAATAAAAGTCAAGACCACCGGCCGTGCCGGTGGCTTGCACAAGCCCCCTTAGGGCATGTCACAGGCTGAGCCTATAGACTCGCCGAAAAGTCTGCCAACCGCACGACTTTCACAGGCATGCCCCTAAAGGGGCTTTAATTATTTGCCCTCTTTTACCGGCTGACCCGTGAACGGGTCGACAAACTCTTTTATACTCAATTGCTCTTCTTCGTAATCTTGTTGCAATTGATTTCTTATGTACTGCTCAATAACTTTTTTATTGCGCCCCACTGTATCAACGTAATA
>JAZSPS010000101.1:0-37784 GCA_045537595.1 Eubacteriales bacterium
AGCGAAGCGAACCATGTTCAAGTCCTCTTACCCGCACCAACCGAAAAGGACACCAAAAGGTGTCCTTTTCGCGTTGATGCGGATTGAAACAAGAGGACTTGAAGGAGCGCGGCAATGAATGACACCACAGTGTGGTGTCAGAACCGCGCTGACCGAGGAGCGTAGCAAAGCCGAAATCAAAACCTCGGCTTTGCGGTGTCGCGACGAGACCAACTCCTCTTACCCGCACCACTGAAAGCAAGTAGATTTTCTATCTGCTTTTTGTTTTTTAAAAAATGCGTGAGTTTTTTTCGTTTTCTTCGTGTAATATAGTGAAAGGCCTTTATCTACCAGAAAGGGGGGACGTTGTGGATTGCGGAAGAAATAGTTACAAACGCTTTTTAGATGGCGATGATACCGGAATGGAAGAAATTATAACCGAGTACCGAGATGGATTGATCTTCTATTTGTATAAGTTTGTCGGTTCAATCGAAAAAGCAGAGGAGCTTGCTGAAGATACTTTTGTCCTGCTTTGTGTAAAAAAGCCGAGAGATAAGCAAAAATACTCTTTTAAAACGTGGCTATATACGATTGGGCGTAATATATCCATTGATTATTTGCGACGCTCCGCAAAGCACCAAACTACGCCCCTTGATTGTTGCAGCGATATTTCCTGCGCACAGGAAAATCCTGAAGAAGAGTACATCAGAGATAGCAAAAAAATTATCGTCAACAGAGCGCTTAAAAGTTTGAAATCGGATTATAGACAAGTACTTTGGTTGTTCTATTTCGAGAATATGTCCTACAAAGAAATTTCTACCGTAATGAACAAAAGCGTACATGCAACGCAAATGCTTGCAACCCGCGCAAGAGAAGCGCTGAAAACAGAACTGATTAAGGAGGGATTCACAGATGAAACCTATTGAAAAAACAATTGAAACCGTATTTGAACGTAAAAACAATTACGAGGCAAACAGAAAGATTCAACGTGCAAAAATTACTAAAACCGTATCCATCGTATCGTGTGTGTGTTTACTGTTAAGCGTTTTTGTTGGCGGTGGCGCAATGCTTACCAAAATCTTTGCCGCAGAGGACTATCGCATACTGCTTGATATTAATCCAAGCATCGAAATTTCCGTAGATGAGAATAACAACATCAAAGACTTTGCCGGTTTGAACGACGACGGAAGCAAGGTGCTTGAAGGGGTAAAAATTAAAGGAGAATCTACTGACGATGCCTTGAAATTCGTCATTTCCGAGGTCGTAGATCTTGGTTATATCAGCGAGGAAGCAAACTCCGTATTGGTCAGCATCGAAGGCATTGATGAAAGCAGAAGCGACGCGATCAAAGAAGATATCGCACGATGCATTTCACAAACACTCACAGAAAAATCTCTTGACGGAGCAATTATCGTTCAGGTAATTCCCTCCGATGACGAAGCGTTAGGTTCCGTTTCCGAAGCTTACGGTATTTCCGCAGGAAAGGCTCAGCTCATCAACCAGATCATTGAGCAGAATAAATTCCACACGTTTGAAGAATTATCGGCAATGAGCATTCATGAACTGAATTTGTTGAGAGTTTCCTATTTCATAGACACGGAAAACTTCTACGAAACAGGAACGCCCAGAGAATTAGCGTATATCGGAGCACAAAGAGCAACGGACATTGCCCTGTCCGATGCGCAGGTCGCAGGAACGGCAATTGAAGCAAAACTCGAATGCCGTGAGAGTGTTATGCTCTATTGTGTTGAATTTGAGACCGATACAAATGATTACCGTTACCGTATCAATGCGGTAACCGGAGAAATACTTTCGGCGGAGAAAATTGATTTAGGAGCAGACAATTTCTTCCAAGGAGATCAAGCAATCGCAACGATCGGTGAGAATGCCGCTCTCCGCGCGGCGTTGCTTCACGCGGAAATGGAAAACAGTACTCTGATCCGTTGCAAATTCAACAGAGATTGGAAAGATGGTACAGTGATCTACAACATTTTCTTTACCGATGGAATCAAATCGGGTAGATACGTTGTAAACGCTCGTACAGGTGACATCCTTCAATATAGCATAACTCAGGAATACCATGACCGCAGTATTACGGCAGACGTGATCGGAAATACTGAGGCAAAGCGTATCGCTCTGGCAAAAGACGGTCTCATTGACGGCAACGTTTCCAAATGCGAAATCATTTTGAGAGCTGAGGGAGAATCGTATGTATATGATTTCACTTATATCTGCAATGCGACAAGATATACCGTGCAGATTGACGCTATGGACGGAACCGTATTGAGCTTTGAAAAAATTGTATTGAAAGATATCGGTTCCCCCTCCGTTGAAGATGGAACAAGCTCTTCTGTTGAAGACAACTAAAAAGATTAAAACGACTTTGACTTTTCACCGAGGTGACGCTACCATCAGGTTCTTGTGGGGGCAACTTCGTGGAGGTTCAAGTCCTCTTACCCGCACCATCCAAAGCCTTGAAAACACTACGTTTTTCGAGGCTTTTATTTTTGCTTAGAACAGAGGACTCGGCAATACATTACAAAACTAAAAAAATAAGATAAAATTTTTTATAACGCCTATTGACAGCGTAACAATGTTATGATACAATGAAAGTGTAACAATGTTACGATGGGGGGTAAAAAGGATGGAACAAGACCTTATTTCAAAAAGGGAGCTTCTTGAGATTTATGAAATTTCATATGGGGCGCTTTATCGCTGGAAGCGAAAAGGCTTGATACCGGAAGAATGGTTTATAAAAAAAACCACAGTTACGGGGCAGGAAACCTTTTTTCCAAGACAGCTGATATGCGAACGCATGGAGCTTATCAAAAAGCAAAAAGACGATATTTCTCTTGAAGAACTCTCAAAGCTCTTTTCAAAGGAGTCAAAAAAGAACGCGTCTGTTATTATTGATACCGTTTTTGGGAAAAAAACATTCTATTTAAGCGAAATAAAAACCATTATCATAGACAACGGAGACGGTACAAAGAATGACATAACAAATGATATTTTAGGAGGAAATAAATCACTATGAGCGGAAATATGGATATGCATATCTCGGGAAGCGGAAATATTCCCTTGGGAGAATATAATAAAGTATCGGTAAGCGGAAGCGGGCATATTTTAGGAAAAGTGCGCTGCGTATCATTTTCCGCCTCGGGTTCATGCAAAGGTGAAAGTATAGAATGCGCCGAAAACTTCAAGGTATCGGGGAGCTCTCACTTTTCTGAAGATATTAAAGCCGCCAACATCAGCGTCTCGGGCTCACTCCACTGCGACGGTAATATTATAGCAGACGAAAAGCTTTCATGTTCGGGAAGCGCGAAATCCAAAAAAAGCATAAAATGTGAGCAGCTTTCCGCCTCGGGTTCATTGTCCGTGGGTGGAGATATTGAGGCGGAAACCGTTAAGATAAGCGGTATTGTCAATTGCGCAGGATTGCTTAATGCCGAGAGCATTGAAATAAAATTCGTAAGAGGAATGAATATCGGATGCATCGGAGGAAGTAAAATAGTTATACTTTCCGAAAAAACAGTTAAGTCGCTCAAAAGGCTTCCGCTGTTCTCTTCCCTCGCCAAATCTGTATCTAAAGACGTTGCAATAAGCTCTTCAATAGAAGGTGATGAAATCGCGGTAGAATACGTTACTTGTCCAAGAGTGACGGGAAGAGTTGTTGCTATCGGACAGAGCTGTAATATCGACCTTGTGCAGTATAGTGAAGAAATCGAGATATCCCCCGATGCAAAGGTCGGAAAGACGGAAAAGGTTTGAGCAATTTCCGCCAAGGTAACGATCATAAATTTTTTTACTGTTTTTCCTTTCTTTTCGTTTCAAAATCGTGTCAAAATCGTGGCAAAATCGTGTCAAAAGAAAAGAGCATAAAGAACGCCACCAAAAGTGGGAATTCTCAGATCACTCAATCAAGTGAAGGAGGGTTCCCTTTTTTGGTGGCATAAAAGTATTCTATTTTTTTCCTTAAAAATTGTAATCGGGAATCACGATTTTTCCCGTTTTGGCGGATTCCACAATGGCAAGACAAGCCACCACCGTTTTCGCCCCCTCTATTACCGTAGTCTCGATCTCCGTATCATTCACTAAAGCATCGGCAAACGCCTTAAATTCCTCGTTGGCATTATGATTGTTTACCTCCACGGGAACCAGAGTCGGCGTGGATGCGCCGTGTCCCTCCTCATTCATCCGATAGACCTCCATAGTCTCGGATTTGTTGTCGAAGATCAGCGTTCCCTTCGTACCGTAAATACAGGTCCGCATGGTGTATCCTCTCTTGCACCCCGTGGAAACAAACACCTTGCCCATCACGTCCCCGGGAAATTTCATAATCGCCAGATTGGCATCATCGTATGCCACCTGCGGAAGCATTTTATGGGTTCCGTGAGCGTACACCTCACAAGGATCCGCTCCCACCAGCCAGCGAAGAAGATCCACCGCGTGACAGCCGCCGCCGACCACGCCGTTTCGCACAGGATCGCTTCTCCAGTTTTTTGGATTTGCCTCAAACATTCTCACATAGTCATGCGCATATTCGGATTCCACAAAGTAAAGCTCTCCGATGGCTCCCTCGTCGATGTACTTCTTTGCCAGAACAAAGGAAGGGGTAAACCGACAGATCTGTCCGATCATAAATTTGCACTTGGGATGCGCCTTTACCGCCGCAACCATGGCATCGATATCCTCTCGGGTCAGTGCCAAAGGCTTTTCACACATCACGTGCTTCCCTGCCGCCAGACATTCCTCCACCTGCGTCCTGTGTTGCTGGTCAGGGGTTGCGATGATCACCGCATTGATCTCCCGATGATTCACAATCTCGTGATAATCGGTGGTGCGGTTCTCCTCGGGAATCCCGTTCTCCTCTCCCTCCTTGGCAAGCCTTTCGGGATTGGTATCGCAGATCATTCCGATACGCGCACCGTACGCGATGGCGCCCTTCAAGTGCAACGCCCCCATGCCAAGACCGATCACACCCACAACCAAATTTTCAACCTTCATAAACATACCTCCTTCAGCGTATCAATTGACAGCTCCATTATAGCAGACTTTCCTCGAAATGAAAATGACAAATCGGTTATATTTGTATGAAAAATCGATAAAATTTATTAAAAGTCGCAAAACATCTTGAAGGTTTTTCCGATCCGTGCTATAATTTTCTTATAAATTATCCATACCAAAAAGGAGCCAATCTATGGATGAATCAAGGCTTGATCAGATTCTTGGTGACTTTTTTCTTATCTCGGGAGTGGAGCTCTCTCTCCTAAATGCCGATCTTCACACCGTCGCCATCCAAAAATGTCCCCACCAAAATTTTTGCTCCTGCTTTCACCGCTCAAAAAAGGGCGTGGAATCCTGCAGAGCCTCGGATATGGAACAGCTGAACGAGGCAAAAAATCGAACGGATCCTCTGATGTACACCTGTCCTGCGGGAATCACCGAGATCATCATCCCGATTTCGGGGCAGGATCGGAACTCCGCCTATCTTTTTTGCTCCCTCGGCATCAACGCGGAAAAGATCCCCGATGAGGAAATTTTACGGAGAGCCCTTGCCATTGCTCCCGAACTATCCGCAGAGGAGCTTGCCGCCGAGATCGCCCGTCATCGCCATTTGAGCACGCAGGAGCAGAACGCCTTTTGCAGAACCTTGGAGCTTCTCGCGAAAGCCATCGAACAGAGCGGGCTGCTTCCCCACGGCAAGGAAAGCATCGGAAATCTGGTGAAGCGCTACATCAAAGGCAATCTTTCAAGTAAGCTGACGCTGACGGGCATGGCACTGAGCCTTCATTGCAGTACCGTCACCCTCACCCAGCATTTCAAGGAAGAATTTGGCATGACCATTGTGGAGTATATCACAAAAAAGCGCATGGAGCATGCCGAAGCGCTTCTGCTCTCCACCAATCTTCCTCTTCGCGAGATCGCGGAGAAGGTGGGCTTTTCCGACGTGGAATATTTTTCGCGAACCTTCAAACGGTATCACGGCTTGCCCCCCGCCACTTGGAGAGAAGAAAATTCATAAAAAAGACAAAGAAGGTGATACGCACCCCAAAAGTTAGACACTTTTGGGGTGCGTATCATTTCTCGTCCTTTTTGCACACTATTTTGCCTGTAATGCATAACGGCAGGATTCCTTAGCTTTCGCAAGCAAGACGGTTTTCTATGTTCTGTTGGTCTGACGAAAGGTACACGGTGTACAAGACAAATTATGCCCAAGCCTTGTATAGCCTTGGACGTTCCGAAGATCTTCTTTTGGCGATCAGTACCTCAGGTAACTCGGAGAATGTCCTGAACGCCGCCAAGGTCGCTAAGGTGTTGGGTATGCGGGTCATAACCTTAACAGGACAAGCACCCTGCCTTTTGGATTCCCTTTCCGATATTACCGTCCATGTAAGGAAAAAGGAAATCTATCGGTGCAAGAGCTTCATCTTCCTGTCTACCATTGGCTTTGCGCCAAAATAGAGGAGCATTTCTTCGAAACGTGATTTCCATATCCCAAAGAATTTCTTAAAAAAATGTATAGGGGCTGACTCCCCGCCTTGGTGAGCCGCCCCTCTATTGTATATTTTTTGAAACCACAAAATCAAATGACCTTTCACAGTCCTTAATCTAAATCGATCTCCATATCCTCCACGATACGGTGATCCACCAAGCCCTTCATCAAACGAATGGCGTTGTCAAGAAGCTTGATGTTTTCCTCATTCTTCAGCCATTCCTCCTTGGGAGCATCCGGATAGGAGGGATAGGCGGAGATCGCTACCTTGCGAGGCAAAAATGCCTTTGCCAAAGCCATACTGCGCTTCATATGAGCCTCCGTGGTTACAATGATCACCGTGTCTACGGTGTAAAATTTGTTTTTTCGATTGATCTCTAAGGTGCCGCAAATCATATTTTCTTTGGTCGTACGGGCTTCGTTGTCGAGAATGATCGCTTCCCTCGGTACGCCCTCCCGCTCAAGAATCCGTGCCATAAAATCTGCCTCACTGATGTTTTCTCCCTCATAATCCCATTTCACACCGCCGCTGGCTACGATCTCTCTGACTCTTCCGGCATGATAGAGACGGGCGGCGGCAAGTGCTCGCTCCTTAGCTCCCTCGGGATATGTACCCAGCAGTAACGCCACATCACCGGTGTCTCCGTCATCCTTAACCCCTCCGCAAACAAAATTCCATTTTTGCTCGGTGGTCATTGCCTGTAACGCTTCATTGCTAACACAAGACAGTTTCATAATTTTACCTCTTTCCTAAAAGTGCCGCGCCGATAATTCCGGCATCATTGCCCAATTCCGCCGCCTTAATTTTTGTTCTTTTTTCTATCGATATGCTGTCATCATACGCCATATCCATTACCTTTTCGGTCAAAGGCGTAAAGAGAGCGTCTCCCTCATGGGAAATACCTCCCCCCACAACGATCACCTCCGGCTGAAAGATCTGAATAATATTGGCAAGTCCCACAGCAAGATATTCAATATAATTGTCTACGACCTCCTGGGCGGTTTTGTCTCCCATCCTTGCCGCGTCAAAAGCGGTCCTTCCGCTGAATTTCCCTTCCTTTTCCGCGCATTTCCATAACAATGACTGACGGTCCGCCTCCGCGGCGGCTTTGGTTTGACGGATCAGAGCCGAAGCCGAGGCATACGCCTCAAAGCAGCCTCTTCTTCCGCATCGGCAAGTCTCTCCCTTCGCTTGGATCACCGCATGCCCAAACTCTCCGCCAAAATGATTAAATCCGCCGTAAAGCCGATCGCCAAGAATGATACCGCCACCGATTCCCGTACCCAATGTCACCATCACCGAGTCCTGCTTTCCCTTCGCCGCTCCCGCCTTTGCCTCTGCCCAAGCGGCGCAGTTGGCGTCATTTGCCACATAAACCGGCTTATGAAAATAGGTCTGCATTTTGTCCGCTAAAGGCGTATTGCTAAAGTTCAGATTACAAGAAGAAAATACCGTTCCCGTCTGGGGGTCTACGGATCCGGGACTGCCGATTCCCACCGCTTCCACTTCATCTAAGGAAAATCCCGATTCCTCCAACAGTGAAAACACCGTACGCGCCATATCGGCGATCACCTCGTCCTCGGAGCGCGCAGCACCGGTAGGATTGCTTTTCTTGGCAAGAAGCCTTCCATCCTCGCTGACGATTCCCACCGCGATATTGGTACCGCCAAGATCAATTCCAATATAATTCATTCCTAAGCTTCCTCCTATTCGGCAATAAAAATCTTCCCGCCGATAATGGTCGTCAATAGATCGTTGTTTTCATCCACCACAATAAAATCCGCGTCATAGCCTGTTTCGATCTTTCCCTTGTTGATCCCCATGTAAATGGAGGGAGAGGTAGAAGCCATGTAAAAGGCATCCTCTCTCGGAATACCGAATTCAATCGCCTTTTTTACATCCATATATAAATTGGACGCGCTTCCGGCAAGATTGCCCTGCTCGGTTCGGATCACTCCGTCTTTAATAAACCTTTTGTATTTTCCTTGCTTGAGATATTCGCCGTTGGGAAGACCGGTTCCGCATACCGCGTCACTGATCAACATCATTTTTTTGCCAAAGATCCGATACAAAGCGATCACAACGCTTTTGTGTAAATGCACTCCGTCGCAGATCACCTGTACATACAGATCCTTTTCAATGGCAGCTCCAATCACACCGGGCTCTCGGTGATGAAACGGCGGCATAGCGTTAAAGGTATGGGTCAAGCAAGAAGCGCCTGCCTCGATCGCCGCGATCGCTGTCTCATAATTCGCGGTAGTGTGACCGATGGCAACACGGGCGTTGGTGGCTTTAATATAGTCCATAGCGCCCTCAAGCTCAGGAGCTACCGTAATCAGCTTTACATTGTCATAGGCGGCAAAATCCGCGGGATCGGGATTTTTCACCGATTCAGGAGCGCAAGCGCCAAGAGCTTTTGGGGAAAGATAAGGACCTTCCAGATGATATCCGGGCATATTGGCACCCTTAAAGCCCTCCAAGGAGGTATTCAGCATAGGTAAAATATCCTCTACGGAACCGCCCGGAGTAGGATACCATGTAGTAATTCCGTTTTTCGCAAAATATATGCTCATAATCTCCAAATGCTGTGTGTCCCCCATTACGTCATATCCCATAGCGCCGTGGCAATGAATATCCACCAAGCCGGGAAAAACATCTCTTCCCTGCAGATCGATCCCGTCATGAGAGGTTTTTCCGATTTTTCCAAACCTGCCGTCACATACTTCTATATCAACGAGCTTACCGTGAAGCCTCGCGTTTTTGTACCAAAATACCCGATCCTTTACCATCACAAATTTTCCCCCGACAAACTTGACTTGATTTTATTACAATTTTATCACAAAACAAAAAAAGTGTCAATATATAAATAATATTATAATGCGATATGTTTTTAACCCTCCGATTCTTATTGAATTTTTAGATATCTTTACCCTATCGTTTCATCCTGAGCTTCGAAAAATGACACGTACGGTAGCTTGTGCGAAAGTGTGCTGTAAAATTTGTCTGTTGGCAATATGTTTGTGTAGCCATATTCTCTCATCCCCCCCTTTGTTCTCGGGATGTCGAGGATGCCACCCCCTACAAAATTGGGGGGAGAGGGCGCTTGTTCGCTGACATATTCGTAGGAACAGGTGTCGACTGTCCGTTCTACGCAATAAACTTTGCGCGACGTACTGACTGTATTCCTCCGCTTTTTCAACAAACGGATTAAATCTTATTTTGAAATTATTGAAAAAAAACTTAAATTATGTTATACTGTAGCAAGCTATAAAAGAATATATCATTTTCGAAAGGAGGCAAGACATGAAGAAAAAGCTGACCATCGGAATTTTAGCACACGTTGACGCGGGAAAAACAACGCTTTCGGAAGCCTTGCTTTTTCTTTCGGGAAAAATTCGTTCCCTCGGGCGTGTAGACCATAAAAACACCTATCTGGATACCTATGCGGTGGAGCGAGAACGAGGAATCACCATCTTCTCAAAGCAAGCTCGCTTCTCAAGCGAAAATTGCGATTTTATCCTGTTGGATACACCGGGGCATGTGGATTTTTCCGCGGAAACAGAACGAACACTTTCCCTGTTGGACTACGCCATTTTGGTCGTCAGCGCGCCCGACGGAGTACAAAACCATACACGCACGCTTTGGCAGCTGCTCGAATTTTATCAGATTCCCACGGTTATCTTTGTAAATAAGACTGATATCGGAATTAAATTAAAGGAGGAGATCCAAGACGAACTTCGTAAAGCCCTCTCTGAAAAATGTATCGCCTTTTACGAAAACCAGACAAAGGATGAATTGGATGAAAAGCTGGCGCTTCTCCGTGAGGATCTTTTGGAAAGCTTTCTTTCGGGAAACGCCATCGATGATATGGCGATTGCGGGATTGATCAGCCAACGTGGTCTGTTCCCTTGCCTGTACGGCTCGGCACTTCGCATGACAGGAATTGAATTTCTCCTTGATACCCTGGATAAATACAGCCTATCCCCCATTTACGAAGGAGAAAAATTTTCCGCAAAGGTTTATAAAATTGCCCGAGCCGCATCTACACGTCTGACCTATATGAAGATCACAAGCGGTACACTTACCGCCCGAGATGAGATATGCTATCTTGCCCTCGACGGAAAAAGGATGGTGGAAAAGGTCAGTCAATTGCGACTGTATTCAGGCGATAAATTCGAGCAAACCGATACCGTGTCCGCGGGAGAGATCTGCGCGGTCATCGGACTTTCGTCAACCTACGCCGGGCAAGGACTGGGATTGGAAAGCGACAATCGAAAGCCGATTCTTGAGCCCGTCCTTTCCTACCGTATTACTCTCCCCCCCGAATGTGACCCTCTGCTTTATTTTTCAAAGCTAAAGGAGCTGGAAGAGGAGGAGCCCTCCCTCCATCTGTATTGGAACGAGGATCTGCGGCAGATTGAGGCAAGACTGATGGGAGAAATTCAAATCGACCTTCTCAAACGAATGATTCTGGATCGTTTTTCAGTAAGCTGCGAGCTTGATACCGGAAAGATTCTTTATAAGGAAAAAATCGCGAAAAAAACCGTCGGGGTCGGACATTTTGAGCCGCTGCGGCATTATGCGGAGGTTCAGCTCTTGATGGAGCCTCAGCCTAAGGGAACAGGACTGATTTTTGATTCACAGCTTCCCGAAAACGCGCTGGACATCAATTGGCAACGTCTTATTCTTTCACACCTGTACGAAAAAACACATCGGGGTATCCTGATCGGTGCCGCGCTGACCGATACAAAAATCACGCTGGCAGCAGGAAAAGCCCACCTCAAGCACACGGAGGGCGGCGACTTCCGCGAGGCAACCTTCCGTGCCGTCCGTCACGGACTGATGAAGGCGGGCTGCGTCCTTCTGGAGCCCTATTATAAATTCAGATTGGAGCTTCCAAGCGGAACGGTAGGCAGAGCCATGGCAGACCTGCAAGCAAGATTCGCCTCCTTTGAGATCAGCTCCTCAAAGGAGGATCAAGCCGTGCTTTGCGGTAGAGGACCTGTCTCCGAACTCCACGGATACGCAAGGGAGATTCTTACCTATACACGTGGGCAAGGCAGACTTTCCTTTGTTTTTGACGGATACGATCCTTGCCATAATTCCGCCGAGATCATAGAAGAGATTGCCTATGACCCCGCATCCGATCTTGAAAATCCTCCCCACTCGGTATTCTGCACTCACGGAGCGGGATTTGTCGTCCCATGGAATGAGGTAGATTGCTATAAGCATCTTGACGTGTCGCTTGCCCCCGCCTCAGAAAGCATTCTCCCAAAGGCTTCGGGACTTGCCCGAAAATATCATTTAAGCGACGAGGAGCTGGAAGAGATCATGCTTCGTGAGTTCGGACCGATCCGACGAAAAAAATACAGCGAGCCAAGGATCAACTCTGCCGATAAAAAAACAAGGATCCCCAAAAAGCAATCAGAAAATCAGACCAAACGCCTGCTGATCGTAGACGGCTATAACGTGATCTATGCTTGGGATTTCCTCAAAGAGCTGGCGGAATTCAGTCTGGAAAAGGCGCGGGAAGCCCTGATGGATATTTTAAGCAATTACGTGGCATATACAAAAACCGAGCTGACACTGGTTTTTGATGCCTATCTGGTAAAGGACGGCGTGGGATCGGACTTTATGAAGGACGGATACCGCGTGGTATTCACAAAGGAGGATCAAACCGCTGATACCTTTATTGAGATCATGATGCACGAGCTGGGACCTAATTATAATATTAAGGTCGTAACGGGAGATCGATTGGTACAATACTCTGCCGTCCACGCGGGAATCTTGCGAATGACCGCGAAGGAGTTTGAGGACGAGGTAACCGCGGTAGGAAATGAAATCACCGATTTTGTACGCAAGCTTGCCCAAAGCAACCCCTAAAAAATCACTAAAAAGGCTGTCTCAAATGCTTGTTTTCGCGTTTGAGACAGCCTGATTTATTTTAATATTTTCTTACTTGTTACTCACAAAACTCAACCATATCGCGAACCACGTCGCCATAGGTAAAATCATTCAAGATCTCATGTCTGGCACCCTTGTAAAGAATACATTTTACATCCACATCTTGTTTTTTAAGCTTGGCGTAAACGCTCCTCACACCCTTGCCATAGCCTCCAACAGGATCCTCCTCTCCCGACACCAGCAAAACAGGAATGTCCCTGGATAGCCCTTTAAACCAACCGCCGCGGTTGGAATATTTCATCAAGCGGATCAAATCCCCCATGGCGCTAACCGTAAATTTAAACATGCAAAAGCGATCGGAATAATACCTTTTGCGCACCTCCCTGTCATTGGTAAGCCATGGGCTTGGATCCTCGGCACTGCCGCCTCCAAACCTCTTGTTGTAGCTTCCGAAAGCCATTTTTTCGATCATTGGCGAGATGTATCGGTCTCCCCGAAAAAGCTTGAGCCCGCCGATGAGAGCAAGTCCCGCGCCCGCAGCGGGATTTGCCCCTCCGGTTCCCATCACAATAAGGCGGTCGGGACGCACATATTTTTCAGCGGCAAGACGAACGATAAAGGATCCCATGCTGTGCCCCATAAGACAGTACGGCATCCCCTCCTTACCATCCTTGCCATCCTTGCCATCCTTGCCATATTGCCCGATCACCGCGTCTGAATAGAGCTTCACATCTCTTGCCAGCAGATCCCAACCATTCTGGGGGGCGATATATCCAAGCTCGCCCTCATCCGCTGCCGTATTGCCATGCCCCAGATTGTCATATCCAAAGCAGATCCACCCAAGCTCCGCCAGATCATACATCAATTTTTCATACCTTGCGATATGCTCCGTCATACCGTGAACGATATGGAAAAATCCCTTCGCTTCCCCTTCGGGAAAAAGGATCATGCCCGCAAGATTATGAACCCCATCGCTTGATCGTACAAAAAACTGTTTTTTCAAAATTTCCATTTCACTCCTCACTCTCCGCAAAGACTCTGCATGCCTTTATGGCACGGTGCCAGCCGTCGATCTGCTTTTGACGGGTTTGACCGTCGATCTGAGGGCAGAATCTCCTTCCTTGGCCGATCATGCTCTTGATCTCCTCCCGATCCTTGAAAAATCCTACCGCCAGTCCTGCCAAAAATGCCGCGCCTGCCGCGGTTGCCTCGGGATTTGCGGATCGGATCACCTCTATATTTGAAAAATCACTTTGCATCTGCATCAAAAGACCGTTTGCGGAAGCACCGCCGTCCACCTTCAAACCGATAATTGCCCTATCCGATGCCGCTTCGTCCCCTATTCCGCGCATATCTGCCTTCATAGCGGAAAGAACATCATCGGTCTGATAAGCAATGGCTTCCAGCGCGGCACGTATGATATGATTTTTTCCGGCACCGGCAGTCAGACCTACGATGGTTCCTCTGGCGTGCATATCCCAAAACGGCGCGCCCAAGCCCGCAAAGGCAGGGACAATATATACCCCCGCGCTGTCGGGAACCTTCGCCGCAAAATATTCGCTATCCTTTGAATCATGGATCAGCCTCATCTCATCCCGAAGCCAACGGATCACCGCTCCGCCAATGAATACACTTCCCTCCAAGGCATACTCCATAGACCGTCCCTTTTCTGTGGCGGCAACCGTGGTCAAAAGCCCATGCCGACTGTGTACGGCATGCGTTCCCGTGTGTGTAAGGAGGAAACAGCCGGTGCCATACGTATTTTTTGCCTCACCAAAAGCAAAGCATCCCTGCCCAAACAAAGCGGCTTGCTGATCTCCCGCAATCCCCGCAATGGGAATATTCGCCCCCATACACTCAAAATAGCCGTAGATCTCACTGCTGCTCCTGATCTCGGGAAGAATATTCCGAGGGATGTTCAGAATTTCCAGCATTTTCTCATCCCATTCCCCTGTGTGAATATCGCAAAGCATGGTTCGGGAGGCGTTGGTTCGGTCGGTGACAAAAACTCTTCCCTCGGTCAGCTTCCAGATAAGCCACGTGTCCACCGTTCCCACCATCAGCTCTCCCGATTTTGCTTTTTCTCTTGCTCCCTCCACATGATCCAGCAGCCATTGGATCTTTGTCCCGCTAAAATAGGGGTCCGACCGCAATCCCGTGGTACGGTGAATGGTTTCCGCGTAGCCCTGTCTTTCCAGCTCCTCACAAATATCCGCGGACCGACGGCATTGCCAAACAATGGCGTTGTAAATCGGTTTTCCTGTTTTTCTCTCCCAAGCAATAACCGTTTCACGCTGATTGGTAATTCCAACCGCGGCGATCTCCTCCGGAGAAATTCCGCTTTTCGCGATACATTCCGTTAAAGCGGCATATTGATTGGCGTAAATGTCCATAGGATCCTGCTCTACCCATCCGGGCATGGGGTAGATCTGAGCGATCTCATGCTGAGCCATAGCGATAATATTGGAAGCCCTGTCGAATAGAATGGCACGGGCGCTGGTCGTACCCTCATCCAGAGCAAGAATATACTTTTTCATAGAATCCTCCTGAATTGTGTAATATGATCAGCTTTTTCTGTCTCTCGCTTTATCTATTTTATTTTATCATAAAATTTAAAAACATGCAAGATAAAGCAAGAAAAAGAAAAAATTCAGTTGCAAAATTCGCCAAGCCGTGATATAATAAAAAGCAGATTCAATCAAATAAATTTTAAGGAGTAAAATATGAAAAAAACCTCGCAACTCATCTCCGCCGCTATGACCTTGGCGTTGGGTATCCTTTTTGTGATCCTCAAGGCTGAGGTTGTGGGCATCTGCATTACCGTTCTCGGAATCGCGCTGATCGTAACCGCGATCCTTGACCTGATCCGTAAAAGCATCGCCTCGGGTATTATCAAAGCCTTGCTTGCGGTAGCGGTTCTGCTGATCGGCTGGCTGCTTTTGGATATCGCTCTGCTGATTTTGGGCATCGTCCTCTTGGTTTACGGAATTTTGGAAATTGTTAAAACGGTTGCCGCTGTTGTACAGCATAAGGAACGAGTCAAACCGGTACAGGTCATCTTGGGACTGATCGAGCCCCTGATCTGCCTTGTTGCCGCCATCTTCCTCATCACCAGCCGAGGAACGGCAATTGAATGGACGGTAATCGTCGCGGGAATCTTCCTCATCGTCAACGGAGTTCTCAGCATCGTACGGGCACTGATCACAAAGTAATTGCACCGCTTATTTTTGAACATATTACACAGGGGCTGTCTTACCGATTGGTGAGACAGCCCCTGTGTGTTATATTGGTATTATGTAACAGAGAAATAAATTATCGTCAAAAGCTTTGTGTGCCCTTCGGTCATGGGGCAAGCTCCGTGTAAATGCGCTCCGCACACTCGCCTATCCTTTTTCTCTCCTCAGCGGAAGCAGTCCTCAAAAGCCTTTTTTTCGGAAATCCCCAAATATCAAATAGGGAGGGACCGATCCACTCACAGTCCGAACAGGAATCAAAAACTCCCTTAAGAATGGATAAACACGCCTTTTTTGGCTTCATAAATATGATCTTCATGGGATGCTTGATCAGCGCGAAGATCACCCGTGGGTAGTGGGATGTAATGTTGGTAAAGGCAATACCGGGATGTGTCACGCTCAGACTTACACGCTCCTGTGACTTAAACAGCTCGTATAAGGAAAACATTAAATACCTCTTAGCGTTTCCGTAGGCCTTTGAGGCGCGGGAGCGATGGCGAAAATCAATATCCTCCCTGTCGGCTTTGGAATAATTATGAGCGATACTCCCCACAACCACCACCTTACCGCCTCTCCGCTCCAAGCTTGGCATCAGACCCTTGATCAAAAAATACGGCGATACAAAGTTGATCTGAAATATATTCTCCCAGCCGGAGGAGCATAAATGTCTCGGTATACTGTACGCGCCCGCGTTGTGAATCAATACGTCAATGGGCTCCCCGCAAAGCTGATCCAGCGCCTCGCGAACCGATTCCATATCCTCCAGATCCACTCGGATACACCGAACCGAGCACGAAGGGAATTGAAGCGAAAGCTCTTGGCGAAATGCCTCAGAGCGCTGAGGATTTCTGTCCAATAAGATCAGCGACGCGCCAAGCTCCGCCAAATAACGGCAAAGCTCCCGCCCCAAGCCGCCGGTGGTTCCTGTCACCGCCACATGTTTCTCCGCCAGCGAGCAGGTGTTCCTCTGTAGCCATTTTGCTATGTTCATTGCCTATTTCTTTCCTTTCTTTCCTTTCTTTCCTTTCTGTCCTTCACGGTCTGCATCTCAACATTTTTTACCTTTCACTCATCTGTCGTCAAATAGACCGCCAAACAGCTCCGATTCTATATCTGCCACATCGCCCATAGGAATCCTTGTGCCATCCGCTAAGCATAGCTGTTGCTCAACCGTGTCAATGGAGCATAAGCGTCCGTCAGCGGTTTTATAGGCTCCCCCGCCTTTTTTGCGGTCGGAGATAAAATACGTCACACGGATTTTCGGCTTTTTGTCAAGCAGCTCGGACAGAAACCGTTGCTTCATGTCCAGTATTTCCTTCATTTCCTCGCTAAGCTCAACCCTCTGATCGGTCAATCTTGCGGTTTCATCGATGGCGTCACCGTAGCCTGTCAGCGCCGAAAAGGGAGCAAACTGTGCCGCCCTGTCCGAAACTGACATTCTCGGATGGCGCGAAGAGGTGGGATGCGGCAAATATAGCAGCTCCTCATACCTCTCCTCGTCTTTATCGTGATTCATTCTTGGTTCCTTTCAGCGATCCCGCTTCATTATTAAAATTTTTCACACCACTCCAAGAGTTAATGTGTAAACGCGCATAGCAAGTTTTTTTACGCCTTGTGACCGCCGATCTGTGAATTTCTCTCCTTGGCAGTCGCGCCTTCCTCTAAGCTCATACCTTTGAGTATCGCGTTCTTTCCGTATTTTTTCTTAATGTCCAGCACCGCGTGCTGAATCCTTTTTTCCTTTTCTTTTTCCCTTTCCCTATCCTTTTCCTTTACACGGTCCCTCATCGGCGTGCCACCCTGACCGTCCTCCTCCCGTGCCTCCAAAATCGAAAAAATGTCCAATTGCTCACAGGGTTTCTGCTTTTCTGCGGAGATAGGATCCATCACATGATTTGCTGTAATCGTGATCCTCCTGACCGATAGCATTCGATTGACAATACGGTCATAAAGACGGTCAACCGCCTCCAGTATCTCCTTGGTGGAGGAGGTATGTCCCCCAAGATTTTCCGTTCCGTGCGCATGCTTGGGAATGGATCGCCCATAGCGGTCCGTGGTAATTTCCCCACGGTATTCGCTCCGCTTCCCGTCACTCAAATTTTCAATATCGTAGCCCACCGTAAGAACGAGCTGATCGGTCACCAGATCCTTTTCCACCAGCTCCAAAACAAGCAGATCGGTCATCTCCCTGACCACCAATTTTGCCTTTTCCGCCGAATAGGGCATCTGCAGGACCTGCCCCGAGCAAAGGCTGCTGGAGCTTGGCTTGTAGGACTTAATATCCGCGATGGTACAAGGCTCCCACCCCCACGCGTGATCAATTAAAAGCTCCGCGTTTACTCCAAACATTTTGTACAGAAGCTCCTCATTGTAAAAGCTGTCAGAGCGTCCTACCGAGCAGCGAGCCACATCCCCCATGGTATATAACCCCACCGCCTCTAATTTTTTCGCGTATCCCTGCCCCACTCTCCAAAAGTCGGTCAACGGACGGTGATTCCATAAGTTTTTTCGATAGCTCAGCTCATCCAATTCCGCGATACGCACTCCGTTTTTGTCGGCAGGAATATGCTTTGCCACAATATCCATAGCAATCTTGCATAAATACAAATTTGTCCCGATCCCCGCCGTAGCCGTAATCCCCGTTGTTTTCAGTACATCGAGGATCATCCTCACGGTAAGCTCACGGGCGCTCATCCCATAGGTTTTGAGGTATTGAGTCGCGTCGATAAATACCTCATCAATAGAATATACATGAATATCCTCGGGAGCAATATATTTCAGATAAACATTGTAGATTCGGGTGCTGTATTCCATGTAATACGCCATTCGGGGAGGCGCCACAATATAGTCTGCCGCAAGACTCGCATTTTCCTTCAGCTCATTGATATCATAAGAGGAGCCCGTCAACCTTTTCATAGGTGCCTGCTCACGGCGCCGCGCGTTGACATCCTTTACGCATTGAACAACCTCAAACAGCCTCGGTCTTCCCGAAACGCCAAAGGATTTCAGAGCCGGGGAAACCGCCAGACCAATGGTTTTTTCGGTCCTCCGACTGTCCGCCACCACAAGATTGGTGGTCATAGGATCCAATCCCCGCTCAATACATTCTACCGAAGCGTAAAACGACTTCAGATCAATGGCAATATAGACTTTCTCATTCACGCTTCCATCACATCCTATCATATCCTATCACATCTAAAAAGCTTAAAAATCGGTATTTTATCAATTACCGTAAGAATTTCAGAGGGGTGTTGTCATGGGTAATAACCGCACGCTCCGCATTGATCCGCTCGGAGGGACAGCATCCGAAATAACTGTGATATGCCCGATAAAACGCCGAATAATCGGAAAATCCGCATTTTGTATAAACCTCGGTAGGCTTTTCCCCTGAATAGATTTTTCTCTGCGCCATAGCCAAACGCTTGGAGGTAATGTATTTTTTTGGGCTGATCTTCAAGTGCTGAATAAACAGATGGTGTAAATGGCTTTTGGTAATATACAGCTCCCTGCAAATCTCATCAATTCCCGTAAGGGTAAGTAAATGCTGGTCAATGTATGAAATGGCGGCGCACACCAAAGCATTGGTAGGCGTATATAAATTCTCCTTGGCGGATTCCGCCTCTAACAGCACCTGAACGCAAACCTCTTGGATCAGGTTGGTCAGCATCAGCTTTAGCTCCTTGCCGCTCAATCTGTCACAGTAGAAATCCATCTTGTCAAAGAGATGGATCACGGATTGGTTGTTCTCAAAATGAATCACATTCAAGCTGTGAGGGATCCGCTCATAAAGCGAAAAGGGCATCACCGATTCATCAAACAAAACATCATACCGCTCATAATCTCCGTCTCCGTCAACACTCATAGCATGAATATCAAACGGTCGGGTGATCACAAGATCATTGCAATTCAGCTTGTATTTCTGACCGTCAACCATATAGGTGATCCTTCCCCGCTTAAAAAAGATCATTTCAAACACGTCATGAGAATGGGGCGCATAATCCTCTCTTGCCTGATTGGATTTTATGGCATGATTGCATAAGATCATATCATCGGCGTATTCAAAGAAACTCACAATATCCATATTCCCACCTCCTAAATAAAGTATACCACAGCATTACACTTTTTGCAATGTTTAAACAGATTTTTTTCTATTTACTAAACAAAAAAATTATTATATAATATGCAATGAGGTCGTAAGAAAATTATAAGAAATAGAAAGTAATCCATCAATAAAAAACAAAAGAAAAACAAAAAGGAAAAAATACCCTATGAAAAAATTAAAGCTTGCCATCATCGGTCAGGGCAGAAGCGGACGGGACATTCACGGAAGATTTTTCAAAAATGAAGAAAATATCTGGTTTGATGTTGCCGCGATCGTAGAATTAGATCCCGAACGCCGCCTCCGCGCGAAGGAGGAATATCCCGAATGTGAGGTCATGGAGGACTACCGTGAGCTGTTTGGTCGGAAGGACATTGACTTGGTCGTAAACGCAACCTTCTCGGACATGCATTACGCGGTCACAAAGGATCTGTTGGAGCACGATTTTAATGTTGTGGTAGAAAAGCCCTTCGCGAGAAACTATTATGAATGTTGCGATCTCATGAATATCGCCAAGGAGCATCATGTCACCCTTGCCGTATTCCAGCAAACCTTCCTCGCTCCCTATTATGTCGCGGCAAAGGCGCTGGCTGACAGCGGAAAATTGGGAGATATCAAGCAGGTCAGCGTTCGCTTTAATGGATTTGCCCGCCGTTGGGACTGGCAAACCGTTCAAATGAAAATGGGAGGAAGCGTTTATAATACAGGACCTCACCCCATTGGTATCGGATTGGGATTTTTGGATTTTGACGAAAACACCCGTGTAGAATATTCGAAGCTGGATCTGGCATTGACAAGCGGAGACGCCGAGGATTACGCCAAGATCATCCTCACCGCGCCCGGAAAGCCCACGGTAGATATTGAGATTTCCTCCGTGGACGCCTTCTGTCCGTACAATATAAAAATTCAGGGCTCCAAGGGAACCCACCAATGCACGACCAAGGAATATAAAACGAAATATATCGTTGACGGAGAAAATCCGGAAAGGCCCTTGATCCTCGAACCTCTGAAAAATGAAGAGGGACTTCCCATCTATTGCTCTGAAAAGCTGGAATTCCACGAGGAAGCGGATACCTACGCGGGAACCTCCTTCAACATAGCGGTAAGAGACTACTATAAGATGATGTATGACAATCTTACCGAGGGCACGCCCCTCACCGTAAAAACAGAAAACGCGGCAAAGATCATCAATATCATCGAAACGGTCCACGCGCAAAATCCCCTGCCAAAAAAATTCTGACGCGCATGCCTCTGCCACGTTCACTGTCGTCCAAGCTTCAGTAATCGTAAGTTATCAAGCCATTAAAGGTTAATCGAAGCTATAACAGAAGCTATAACAATTGGAGGAGAAAAAAGATGTATAAGGTTGCCATCCTGGGCTGTGAAAATTCCCATGCCGATGTGTTCATTGATCTGGTGCAAAATAAAAAGCTGGTCACCGATGTAGAGTTTGTGGGCGTATACAGCGATGAACCCGACGCGGTGGCAAGAATTTGGAAAAAATATGGAGTCCCCAGTGTAGAGCGCTACGACGCGTTTGTGGGAAGGATTGACGGTCTCATCATTACCGCGCGCCACGGTGATCATCATTTCAAATACGCGAAGCCCTACATTGAAAGCGGGATCCCTATGTTCATCGACAAGCCCATCACCAATTCCGAGGAAGAGGCTGTGGCTTTTATGAAGGCGCTCAAAGCGAACAATATCCGTTTTTGCGGTGGCTCCTGCTGTGTCCACGCGGATTACGTCAAAGAGCTTGCCGAGGCGGTAAAAAACGAGACCTACGGGAAGGTCATGAGCGGTCATTTGCGCGCCCCCATGGATTTTCACAGCGAATACGGCGGATTTCTTTTCTACGCGCAGCATTTGGTTCAGGTCCTTTGCGCGATTTTCGGCAATGATCCCCTGTCGGTACGTGCCTTTCAAAAGGACGAAAGCATTCTCTGCGTGGTTCGTTATAAAAAATATGACATAATTCTGGAATATGCGGAGAAGCGCCATAAGGTCTATTACGCGGCGATCAGCTGTCAGGATCATTACATCGGGGATACCTATAGCGTAAAAGAAACCTTTGCGGCTGAATTTATGGAATTTTATCAGTTACTCCGCGGAGGGGATTCTCCCTGTACCTATGCCGAATTTATTCATCCGGTATTTATTATGAACGCCATTGTCCGCTCTCTTGAAAACGGAACAGAGGAAATCATTCGTCAAATGGAGGAACTGTAATGGCAAAATTTATTCTTTCCGCCTTTGCGGATGAATACTCCTCCGATTTTGATACACAGCTTAACATGCTGAACGAAAACGGAGTTGGCTGTATTGAACCCCGAAATATCAACGGAAAAAACATATCCGAGCTTACCGATTCCGAGTGCGAGGAGGTAAAGAAAAAGCTGGACACGGCAAATATTCGTGTCAATTCCATCGGCTCTCCCCTTGGAAAAATCCCCTTGGACGGAGACTTTGAGGAACATCTGGCGCTGGCTGAGCATGTCTTTTCCATTGCCAATTGCCTTGAAGCAAAAAATATCCGTGTATTCAGCTTCTACCCGAAAAAGGATGTGCCGATTGCCAAATGTCGGGAAGAGGTTCTGGATAAGCTTGGCAGAATGCTTCGCTTGGCAGAACGGTACGGCGTATGTCTGTGCCATGAAAACGAAGCTAAAATTTACGGGGAACCCCCCGAGGCGTGTCTGGATCTTTTGACTGTCTTCAGCGGACAGCTTCGCTGTGTTTTCGACATGGGAAATTTCGTGCTGGATCAGCACCGTCCCTTCCCCGACGCTTACGAGCTCCTTCGGGATCATATCGAATACTTTCATATTAAGGATTCCCTCTATCGAGGAGCCATTGTTCCCCCCGGTAAAGGCGAGGCATCCATCAGGGAGATCCTCACCGCCCACCGTTCTTATGCGTCCAAGGATATCGTTGTCACGTTGGAGCCCCATTTGGAAACCTTTGACGGACTTCACAAATTAAAAGGAAAAGACTTTGAAAACCCCTATAAATTTGAAAACCAAAGGATTGCTTTTCTGACAGCACTCAATAATCTAAAGGAGATCATTCAATGAAGGAATTAAAAAAAGACACATTGCGTGTGAAAATCATGCCTACCCGTAAGGAAATGGGAGAGGTTGCCGCAAAGGATATTCACGATCGGATCCTCGCCCTGCTGGAAACGAAAGAAGAGATCAATATGATCTTTGCCGCAGCCCCCTCTCAAAACGATGTGCTGGCTTCCCTTATCAGCTGCTCGGACATCGACTGGACACGGATCAACGCCTACCATATGGATGAATATATCGGATTGAAAGGGGAATTTTTGGCACAAAGCTTTGGAAAATTTCTCACCGACCATATATTCGGAAGGGTTCCCTTCAAATCCGTCAATCTTCTTGACTGTAAAGCGGAGGACCCCGAAAGGGAATGTGAGCGTTACGCAAAGCTTTTAAAGGAAAATCCCACAGATATCGTCGTAATGGGAATCGGAGAAAACGGACATATCGCGTTTAATGATCCGTGGATCGCCAAATTTGATGATGAGAAAGCGGTCAAGATTGTACCCTTGGATGAGGTCTGCCGTCAACAGCAGGTCAATGACGGATGCTTCCCCAATCTTGCGTCGGTTCCTAAGCAGGCAATCACTCTTACCTGCCCCACATTGACCGCCGCTCCTTATCTTTTCTGCATCGTCCCCGCGAAAACCAAAGCGGTAGCGGTAAAGCATACATTAAATGACGAGATCACCGAGGATTGCCCTGCCACCATCCTCCGCCGTCAGCCTGACGCGATCCTGTACCTTGACAGTGATAGCTCTGCCCTTCTATGATTACAGGAATCAAGAGCGAGCGGATCATCGTGGAAAACGAGATCCGCTCAGGATATGTTTATTTTTCAGATTCCTCCATTATCGCCGTCAGTGAGGAAAAGCTTCCCTGCGATACCGAGATTGATGTAGGCACACAATACGTCAGCGCGGGCTTTATCGATCTGCATACCCACGGTGGCGCGGGCTTTGACTTTATCGGAAGCACAGAGGATATTATCGGCGGCTCCGAGTTTCACCTGAAGCACGGAACGACCTCCCTCTGTCCTACCATATCCGCCGCCCCCATCGGTAAAATGGCACAAGCGGTGCGGTCCATCGCCGGCGCGCAAAGGGACAGCCGAACCAAAGCCAATATTCTGGGTGCGCACATGGAAGGTCCTTACCTCTCCAAGGAGCAAAGCGGAGCGCAGTCTCCCGATTTTATAACCCCTCCCGATCCGAAGGAATATATCCCGCTGATCGATGAGCTGGGACACGCCATTGCCCGATGGAGCTATGCGCCCGAACAGGATGAGAAGGGAGAATTTTGCCATTATCTGACCGAGCACGGGATTATCGCCGCCGCGGGTCATACCAACGCTGTCTACGACGAGATGCGCATCGCGATGGAAAACGGATGTTCTCTTGTAACCCACCTGTATTCCTGTACCTCTACCGTAACACGGGATCATGGCTTCCGCCGTTTGGGGGTCGTTGAAACCACGCTGCTCTGTGATGATCTGTATGCGGAGATCATCGCCGACGGTAAGCACCTCCCTCCCAACCTGATCAAATTGATCTTAAAAGCAAAAGGCAGTGATAAGGTGGCGCTTGTCACCGATAGCCTCAGCCTTGCGGGCACCGATATTACCGTAGGAAGAATGTTGAATACAGACTTCATTATCGAGGACGGCGTATGTAAGCTCTTGGACCGAAGTGCCTTTGCGGGAAGCATCGCTACCGCCGATCGGCTGATCCGTGTCATGACACAGGAGGTAGGGATCTCCTTGCCCGAAGCGGTGAAAATGATGACAAAGATCCCCGCTCAGATCATGAAGGTGAATAAAGGAATCCTTGCTCCCCAAAAAGACGCGGATATTATCGTATTTGATGACGATATTCAGCTCTCCCACGCATGGGTAATGGGAAAGGATGTATCAGAAATCTTTTCCTGATTTTCATAAACCGAATATCACAAGGAATAAAAGGAACGGGTGCCATTGCTAAGCAATGGCACCCGTTAAAGCCTTGGAATAGTATTGCCTCTACGTCGGCAATAATGTGTCAAATCATCTCTCATTAAACACCTTGGCTCTCGGGATGTCGAGGACGCCATTCCCTACGAAATTTTGGGGATGGGCGCTTGTACGCTGACATATCTAAACCACATCCACGCGCTAAGCTTTGCGCGATGTACGGACTGTATTCCTTCAAACAACAAATAGTGTGTAGCATTTGTTTTTTCCGTTACCTTCTGTAAACACAGAAAATTACACTATGTAAATTTCTTTCCTTCTTTGAGATTCAATCAAGCACTACCGACTTTTTCTTGCCGTTTTTCTTTTTCGGATATTCTCTGATCCGCATAATAAAATCAAAGTTTATAGCTTCCACTGTACCGTCGCTTTCAACCAATACCGCACCGGTGCTGACCTCCTTAATCGTACAGTTGATCTGACTGCCGTTGAATGTGTAGATAAGACACTCTTTGTCAATAAATCTTTTCGCAAGCTCTACCATTTGAGTTTTATCCTCCAATTTTCTTTTCTTGATTAGCTTTTTTATCATCATTTGCTTTTGATTTCTCAAAACGAAAAACAAAACAAAAAACATCATTAAAATTGGTATATAATATGCAGGATTCAATCGTACACCTCCATAGACACCCTTTTGTTACCTTTGTCAATATATTTTCAGCCTTCAGCGGTCACCGAAATACTTGACGTTTTTCTTGATAATATGAAAAAGAATTCCGCCCAAAGCTCCGATAGAAAGAATCTCTCCGATTCCTACCGTCAGCATCATAAACGGAATCGCCTCCTCCGCCCCATAGCCATATGCCAATACAAAAGGAATGATCACAGTATTGGAAAGAATAGGAGGAATGGCGGCAAAAAAAGAATTTCTTCGCAAAGCTCTCGTTCCCAGCGCCCCAATCAGCGTAGCAATGGGACCAAATAAAATATCCAACCAAACAGCACCGGTCAGCAGATTGGCAAGGAAGCACCCAATGGTTACTCCCGGAACCGCCGCCGACATAAAGATCGGCAATAAGCACAGAATCTCCGAAAGACGAAGCTGTATCATACCGCTTGCCAACCCCAATAGCTGTGATACAAGGGTAAGGACCACATACAACGCGGCAATCGCCGCGGCATAGCACAAGTACAGCGTTTTTTCGCCCAATTTCCGCTTCATAGGCTTTTTCAAAGCGTTTTTCATTAATATTCAATTCTCCTTAGTTTTGTTTTACGTGAGGATGGTTTCGAACTCACAAAAGTAATTATACCCTCTTTTTTCTTATTTGTCAACCGCCTTCGAAAAATATCTTCATAAATGCACCTACATACACAAATTACGATTTTGTTAATCCTTGGTTTCTAATTTTATCGAATCTATTGAACAAAGATTAAAATTGTGCTATAATTATTTATAGCTGATAGTCTTGATCAGACTCTGTAAATAACGAAAAGGAGCGCTTCCATGCTGCCAAAACCTCAAAATTACGCAATTTATCCCGCGGTCATACCGGCGGATACCCCCACGCAAATGAAAGTGATCCCCACAGAAAAAGCGTTTTTGCTTTTTGACGGAGAAGAATATACATTAACAGTCATCTCAGTCAATGGGGATGACAACTATTATGCCCCCCATTCCCATAAAACAATAACCGCCGAGGCGCATGACGGCATCCTTTGCTTTACTTATACCTTTGAGGGTGAGCAAGAGCATATCCTCGTGCTGTCTTACGGCGAAAAGAAATTACAGGAGCTCAGAGTATACTCTCTGTATGAGGACCTGTACCGTCTTCGTCCCCTCAAAGGCGATTTTCATTCCCACAGCTACCGCTCTGACGGAAAACAGGATCCCGCCGCGCTGGCAGGACATTACCGTGAGCAGGGCTATGATTTCTTTGCGCTGACCGATCATAACCGTTTCTATCCCGGCGGAGAGATTGACGAAACATATGAAAATGTTAAGCTGAATTTCACACGTGTCAGAGGAGAAGAGGTGCACGCGCCGGGGAGCGTGGTACATATCGTCCATGTAGGAGGAACAAAAAGCGTTACGGAGCTGTATGTCCATGATAAAGAAGGCTATGAACGGGATATTGAGAAATACCTAAAGCAAGTACCCGAAGCTGTCCCCGAAAAATACAAGGAACGCTATGCCAAAGCCATGTGGGCAACCGATAAGATCCACGAAGCGGGCGGCTTGGCGATCTTCCCTCACCCCTATTGGATCCCCGGAAAATCACAGGTATATAATGTTTGCGATGAATTTGCCCGCATTTTGCTTATGAGCGGGATGTTTGATGCCTATGAGCTGGTGGGCGGAATGAAGCAGGTCGGAAATAACCGCTCCATCGCTCTTTGGGGAGAGCTGAGATCCGAAGGTCTGCAAATCCCCGTGGTTGGCTCCAGTGACGTCCACGGATTACTTAAGTCCGAATCCTTCCCTCACTTGTTCACCATCTGCTTCGCGGAGAACAATACACAGGACTCCATCATTTCCGCGATCAAGACACGTCAAAGCGTGGCGGTAGAGGCGTCGGGTTATGAATATGACCGTGAATACCGTTGCTACGGCAGCCTTCGTCTGGTATCCTACGCCCAATTCCTTTTGCAAAATTATTTTCCGAATCTCACACGCCTTTGTCAGGGCGAAGGAGTGGCTATGCGTTCCTATTCCATGGCATGGGAACCCAAAGAGCTTGTTGAACTCCAGTGCCAACAAACCAACGCGTATGTTCAAAGCTTTTTCGGAAAACGTCCCCCCAACCTTCCCAACGCCGATATTTTGGAATTTGAAGAAAAATGGCGTAAGACTCAGCAAAACGGACCACAAACCAAAGGCAGCAGCATAGAGACTCCTCCCGTTACAATTCAAATCTAACGCCGATCTGATTCGAGCTTACGAAAATCAAAATTAGCGTAGACTAACTATATCGGTTAGCCTACGCTAATTTTTTATGTCCCGTTATTTAATCTTCCTCTGCCGACTCTATCAGCTTTGCGAGACGCCGATTCAGACCCGACTTGGAAATCGGAGGCTCATGCAGCATGGCAAGCTCCGCTAAGGATGCGGAATCATATTCCATTCTCAATTTAGCGGTATAACGCAATTCCTCGCTCAGGGCATCGATTCTTCGATTGGCGATCAATTTTTCAACCGCCGCCTTTTGCTTTTGCGAGGCTCCCACCGAACGGGAAATATTGCTTGCCACACAATTTGTCGCTCGATTTTCATTGTTTCGGATATCCCGCTCAATACAAACATTCGCCACATTAAAGCTGCCCTTAGCACACCCGATATAGTAAAGCAGATCGGAAATCGAACCGTTGCTTTTGTAATAAACGCCAAACTTATCCCGACGTCTTACCCTTCCGCATTTCCCCACAATGGAAATTAAAAGACCGGAAAGTGCCTCCGCTCTCCCCTCCGTGGGAATCAAAAATTCCAAATGGTATTCCTTATGAGGATCGCTGACCGTCGCGCATCCAAGGAAAACCCCTCGCAAAAATTCCTGAGGACAGCAAGCACATCGAAAGCCGGCGTCACTGTGCAACATCCCCTCTTTTCCGTCATCCAAGGAGCGTAAAAAAGAGGCAATCGCCCCACAGCGAACCGTCACAATAAAGCTCTGCCGACCAACTTGGCAGCTTTTGGTAAGCTCCGCCTTCGCGTGAAAAACCTTATCTAAAAGCTGAACCGCGGTTTCAGCCGCGCTCTGTGTACGGAATTTTCCCCGCAACACCCCCTCCTCCTCCGTGAAGGCAAACAATAAGCCTAAAAGGAATACCTTACGGCAACAGGTCTTTTTGATCGGCAAAAGGATCAATTCCTCAGCCACATCCTTTGTAAATGACATATCTCTTCCTCATATTTTTGATTTTTTAATGTTTCTTGGCTTCCGCGGCGCCTTTTCCTCCCGAAACGCTTTAGCGAATATACCGAACCTCTCGTTCCAGCTCCACGCCAAACTCACGTAAGACCTCCGCACGAATATGCTCCTCCAAGCGCAATACATCCGCCGCTTCGGCACCGCCTAAATTAATAATAAAACCCGCGTGCTTTTGAGAAACAGATGCCTGTCCCACCGTGTATCCCTTCAATCCGCAGTCCTCAATCAGCTTGCCGGCAAAATGTCCCACAGGACGCTTAAAATAACTTCCCGCGCTGGGATATTCCAAGGGCTGCTTTTCCCTTCTCTGTTCAGTTTGTTCTCTCATTGTTTGGAATATTTTCTCTTGACATCCCTCCTCAAGAGTAAACTCTCCTTCCAAGCAGATCCAATTGGGATGCGTGACATACGCGCCTGTTCTGTAACCAAAAGCATGGTCACATAGCTCAAAAAGCTCTCCGCTTTCACAATCCAAGCCACGGCTTTTGACCAACACATCAGAAATCGCGCCGCCATACGCGCCCGCGTTCATAAAAACCGCGCCCCCTACCGTTCCGGGGATTCCCCGAGCGAACTCCAATCCGCTAAGAGACGCGTTTGCCGCGCACTGCGCTAAAGCGGACAGCATCACGCCGCACTGCGCGGTGATCACTTGCCCCTCTCGCTTCAGTGCTGACATTCGTCTGGTCAGAATCAACGCTCCCTCTAAAACTCCGTCCCGAAATAATACATTGGAAGCGTTTCCCACAAGCTCCCATGGGATCTCCGCCTCACGAAACAAACGAACCGCGAAGGCAAGCTTTTCCATGTTGTCGGGAAAAACAGCCAGCTCAACCACACCTCCGATTCGGAAGGTGGAAACGGTTTTCAGGGAAAGCATAGCTTCGTATTCAATGCCCAAGCGGCAAAGCTCGCTGAAAATTATTTTTGGGATCATAGCCTTTCTCCTTGCGTAATCAAACCATAAACATCATCAAAATTTCTTGCCTCAAAGGTGATCTGCTCCCGCATATCCTCGGGAGCCTCCTTCGCCTTGGGGTTAAACCAGCAGGTGTCGATGCCATAGGCGATTCCACCCTTAATATCCGAGGTGAGAGAATCTCCCACAATCAGAGTCTTCTCTCCGCAAAAATTCGGAATATGCTCGGCAACATACGCAAAATATTGAACATCAGGCTTTTCACAGCCTATGATTTCCGAAATAAAAACATCGTTAAAATACCGCCCCAATCCGGTACTGTTGAACCTTCCGCGCTGGATAAACTCTATTCCGTTGGTAACAATATAAAGACGGACTTTCCCATAAAGCCGCTCACAAAGCTCCCTTGCTCCCTCCAAAAGATATCCCTTTTGCGATAGGGAGGTCATATAAGCTTTTGCCATTTTTTGCGGATCGCCAACAATTCCGTAACGGTCAAATAGCAGCTCAAAGCGGTGATATACTAAAACCTCTTTTGTAATTTCCTTTTTCTCTAGCTTTTTCCACAAGCCCTCGTTGATCTGACTGTATGTAGCGATCATATCCTCATCCGCTGTCACACCAAGCTCCAAGAGCGCCTCACAAAGCGCTTCCCTCTCACCTTTCGAAAAATTCAGCAAGGTTCCGTCCGCGTCAAATAATATGGTATCATACTTCATGCCTTTCATGCTCTTCATTTTCACCTTCTCCTCATTCTACCTCGTTACCTCGCCTGCTTTATGCCTCTCTATACCCAATCTTCCCATAATTCATCGGTCATTGACAAAGCTTCACTGTAATATATTATACTATCTTTCTCTCTTTTTTTCAACCAAAATAAAAAATAATATAAAAATAATATAGATGTACTTGAAAAAAAGGCTTAAATGCGGTATAATAATATGTATATATTTATGATGGGAGATCGTTGGTATGAACGATAGTATAAAAAAAGAAATTAAGATCGGATTGCTGGGATTTGGCGCTATGGGAAAGACACACGCCTTTTGCGTGGATAATCTGAAATACTATTACGGAATACTTCCCTTTCACGCCTCTGTTAAAGGCGTTTGTACCACAACCCTTGAAAAGTCTCAATCGGTTGCCCGCGCATACGGATTTGAGGTAGCGTCGGCAAATGAGGATGAGCTGATAAACGACCCGAGCATTGATGTTATCGATATCTGCACACCGAATATTTATCATTACCAAACCATAAAAAAAGCCCTCGCCAAGGGAAAACATATCTACTGTGAAAAACCGCTGTGCGTCAGTGCGGAAGAAGCGAAAGAGCTTGCCGATTTGGCAAAAAAAAGCGGAAGGATCTGTACCATGGTCTTCAACAACCGACATCTGGCACCCATTCTTCGGGCATCGGAGCTGGTAAAGGAAGGACGGATCGGTCGGGTACTTTCCTTTACGGCGGAATATTTTCATAATAGCTGTACCGATATCTGCCGTCCCGCGGGCTGGAAACAGAATCGGGATATTTGCGGCGGCGGTGTTCTTTTTGATCTGGGCTCTCACGCCATCGACCTGATCTATTCTCTTTGCGGGGAATTTGAAAGTGTATACGGAATGCCGCAGATCGCTTATTCCCACCGCGCGGGGATGGACGGAAAGGATTGGGTAACCAACGCGGATGAGGCATTTTATATGCTTTGCCGCCTTCGCTCGGGAGCCATGGGAACCATTACGGTCAGTAAGCTGATCAACGGTGCCAACGATGATCTGAGGATCTCGGTATTCGGCGAAAAGGGCTCTCTGCAATTCTCCCTTATGCAGCCCAATTATCTGTATTTTTATGACGCCTCCGAAAAGCCGCAGATGCTTGGGGGAACCAACGGCTATACCGCGATCGAATGTGTGGGACGTTATCCCTCTCCCGGCGGTGCTTTTCCCGCGCCCAAAGCCCCTTCCGATTGGCTGCGGGGGCATGTAGGCAGTATGTACAGCTTCTTGAATTCGGTTTATACAGGGGTTCAAGCGGCTCCCGATTTTAAGGACGGTGCGCATGTGCAGGCGGTCATGGACGCGGCATATCGCTCAGCGGCTGAGAAAAAAGAAATTTCTCTATCCTGAATCACTGCAAAATAAATTACAATAAGCTTCGCAAATAAAGCACAAAAGCAAAGAGGCGAATACGCCTGTTGAATTTTTAAAACCATTCACAGCGAAAGGAGTATGGGAATGTCTATTACGATTCTTGGTATTACAGGTCCTACAGGTGCCGGAAAAAGTATTCTTTGTGAATATTTGTCTCAATATGGCATCCCCGTAATTGATGCCGATAAGGTCTATCACTCCCTCTTGATCCCCCCCTCCCAATGCTTGAATTCCCTTCGAAAGGCGTTTGGAAACGGTATTTTCCGCGAAAACGGAGCCCTTGACCGTTCCGCACTCTCGGAAATTGTTTTTCACGACGAGGCAAAGCTAAAGCTGCTGAATCAAACCGTGCTTGGATTTGTTTTAGGGGAGGTTCGAAAACAGCTCCAAAGGCTGGAGGAGGAAGGCTACTCTGCCGCGGCGGTAGACGCGCCCACGCTGATCGAATCGGGCTTTCATAAGGAGTGCCATACGGTCATCTCCGTAATCGCTCCCCCTGAAGTCCGTCTTCGTCGGATCATGGAGCGAGATCATATCAGCGAGGAAAAAGCAAAAGCACGGATCCATGCGCAAAGGAGCGATGCTTTTTACCGTGAGAATTCCGATTACGTGCTTATCAATACGGAAAATCGGGATGACCTTGAAAAAAAGCTTCAAAGCCTGCTGACACAGCTTTCTTTACCCACATAAATCCAAAGTACACCGATTTAAAATTGAAACTCAGCGAAAGGATATAAAACAAGATAAAAGGAGATAAATCTATGGCAAACTCCGCAAAAGCAGCGGTTCGGCAACAAAATCTTATACGCTTTCTTGCCGTTCTGCTCATCATCTGTACGTCCATTGCGGTAGGAGTAGGGGTCAATCTTATTTGGAATACGGTAGATGAAGGAACTCACCCGCGAAAATACCGGGAGATCGTTTCTCAATACGCGTCGGAATATAATGTTCCCGAGTACATTATTTTTGCGGTCATAAAAGTAGAAAGCGACTTTGATCCCTTGGCGGAATCCTCCAAAGGAGCGAGAGGACTGATGCAAATGATGCCCTCCACCTTTGAATGGCTTACGGGTGACGAGCATCTGCAAGAGAATTTGAATAAAAAATCCCTAAATAAGCCGGATGTAAGCATCCGATACGGTACATATTATCTTTGTTATCTGTACAGAAAATTTGATTACAATTGGAATACAGCGCTGGCAGCCTATAACGCCGGCGAGGGAAATGTGGCGAATTGGCTCAAGAATTCCGAATATACCGATGAAAACGGAAATCTGACCCAAATTCCTTTTAGCGAAACAAAAGCCTATGTTTCCAAGGTAAATGACGCGATGAGTATGTATAAAAAATTGTATTACGAAAATAACGAAATTCAATAAAAGGAGCAAATCATGAGCGAAAAAAGCGAATTGATCTACGAAAAGAAAACAGTTTATGAAAAAGCGGGAAAGGAAATCACTCAAGCCGCTTTTGATTACGCCGTTGATTACAAAAAATATCTGGATAACGGAAAAACCGAGCGAGAGGCACTGAAGGCTTCCATCGCCATGGCGGAGGCAAGGGGGTACCGCGCGTATCGTCTTGGCGATAAGATCTCTGTGGGCGATAAATTATATTATAATAACCGCGGAAGAAATCTTTTTGTTTTTTCCGTGGGCACTGAACCGATCAATGAGGGAATCCGCATAACAGCGGCACATATCGACGCGCCCAGAATCGACCTAAAGCAATGCCCTCTTTATGAGGATAGCGGCATGAGCTTCTTTAAGACCCATTATTACGGCGGAATCCGTAAATATCAATGGGTTGCTACACCCTTGGCTCTTCACGGTGTAATCGTAACCAAGGATGAAAAGGTAATTGATGTTTCCATCGGAGAGGATGAGACAGACCCCTTGTTCTATATCAATGATCTTCTTCCCCATTTGGGTCATGAGCAAGGAAAACAACCGCTGGATGATTCCATTAAAGGCGAGCAGCTGAATGTTTTGGTGGGCAGCATGCCTGACAGCGAGGAAAACTCCGTAAAATTGAATGTTTTGCGGATCTTAAATGAAAAATACGGTATCACCGAGGACGATTTTCTCTCCTCCGAGCTTTGCGTGGTTCCCGCGGCAAAGGCAAGGGATGTGGGATTGGATCGTTCTATGATCGGCGCATACGGTCACGATGACCGTGTTTGCGCGTATCCGATCCTTACGGCGCTTCTGGACAGCACCGATAGCAAGCATACCATGATGTGTATCCTTGCCGATAAGGAGGAAACGGGAAGCGACGGTCCCGGCGGTATGCAGAGCGACTTAATACTGGATATTATCGGTGAGATTGCCTCAGCCCTTGGAGGAAATTCTGCCGTAGTTCGTGCAAACTCCAAATGCCTGTCTGCCGATGTTTCCGCGGCATATGATCCCAACTTCCCCGATGTATTTGAAAAACGCAATACGCCTCTGCTGGGCTGCGGTGCGGTATTTACCAAATTTACAGGCTCCCGCGGTAAATCGGGAACCAATGATGCCACCGCTGAATATATCGGTTGGCTCCGTGCCGTGCTCTCCCGTGACGGCGTGGTTTGGCAGGCAGGTGAGCTTGGAAAGGTTGACTGCGGAGGCGGCGGAACTGTTGCGAAATATATCTCCAAGCACAATATTGACACCATCGATCTGGGCGTTCCCGTGATCTCCATGCACGCGCCCTACGAGGTCATCGCAAAGGTGGATCTCTATGAGACCTACCGTGCCGTCAAGTCATTCTATAATTATTGATCATATAAGATAAGGACAATTTATGTTAGAAAAATTAAAGGAAGCGGAATTACGGTATGAGGCAATGGAGCAAGAGCTGGCAGATCCCAACATTTTCTCCGATCCCGACCGATACGCGGCCCTCATGAAGGACTATAAAAATTTAACGCCTGTCATAGACAAATTTCGAAGCTACCGAAAAACCCAGACCGAGCATGAGGAGGCAAAGGCTCTTTGGGAGGAGCCTCTCGACGCGGAAATGAAGGAAATGGTCAGCGCCGAGCTAAAGGACACGAGGTCCCGTATGGAGATTTTATTGGACGAGCTGAAGATCCTTTTGCTTCCCCGTGACCCTAACGACGACAAAAATGTTATGATCGAGATCCGAAGCGGAGCAGGCGGCGAGGAGGCGGCGCTCTTCGCGGCGGTTTTGTATCGCATGTATTCTATGTACGCGGAATCCTGCGGCTTTAAGATCTCATTGATGAACGCCAACGAAACAGAGCTTGGGGGCTTTAAGGAAATCACGTTTATGGTGGAGGGAGACGGTGTGTATTCCCGTTTCAAGTTTGAAAGCGGTGTCCACCGTGTTCAACGTGTTCCCGAAACCGAATCACAGGGCCGTATCCAAACCTCTACCGCCACGGTAGCGGTCCTTCCCGAGGCTGAGGATATTGAAATTGAGATCAATCCCGCTGACATTGTAATCGAATCCTGCAAGTCCAGCGGCGCCGGCGGTCAGCACATCAACAAAACCGAATCCGCCGTCAGATTAACTCATAAGCCTACGGGGATCGTTATTGAATGTCAGGAGGAGCGAAGTCAGTTCAAAAACAAGGATAAGGCATTGAAAATGCTGAAAACAAAGCTTTATGACATAAAAATAACCGAGCAAAACGAAAGGATCGCCTCCGACCGCCGAAGCCAAGTAGGAACAGGCGACCGCAGTGAGCGAATCCGTACCTACAATTATCCTCAGGGACGGGTAACCGATCACCGCATCGGTCTGACACTATTCTCACTGGAAAGCTTTTTGAACGGCAGTATCGGTGCTATGATCGATGCACTGATCACCGCCGACACCGCCGAAAAATTAAAGGCTTCCGAAACGGTATAATCTTAAAAAAAGGACTGTACATGAATACAAAAATCTTTAAAATATCACCAAATGATATAAAAAGCCCTTCTATTTCTGATTCTGATATTTCCGAGGCTGCCTCCCTTCTTCGACAAGGCGGTCTTGTTGCCTTCCCTACCGAGACGGTCTACGGTCTTGGGGGAAATGCCACGGATGCTGCAGCGGCTGAAAAAATTTATGCCGCCAAGGGACGTCCCTCCGACAATCCGCTGATCATTCACATCGCCGATCCCAAGGATGCCGAGCTTTACGCTCACACCTGTGAGGTCTATTACAGGCTGGCAAAGGCGTTTATGCCCGGTCCGCTGACGGTGATCCTCCCCAAAAAGGACACGATCCCAAAGACGGTAACAGGTGGCTTGGATTCGGTTGCGGTTCGCTGTCCCGCTCACCCTTTGGCACGAGCTCTTATCCGTGAAGCGGGCTTTGCCATTGCCGCTCCCTCCGCCAATCTATCGGGAAGTCCTTCTCCTTCCTGCGGCGAGCATGTGATCCGTGATCTTTCGGGACGGATCGATGCCATTATTGACGGGGGAGAATGTGAGATCGGATTGGAATCCACCATTGTAAAATTAGAGGGCTCCCATGCCATTCTTCTTCGTCCCGGCGCCATCACCGCCGATGCTCTGCGATGTGTCTGCGATTCGGTGGAAATTGCCCCCGCGGTAACGCAAGGCTTAGGAGAAAGCGAGCGTCCCCTTTCCCCCGGTATGAAATACAGGCATTATTCTCCCACGGTACCGTTGGTTCTTTTGGACGGCTCCGAGCATGCCGTGCTCAAGTTTTTGCACCGAGCGCAAAACACGGAAAAATGTACGATCCTATGCTACAGCGAGGAAATGAAGGGGCTTCGAAACGAACGTTTGATCGATATTGGCGCGCGAGAGGATCTGGCGCAGCAAGCCCACACCCTTTTTTCCGCTTTACGGCACGCGGACGAGCTGGACTGTGATATTATTTATGCCCATCTT
Source organism: Eubacteriales bacterium (assembly GCA_045537595.1). Classification (GTDB taxonomy): domain Bacteria; phylum Bacillota; class Clostridia; order Oscillospirales; family CAG-272; genus HGM12713. The sequence continues at coordinate 36,563 of JAZSPS010000101.1, forward strand.
CCAAGAACCGACGGACTGGGGCTTGCCCTTTACAACCGTTTGATCCGAGCGGCGGCTCACACGGTTCTTCACCTTTGATTTTTGAATTTTTCTCAAAACCAAGCAAAAAAATTCAGATAGACACAAAACAGAAAATACAACGCAAACATAAATGAGATGTTAAACATAAAAGGACGGTATATTCATGGCTAAAAAAGCGAAAAACACCGGCGAGAGCAAAGAAATCGTTCACGCCCCTGCCCGCCCCCAATTGATTACGGAAACCATTGAGACAAACTATATGCCCTATGTTATGAGTGTCATTGTTTCCCGCGCGATTCCCGAGATCGACGGACTAAAGCCTTCCCATCGAAAGCTGCTTTACACCATGTACAAAATGGGGCTTTTAAATAAGGATCATCCCCGTATCAAGAGTGCCAATATTGTAGGTCGCACCATGCAGCTGAATCCGCACGGAGACATGGCGATCTATGAGACCATGGTTCGTCTCACCCGAGGTAACGAAGCGCTTCTTCATCCCTTTGTGGATTCCAAGGGAAGCTTTGGCAAGCAGTACTCCTCCAACATGCGCTTTGCCGCCTCCCGTTATACCGAGGCAAAGCTGGATCCCTTCTGCCAGGAGCTTTTCAGCGGTATTGACAAGGATGCGGTAGACATGACAGACAACTACGACGGCACCCAAAAGGAACCTGTCCTTCTGCCCACCACCTTTCCCAATGTTTTGGTAACGCCAAACACAGGTATCGCGGTAGGTATGGCATCCTCCATCTGTTCCTTCAATTTGGCGGAGGTTTGCGACGCGACCATCGCTTTGTTGAAAAACCCCAAGCTTTCCGTTGACCGTTTGCTGGATATTATGAAGGCACCCGATTTCCCCGGCGGAGGCGCCATCATTTATAACCGAGAAAATATGCGCCAACTGTACGAAACAGGCTCCGGCTCGGTACCCATTCGTTCCCGATACAACTATGATAAAGCTGAAAACTGTATTGAGATCACGCAGATCCCCTACTCCACCACCATTGAGGTGATCTTGAAACGGATTGCCGATCTGATCAAGGAGGGCAAGCTGAAGGAGGTTACCGATTTTCGTGACGAAAGTGATTTGAGCGGCTTGAAGCTGACCTTGGATCTTCGCCGCGGAGTAGACCCTGACAAGCTGATGAGCAAGCTGTTTAAGACTACGGCGCTGGAGGACAGCTTTAAGTGTAATTTCAATATA
>JAZSPS010000094.1:0-14370 GCA_045537595.1 Eubacteriales bacterium
CGGGATATTCAATGCGGCGGTTCACAGTCTGGCCAAAACCGCCGTTGAGCACCAGGGCGATTACGATGAACACCGCAATCAGAACCACATAGCCCATCATGCCTCGTTGGTTTTTTTTCAAGGTAAAACTAAAAAAATTTACACTTTATCCACTAAATTATCACTGAATGTTATATAATATTAATAGTCAGTTCAATTTGGAGGTTATGTATATGATCAACAGTGTTCCCATGGAAACGCTTCCATCCTTGGTACGTGAATATGCTTCGTATAAATCGGTCATACAAAACGCGTCGCAAAAAACTATTGATGAATACATGTTAGACTTAAGAACCTTCTTTCGTTTTTTAAAAGCCAGAGATTTAAAGATTTCCCCGAATTCTGAAGATTTTGAAAAAATTGATATTCGTCAAATTGATTTGGAATACATAAAAAACATAACCATGGAAGATATTTATGAATTTTTAATGTATGCCGATAATATTCGAGGAAATATGGCGGCGGCAAAATCAAGAAAGCTGTCTTCCATCAAAGGCTTCTTTAAATATTTAACCACAAAACGAATGATGCTTGAGGAAAATCCGGCAGCCAATATAGAATCCCCAAAAAGACAGCATGCATTACCAAAATTTCTCTCATTGGAGGAAAGTCTTTTGCTGCTATCAGCGGTAAAGAACGATACGGAATCCAAATCACGAACACGAGATTACGCCATTATTACTTTGTTTTTAAATTGCGGCATGCGTGTGTCCGAATTGGTTGGCATCGACTTAAATGACGTAGACCGACAGCTTCGCTCAATGAGCGTGACCGGAAAAGGAAATAAACAACGAATTGTTTATTTGAATGAAGCGTGCCGTGAGGCGCTTTGTGAATATTTATCGGAGCGACTAAGCGAGCAGCATGTAAAAGCAAATACCCCTGCTCTGTTCTTGAGCAACCGAGAGCAACGAATCAGTGTCAAAACCGTGCAATGGCTGGTATATAAATATTTGGATCTGGCAGGACTTGAATCCAAACACTATTCCGTACATAAATTGCGACATACCGCCGCTACATTAATGTATCAAAGCGGAAATGTGGACGTTCGTGTTCTAAAGGATATTCTCGGACATGAACAGTTAAATACAACGCAAATATATACTCATGTGAGTAATCGAAGCATGGAAGAAGCGATGTCCCACAATCCGTTATCTCAAGTTGATGGATTAAACCAAGAATCCGATAAAAAATCCTCAAATTAACTAATTAACTAAAAATAAAAACCGATAGATTTTAAACGACAAAATCTATCGGTTTTTTTTAATCAAAGTATAATACAAATTAAGCCGCCGCTTCCCTCATTAATAATCCTTTCCAATGTTTCGGAAAGCTTTGTACGGGATTCCTCCGGCATATGCTCCAGCTTGGTATGCAAGCCTTCATTTACTAATTCATATAAGCTCTTTCCAAATACATTGGATTCCCATATTTTCACAGGCTCCTCTTCAAATTCTCTGAGCATATATTTCACCAATTCCTCGGATTGCTGTTCCGTTCCCACAATCGGATTGATCTCTGTTTCAATGTTAGCGCGAATCATATGAATCGATTGTGCGGAAGCACACAAGCGAACACCGTAGCCGCCCGATTGCTTAACAATTTCGGGCTCCTCCAAATGAAGCTCTTCAATGGTAGGCATTACGATTCCGTAACCCTTCTCTTCTGCCATTGTCAACGCCTCCGAAACACGGTCATACTGTTTTTTAGCGCTTGAAAGATCCTTAAGTAAAGAAATCAAAGCTGATTCATTTGGAATGTCAAAACCGGTCAATTCGCTTATGACAGAATAATAAAGCGCGTCATCAAATTTCACGCTGACCTTTGCCTTTCCTGTTCCTAAGTCAATTTCTTCAATACAATAAGCTTGAATATATTCATTATTTTCAAGATCAGTTAACGCTTCCTTTATATCCCCTGCCTTACGAATCTTATCCGCGCATGAGCAAATAGATGTTCGCAAGGAAGCTTTAATCTGATGATCCTTCTCCAATGCGCCCATCCATCCCGGAAGCGGTACACAAATCTCCGAAACAGGAAATTCATATAAAACCAATTCTAAAATATGCCGAATATCCTCAGCGTCAAGATCAATACAGCTTACCAGCGCAACAGGAACGCCGTATTTTTCCTCCAATTCGTATGCTAAAGCGATTGCGCTTTCAGAAGATGGGTCAGCGGAATTTAATACCATCGCAAATGGCTTTCCGATACTTTTCAGCTCGTTAACAATTCTTTCTTCCGCGGGAATATAGCTTTCTCTGGAGATTTCGCCAATAGAGCCGTCTGAGGTAATCAGCATACCAATGGTCGAATGCTCTTTAATTACCTTCTCCGTTCCCATTTCCGCCGCTTCAACAAAAGGCATGGGATCATCTTGCCATGGAGTATGTACCATTCGAGGCTGACCGTTTTCAATTGTTCCTAAAGCTTCTGATACAATATAACCAACACAGTCAATCATTTTTACCCGTAAAGAAGCGCAATCATCGATTCGAATAGATACGGCTTCGTCGGGAACAAATTTTGGCTCGGTGGTCATAACGGTTTTTCCCGCTGCTGATTGAGGCATTTCATCTCTTGCGCGGTCTCTTGAATATCCGTCATCAATATTTGGAAGTACCAAAGCCTCCATAAAGCGCTTGATAAAGGTTGACTTTCCCGTTCGAACCGGTCCTACAACGCCAATATAGATATCGCCTCCGGTTCTTTCGGCAATATCCTGATAAATTGAGTGTTCAGCCATAATAAATAAATCCTCCCGATATATTTTTCAATAAAATATATGGGAGGATTCTATTGTTTAGAACATGCCTTGTCTTTGTTTTTCTTCGATTTAGTTTTAAAGGTGTCTGGGAATGATTTTATATATTTCTTCTATGGCAGAAGGAGGAAGGTAATCGGTAAGATCGCCTTTTTCTAAAATTTTCGCGCGAACCGCGGTTGAGCTGATATCGGTATAGGCTTCTTCAGATGGCAGTAAAACGGTTTTCGCATTGGGATAATGCTGCTCGTTGTAAACTGCCATGTTTTTTTCATAGGCAAGATCTGTTTCATTCCGATATCCTTTTACGATTGCGCAAGCACCAAGAGCTTTCGCAAGCTCCCAAAGCATTCCTTCGGAAGATATTACATGTATATTTTTTATCTCCCGCAAGGCGGCTTCAGCAATTTTCTTTCTTTGCTCCATGGAAAACATATAATTTTTTTTACGATTGATCATCACAGCAAGATATACCTCGTCATAAAGCTCGGAGGCACGTTTCGCAATATCAACGTGACCGTACGTAATAGGGTCAAAGCTTCCGGGAACAATAGCGATTCGTTTTTCGAATGAAGCCATCTCTATACCTCCTCGTTCTTTGGTTCAAGAATCGTAATAACGGTTTTGCTGTAACGTGAAACTTTTTTTATGTTAAACCGCTCTGCCAAAGACAAATCACCTTCAAAAATCGCGTCCGTATCGCTTTCACATATGATCATGGAAGTATTTTTTAACATTTTTGCGTCAATTAAAGTTTTGAGTACCGGCGCATATAATTTTGACGCATAAGGGGGATCAAGAAAAATTATATCAAATTGTTTTCCATGATTTTTTCGAATATAATCCATACAGTCACAGTTTAAAATCCTGCAATCAGGAAAAAGCTTGGTTTTCACAGCATTTTCCTCAATAATTTTCGTCGCGTCCTTTAATTTATCAATCAAAACAGCAGAAGAAGCGCCTCGGCTCAATGCTTCCAATCCCATCTGTCCGGAACCCGCAAAAAGATCTAAAACGCCTCTTCCCTCCAGATCAAATTGAATCATAGAAAAAACCGCTTCTTTTACCCGCTCGGCGGTGGGTCTTGTAGCATCCCCTTCTAACGTTTTTAATCGAATACCACGAGCTTTTCCGGTAATAATTCTCATCATTTTTTCCTCGTTTATAGTTAGATTTATTAATTTTAATAAGCTTTTTTACTTATCCTCTTTCTCTTTAAAATATCGATAGATATTTTGCGCGTCGATCATACTTATACCGCTGATGGCTGAAATTTCATCCACAGACGCGCTTTTTATGGCGCCAAGAGTTCCCATAGCGGCAAGAAGCTTTTTTGCTTTCACAGGACCTATTCCGTCGATCTTTTCCAGAGAAGAATGTTTGAATGTTTTCCTTTTTGCTTGTGTTGTTCTTCCTATCGTAAATCGATGCACTTCTTCTTGAATTTTATAAATCAACATGAACACCGCTTTTTCACGAGCGATGTTGATTTCCTCGTTTGCGGTACAAAGCGCGCGTGTTTTATGATAGTCGTCCTTTACCATACCGAAAACGGGAATCGATATATTTTCCTCCCGTAATACCTCCATTACCGCGGAAACATGTCCCTTTCCGCCGTCGATTAACAGCAAATCAGGGAAAAATGAAAAGGAGCCTGTTTTATCCTCTCTCAGATGGCGAATCCGTCGTTGTAACGCTTCCTTCATGGATGAGTAGTCATCCGCTGATCCAACCACCGATTTAATGCGAAAACTTCTGTAATCGCTCTTTTGTGGCTTTCCGTCCTGAAATACCACCATTCCCGCGGTAATATTTTCACTGCCAATATTAGATATATCATATGCTTCTATTCGCTGCGGCAGTGTTTCCAATGCAAGAATATTCGCTAATGTAACCAATACCGCTTCATCCTTTTGAGCTTCTATCTTGTTCTGACGGGCTTTTTCCTTGGCATTTTCCACAACAGTTCGGCAGAGCTCTTTGTTGGAACCGCGTTCCGGATGCTTTAAGGTTACCTTGTGATTTGATATCCCGACAAGATATTTTTCTAAGGTATCACGGTCGCCCTCGTCTAATTCAAAGGATAGTAGTACCTCTTGGGGAATATTGTTTTGCAGCATATAATGTTCGACCAAAAATGCACTTAACGCGCTACTGTCGATTACTGCGTCCGAATGAAATATAAAATCGTTTTTATCTGTTACTAAGCCATCCCGAATATACATAACGGAAATACATGTACAGATATCGTCAGAATATAGACCAAATACATCCATATTTGTATCAGGAGACGCAACAACATTTTGTTTTTGAGTTAATTGCCGAAGCGCTTTTATAGTATCTCGGCATCTTGCAGCGGATTCATACTGCTCCGCTTCGGAAAAAGCGGTCATTTGCTCTTCCAAATGCTCAATTGCCTGTCCGGTATGACCTCTTAAAATATCGAAAGCGCATCGAATCAAAGCCGCATATTCCGTTTCAGAAACCTTTCCCGTGCATACACCGCAGCATTGCTTCATTTGATAGTAAATACAAGGACGTTCTCTTCCAATATCTTTAGGAAAGGAACGTTTACAACTTGGAATTCCCAAATTTTTATGAAGAATATCTAAAATGGAGTATACCGTTGCTGTACCTGAAAAAGGTCCAAAATATTTTGCTTTGTCCGCTAAGCGAGATCTTGTATAAATAATTTTTGGATAAGCTTCCTGCGTTATTTTAATGTAAGGATAGGACTTTGCGTCTTTTAGCTTGATATTATATTTTGGGGAGTATTGCTTTATCAACGTATTTTCCAAAGATAATGCTTCTATTTCGGTTTTACATATAATATAATCAAACTGCTCAGTTGCATAGACCATTTGAGAGGTTTTAATATTTTTTCTGCTGTTTTGAAAATATTGAGAAACGCGACTCTTAAGCTTTCTGGATTTCCCGACATAAATAACAGCATTATTTTTATCACGCATAATATAAACACCGGGACATAAAGGTAAAGCATTCGCCTTTTCCAACAGTTCTTCATTTCTTGAAATACTTTTTGGCATAACATACCTACTTCCAAGTTAATAATTATAAAATAAAAAGGGCTGTTATAACAGCCCACATTTTATTTATTCAGCAAAACCTGTTTGAATCAGTTCTACCAAACCATCGATCGCATCGGATTCATCTTGACCATCAGCAATCAAGGTAACTGTCATCCCCTTTGCAATGCCCATGGAAAGAACACCCAACAGACTTTTTGCATTTACCTTGCGATCATCCTTTTCAATCCAAATAGAACTTTTATACGTATTTGCCTTTTGAATAAAAAAAGTAGCAGGTCTTGCATGCAAGCCGATATTGTTTGTGATAGTTACATCTTTTTTTACCATAAAACTGCTCCTGTTCTTCAAGTAGACTACGCCCACATGGGACTTGACAGCATACATCCATGAGGTCTCTTCTATACATATAATAGTATATCAAAAAACTTGCTTAAAATCAATAGCTAAATATTGGTGATATTTAATAAAAATTTTCACAAAAAAGGCTTGAAAATTTTCATTTTATACACACATTTGATTTTTTTATTATATATGGCAAAAATTAACAACCGATACACCTAAAAATATATTATTTATGCAAATTATTCATATAACATAATTTCCTCGATTGTAATAGAAACGGTTACCAATTCGGTTTGAACCGTAATTTTTTGACCGGGAGATAAATATTTTGAACCTCCCAATAAAAAGCCTCCCTCTTCCGTATACGTGCCTCTACAAAGCATTCTTCCCTTTACATCAATTCGGGTATTTTCCGGATAAAGCACCTCAATAACAGTTCCGTCATCTTTGGTAAAAAATTCAGAAGCAACAGAAATGAGAAGATCGTCCTCCATAGAGTCATCCGCTTTAATTAACGTGCCTAAGGGATCTCCGGTCTCAGCATCATATACCATATCTCCGATTTTTATATACATTTCTGTAGTACTTTTAATATCTTCGATAGAAAAAGAAATCGCATAATCTTTTTGCTCTCTGTTGTTTGTAATAAGATCTAAAATACTATATCGAAAATATACGCCTATAACAGCGGCCAAAATCAGTAAAATGATTACAGCATCAAGAATTTTAAATTTGGGTAGCTTTCGTTCAGTAATCTCTGAAGTATTGTTTTGTTTATTTCCCATGATTAACTTCCCCTTATTAAATAAAACAATGTTACGTGGTTTAATAAGATATCAAACTGCAATAGCCTTCACCGCTGTAATCGGGAAATCGAAGTGAAATTTTCTCTCCAACAGCAATTCTTCGATTGTTAACCGAGTAACCGATCCCCGCTTCATAATCCGCGGTAGCGGAAATTGTGATGGTAATATTATGCTTATTGGGATATTCGGAAAGAACACCTTCCACAAGTACACCTTCCGTCTCGCTGTTTTCAGAGGGAACATAATTTAATTGCGTGTATTTGGAATATTCTACTCTTACAACTGTACCTAAACTGTTTTTGGAAACAGCATCAACAGCAAGATCGTTTTCTTTGATCATGTTGATAAACTTTTCATCAACACCCGAAATCTCAACCGTATATTGAATCTCGCGTGTTTGATTGGACGCTAATTTTTTAATAGCGGAATATGGCGTGAAAACATAAAAAACCGTGGCAATCACCAATAAAAAAATGATAATCAAAATACAATCTATAAAATTAAAGCGCCCCAATTTTTTGGTCTTCTTTTTTGAATTTTCATTGACTGAAGTATTCATTTTTTACTATTTAAATCCTTTCGATAAAAATAATATTATTAGATATTAATATCCAAGGTAGCAGCATCCTTTTGATCCCTGCGTACAAATCCGTGACGGCGTTGTTCTTCATATCCGATTCGAACACAGGCACAAGCCAATCCTAAAACGATCCAAAACAGGAAGAAAACTCTATAATTATACCATACAAAGTCAAACAGTCCCATAATCAAAGCAGCTAAAATTGCGGACATAGCTGCAATAACAAAAATTTTGGAGGATTGATCCTTAGCTCGCTTAAGATATTCAAAATTCATTTGAGCTGACAAGAATAGAATCACCGAAAAAGCAATGAATCCACCAATGCCCATTCCGAAAAGAATTTGCAAATATAAGCTATGACTGTGTTCAGCGGCCTCAATTCCCGCATAGGCATACTGAGGATAAATCTGCTCGTAGGCCGACATTCCATATCCAACTCCGCTGACAAAATATTCTTTTATAGAACGAAAAACTCCTTTCCATGTATAAAAACGATACATAGTCGAGGAATCGGAAAAATTTCCAATGCTCATAAATCTTCTTGTAATCGAATCCGGCAAAATGAAAGGAAGGAAAGGAATAAAGAAGCATCCAAGAATCAAGAAACGTAAGGTCCTTTTGGAACGCAATAAAGCGTAAAACAGCAAACTGATCAGAACAGCAAGCCATGCCCCTCTGGACCAAGTGAAGATCAAGCAAACAAGAATACCGACTATGGAAAAAGCGCATAGTAATTTTTCTTTTCTCAATTTGCATAGGGTCATTAAAAATAATGCAAAGGGAAAGATCAGAGCCAAATACGTGGCTAAAACATTTGGATTTTCAAACACAGAGGTTACTCGCCCCTTTATATTTGAAAACAGTGACTTATCTAACCATGCGTTGTTTTTATCGAACATTCCTAAAATATATTGAAATATTCCAATCAAAGCAACAACCGTTGCCGAGCTTACCAGTGCCAAAACACATCGTTTCAACCATTTTTCTGTACGAATGAGATTCACTACCAAAAAATAACCAAACATTAATACAACGGAGATCAAAACCTCGTTATATCCTGTAATCCCACCGGCGGTGATTGTACCGGAAAAATAAAGAATCAATAAAAACAGTACCACCGAAAGATCAAGAAGCTCAAGCTTCAAAATTCTTTTTCCGCGTATTAATTTAATAAAATAGCTGATTGTGATTAACAATGTCATCAATCCCAATATAATAACAGGACTTTCATAAAAAGAAAAGAATGGGAAGGAGAAAATAATTGCTAATACTCCGATTTCAGGCACAGCCAAAACCAATATAACGCCAACAAAGGCAATAACTCCACCTATAATCGCAATAGGATGAACAAACAGTGTCAATAAACCCAATATAAGTCCTAAGACAAGCATAACATTGGATTTCCCACGAGCGGTCGACCGTTCCACATCAAAGGAATCCTTGCGAAAACCAAACACATCCGAAAAAATTGCACGTGTGATAACCGCGCTTCCTACTGCCTCAGCCAAGCTTTGAGAAGAAAGCAACATAGGCAAAACAATGATACAAATCAATACACCCGTAATAACTACATCAATTCCGGATTCATTTAATCCGGGAACCATCCATCTGATAAAATAAATCAATACAGTATATACACCAAAGGAAAATAACGAAATGCCATAGGCTTTTAATGGCATAGAAAGAAGCCCTGCTAAATATTTTTTAGCCTTGGATAAAAAGAAGCTCGTTTCAAATGCCTTTGATAAATACATCCAGAATCTTCGGAAATATTTTTTAAATTTAGTATCGTTATAAAAATAATTCCGTAAGAAACCATTTTCAAACGCGATTTGCTCTGCTGAATATGCCGTAAAAATCTTTCCAAAGAATCCTTGGATCAACGCGGAATAAATTTTATTGGAGAGCTTGTCCAACCAAAAAATAATCAAGCTTATAGACGCAACATCCCGAAAAGATATTGCCTTTGCGCCTGCAGTATTTTTTCTTGCTTTTTTCAATACGTTTCCTCCAATTTAATTATTTTTTAAATTTCTCAAGTACATCCGGACGATTCTTTAATGTCAATTCTAACGCTCGTTCCTTACGCCATAAATCAATTTTTTCATGGTGACCTGAGATCAATATCTCCGGAACACAAACACCGTGAAACTCATAAGGACGTGTATATTGCGGATATTCTAACATTCCGCTGGATATACTCTCCTTTTCATAGCATTCAGGATCAGAAAGTACACCGTCAATCAGTCTCGCCACGCTGTCAACCAAAATACATGCGGGAATTTCTCCTCCGGTAAGGACATAATCACCAATGGAAATTTCCTCATCAACAATTTCATCAATAATCCGACGGTCAACTCCCTCATAATGACCGCATAATATAATCAGCTCATCATAATGGGATAACTCTTCCGCTTTCTTTTGATCAAACAGCTGCCCCGAAGGGGACATATAAATAACACGTTTGGAAGAAATTTGGGTATTTCTCTTAGAACAGATGGCATCATAACAATTATAAATTGGCGGTGCCATCATCAGCATTCCCTTTCCGCCTCCATAAGGCGTATCATCCACGCGTCTGTGCTTGTCCTCGGAATAATCCCGAATGTTATAAGTAGCAATTTCAATCGCGCCATTTTTTTGCGCTCTTCCGATAACACTCTCTCCTAATACATATTCGACAAGCTCGGGAAAAAGAGTCATTATATCAAATATCATAAGATACTCCCAAATTAATCAAGCATTCCGTCGATCGGACGAACAAAAATTCCTTTAGTAAGATCAATGTGATCAATAAATTCATCCACCGCAGGCATCATTCGTTCCCCGTCATGAGTTTGAATAACATAAATATCTGATGCGCCACGGTTAATTACCTCCAGTAGCTTTCCGTATACCCTTTGATTTTCCGCGTCAATCACAGGTAACCCAACCAAGTCCGCTAAAAAATACTCATCCTCCGAAAGAGTAAAATCCGTCCTGAGAGCAAAAACGATTTTTTCTTTTAAAGCAAGAGCTTCATCCATGGAAGAAATCGCGTCTGATGTTGCCACTACAAACTGCTTGAAAACAGCTGCCTTGGTTATGGGATATTTTTGAAAGACATCTCCTGTTTTTATATATAAATTTTTTAATTGCGCAAGTGTTTCCGGAGAGTTGCACCACGATTCTATTTTAATACCGCCGTGGCAACCGTGGGTATTAATTATTTTGCCACACTCAATATAAGGACTTAAAGCCATATTTCTCCTCCGGAATCTATTTCAGTATGATCATATGATCTGTTTTATTATTATATTATAACACATATTTATATTTATTTCAACCATTTTGCGTTATTTTTTCCAATACAGAAAATTATAGAAAATTATTACTGACAAGTTAAATAAAAAAATAATTTACAAAAGAGATATTGCATTTTGTAAATGTTTATGGTATAATACAAAAAACACTATTTTGGAGGATTTGTAAAAACATGCAAGGCATAGGCTCTATTCTTCTCATTGTTATCATGTTCGTGGTTCTGTACTTTTTCATGATCAGACCGCAGAAAAAGCAAGAACGTGAAGTTAATGAAATGAGAAACAATTTAAAGGTAGGCGACGAGATCACTACGATTGGCGGAATCATTGGAAAGATCGTAAGTATTAAAGAAGAAACCTTGATGATCGAAACAGGTCATGACCGTACCAAGATCCGTATTTTGAAAACGGCAGTTCGTAATGTTGACGTTCATGCCGAAGATGCACAAGATTAAATTTTGATAAAAGATCCTTTACAAAAAAAGCAACCGAAAACAGTACTTTTGTACTGTTTCTTACGGTTGTTTTTTATTTGTAAAATAAATTATAAAATTATAATAGGAGATCATACAATGAAATTTTCAAATCGCTTTGTGAGCGCGACAAAAGAATATAATACTTTTGATAAGCATGTTCCAAATCCGCAGTTTAGAAAAAGCTTCTTTCTGAAAAAAATTCCAAACTTGGCAGAAATCACGATTTGCGGATTGGGATATTACGAGCTGTATTTAAACGGACAGAATATTACAAAAGGATATATGGCGCCCTACCGTTCCAATCCAGATCACTACCTTTATTATGATCACTACAATATAACGGAATATCTGACTGAAGGCGAAAATGTTTTTGGAATATTGCTGGGAAATGGATTTCTCAATTCCGATCAACAAACCTGGAGATTTTATCAATTTCCATTCCGCAGCTCTCCCAAGGTCGCTTTGTGCGTAGAAATCGACAATGAGATTCTCTTTGAAGCAGATGCGTTCAAATGGACAAACAGCCCCATTACCTTTGAAGAATTCCACGCTGGGGAATATTATGATGCCCGATTAGAACTAAATGGATGGCTGGAAAAGGATTTTGATGACTCAAATTGGAATAACGTACTCCCTGCCCTTACTCCCTTGGGTGAACCGAGAATTCCTGACTGTGATCCTATTGGAATCGTAGATATCCATCGACCCGTAAGGATTTTAAAAAGCAAAAACGGATATATTTACGATTTTGTTGTTAATGCAGCAGGACTTTGTGAGCTGAATATCAAAGGATCCGAAGGACAAGAGGTAACCTTACGCTATGGTGAAATGCTGCGTGAAAATGAATTGGATATGGCGAATATCTCCTACAATGAATATACACAATGCGATCGCTACACTCTCAAAGGAAATTGCCAAGAAAAGTTTATGCCGCATTTTACATATCACGGCTTTCGGTTTGTCGAGGTTATCGGCATTACGGAAAAACAGGCGACATTGGATCTGCTTACATTTTACGAAATGAGCAGCTCCTTAGAGCAAATTGCGGATTTTAAATGCGACAATGCGGATATTAACGCGATATTTGATTGTACCATAAAAAGCGATCGGGCAAACTTCATGTATTTTCCTACAGATTGCCCTCAGCGCGAGAAAAACGGTTGGACAGGAGACGCCGCACTCAGTGCTGAACAATTGCTCATATACTTCAATTGCGCGCGCTCTCTAAAAGAATGGCTGCGAAATGTCTTTAAGGCGCAAAATTCCGAGGGTGCCATTCCCGGAATCGTCCCCACCAATGATTGGGGCTTTGCGTGGGGCAATGGTCCCGCGTGGGATAATGTAATGTTTGAGTTACCGTACCGTATTTATCAATATACAGGAGACAGTGACTTTATCCGTGAAGCGGCACCGTATTTATTAAAATATCTTCGTTACATGGAAACCAAACGGGATGAAAACGGACTGTTCCATTATGGACTAGGAGATTGGTGTCACTCGCATGTAACACAAAAAGCACTGGAATCACATCTCCCGTATACAGATACAATAACCTGTAAGGACATCTGCGATAAAGCCGCGTTTATGTTTAACGTCATAGGCGACACCGAAGCCTCTAACTATGCCAAATCTTTGTCTGAAGAAATAAAAAAATCCTTCAGACTAAAATGCATAAATAAAACATCTGCCAAGATAGAAACACAAACCGCGCAAGCAATGGCAATTTATTATGATATGTTTGAGGCAAGTGAAGCGGAAGCCGCGGAAAATAAATTAGAAGCTCTGATTCATATGTTTAACGATCATTTGAGTGTTGGGGTGCTTGGCAACCGAGTAATTTTCAGAACCTTAGCGGAATATGGCTCTGTTGAGCTGGCACTGAAAATGATTTTAAACCCGACCTTCCCAAGCTTTAAATTCTGGCTGGATATGGGATGTACTTCTTTACCGGAAGACTTCCGTTACAGTGAAAACCGCTTGGATACATTTTCAGAGCAAGACCCAAAAATGAATTCCTTCAATCATCATTTTTGGGGAGACGTCTCCGCGTTTTTCATGCGTCATTTGGCGGGAATTCAAATTGAAAATACAAATAAAGTTTGCATCGCCCCTTGTTTTACAGATATGCTGAACAATGTTTCAGCATATTCCACAGTACCCCAAGGACGTATTTCTGTAGAATATAAAAAGCGCGACATCATGGTAGAAATGACCGTTACCGTTCCAAATGGAATAGAGGCTACCCTTAAGGTTCCGGAAAACTATCAACTTTCTTACGGTAAAACAAAATGTAAATCCGGAGAAAACCACTTTCTGTTTTGCAAAAAATAATCTTTAAATAATCAAATAAAAAAAGAGTTACATTAGTGGTGTACTCTAAAGGACAGTTTTTTTAAATACGGCATATCTCGAAAAAGGTATGCCGTATTTTTGCATTTGTGGACACAAATGCAGTGCTTGTCAGAAAAATTGATAAGGTATAGGTGAACTAAAAAAGGCTCCCTTTACACAAGGGAGCCTTTTGTGCTGACCGTTACGTATGCGTGATCTGTTTCAAATTCATTTATGATCTTAAGCTTGGATATTGAAAGATAGCTACGTATATCGTTAGGATTATCGGGATATATTTTTACCTTTCTATCACCCACATCGATATACTCATTCTGATTTTTATCGATTGATAAAACGAAAAGTCCGTTATTTGTCAGTAAAGTAGCAATTTTTTGTATAGCTGATAATTTATCTTGTATATGCATAAAGGTTAATGACGAGTATATCACATCAAACTGTGCCTCAAATTCACAAGACATAAAATCGCCGCAAATAAGTTTTATATTTTGATACGCTGATAGGTTTTCAGTTGCTCTCCTAATTGTCTTTTCGGATATATCTATTCCACACAAGCTGTTACAATTTGGTGCAACCTTGATGGCAAGTCGCCCTGTTCCAATTCCTATTTCTAAAACGGATTTGCTTTTATCAAGCTGCATACTCTCGATAAACTTATCTCC
>JAZSPS010000066.1:0-5234 GCA_045537595.1 Eubacteriales bacterium
CCGCAATTTTTTGTATAGCTGATAACTTATCTTGTATATGCATAAAGGTTAATGACGAGTATATCACATCAAACTGTGCCTCAAATTCACAAGACATAAAATCGCCGCAAATGAGATTTATGTTTTGATGCATTGATAAATTTTCAATAGCTCTTTGAATTGTCTTTTCGGAAATATCTATTCCACATAAGCTTTTACAATTTGGTGCAACCTTGATGGCAAGTCGCCCTGTTCCAATTCCTATTTCTAAAACGGTTTTGCTTTTATCAAGCTGCATACTCTCGATAAACTTATTTCCGTCCCACTTGTCCATATAATCTCTCAATGGTTTAGGGTCGCGAGCAGGGTCATTGTTTTCATCAATTAGCTTGTTATAATGTTCAATCACATCTCTCATAAGCATCTTCCTTGTACTATTCAAGATTAATGTTTTTATTATAACACAAAAACCGCAGAAAATCAATCTGCGGTTTCTGCTTTTCTGTCGGTAGGTAATGTACTCTCAAAACTGTCCTTAAGGGTACGTCCCATTATCGTAGGTGCCTTTTTTCAATCGTATCTGCTATTCATAACATCATAAGGAAATGATGCCCGTCTTCGATCAAACCCTCCAAAGCACGTAAAACATAACCGCGCATGAGTGGCAGATGCTTCCCATAAGCACCATAATATGAAAGATCGAATGAAAATATTTTTTATTTTTTCCAAGCTTATAAAAGAGTACCCCAAAGGTATAGAAGAGCCCGCCTCCCAGCACCAGCATGAATCCCTGCAATCCCAAACATTCCAATGCCTGTCTGATACTGAAAATTACCGCCCACCCCATGCCGATATAGCAGATCATGCTAAACACCTTGTACTTGTGAAGGTCAATGGCTGTCAGGGTAACCGCTATTGCCGCCAGCCCCCAAACCGCCGCAAAGGTCAGCCACGCCGCGAGAGGATAGGTCTTTGCCATATTGCATACCAAGATGGGGGTATAGGTTCCCGCGATCAAAAAATAAATGGTACAATGATCGATTACCTGAAAAACTTTTTTTGCCATATTGGGTCTCAAGCCATGATAGACACTGGACATGGTATACAGAAGAATCATGGATGCTCCAAAAGTAATTCCGCACAAAATCCCCGACAGGCTTCCCCGAAACGCGGGTATTAAAATACAAAAGACCAGAGTCGCTATTCCGATGGCTCCCCCAACGATGTGTGTGACCATATTAAATATTTCCTCGCCCTTTGTATAGCTCGGCAACATTCTATCTCTCAGTTTTACGCGATTTTTTGACATATTTTTATCCTCCGCCTTGTTATGTGGTATTCAATACTATGTTATGATGTTATTATATCACGTATTCTTAAAAAATCAATAGCTTTTTTGTTTTTTTATAATTTATTCATAAATAAAAATTGAACGCGGTTTTCTGTGGCAGAGACAAGCTGAAAAATCGCAAAGCAAACGCCACGCACTATCTGAAAATAGTGCGTGGCGTTTGTGTAGGAGAGGAATCAATTTGTTCTTGTGTTACTTTCTGTCAATTTCACATTTATAATAATCCCATTAAAAATTGTGATTTTAAGCAAAGGACTTCTTTGTATTTTTTTAATTTTTTTGTATTTTATTGTATTCTTATGCCAATTGAGGCAACCTCTGTTTTTAGTTTAAAATAGCAAATGGGTTGCTTTGATCGCAGTAGGTTTCTATTGCATTCAAAACAACCCTATTTTTCGTTATCCCCAACGCGATCTGAGCGATTCCGAATTTGATCCGCTTCAATCGTTAAGGTCTCTTAAGCTTAAATGTTAAATAAGCTTAAAGCTGAACATTTCTGGTGGTGATCACATTGGCTCCCGTGCCGAGGATATTTTCTATCACCACGTCACCCAGCTTTGCGTCCGCGGGAACACGAATCGCGTTGATCGCCTTCATACACTCAAAAAGCATTTCCTTCGGAACGGTCTTATCGGTTTTTACCGGTACTACTCCGCCGCCTTCAACCGCCGCGGTCGTTGTCAATGTTCTCATGGGCGCGGTGCACTCGGCATTGGCATATGCCTCGCCTCTCTTACAGGTATGTCCCGTTACGGAAAGCACCTTTTTGCCTTCCAGCGTTACCTTCAGCTGACAGCCCTTGGGACAAACAATACATGTTAATTCACGTGTCATTATTTTTTCCTCCTGTTTTCCCTTTTCTCTTCACTCTTCACTTACTCAATACTGAAAGTCAGTGAATCGGTGGTAATGCCCGCGATCATATCCTTGGTCAGGGTAAGTGTTTCCATCTCACCGGGAGCAACCTTTTGCTTCTTTTTACTGATCAACACATTTTCACCGTCACGCACTACAATACGGATATCACGGTAAACATCGGCAACACGGAAGTAGACTGTGACATCCTCTTCCGCCGTAATCCTCTGCGGAACTGTATAACGGACACGTCCGTCGGTAGAAAGCTTGATATTCCGTCCCGAAAGCGTTTCGCCATGGATGTATGCCACCGCGGCTTTTCCCGCAATCTCCGCTTCCTCGGAAACATAGTCAACCAGATCATGTACATGCAAAACATTTCCGCAGGAATAGATTCCCTCGGTCTCGGTCTGGCGGTTCTGGTCAACCGTAGCTCCGCCCGTGATGGGGCTGAGAGGAATGTTGGCGCTCTTGGTCAGCTCATTTTCGGGAAGCAAGCCGACAGACAAAAGCAATGTATCACATTCAATATATTGACGTGTTTCGGCAATGGGCTTTCTTCTCTCATCCACCTTGGCAATGGTTACGCCCGTGACACGCTCTTTTCCGTGAATCTCTACCACGGTATGGCTCAGCATCAGAGGAATATTAAAGTCATTGAGGCACTGCTCGATATTTCTTGCCAAGCCGCCCGAATAGGGCATCAGCTCGCATACCGCTTTGACCTCGGCTCCCTCCAATGTCATTCTTCTTGCCATGATCAGACCGATATCGCCCGAGCCGAGAATTACGACCTTCTTTCCGGGCATATATCCATCCATATTGACGAACTTCTGAGCGGTTCCCGCCGTGAAGATTCCCGCCGGGCGGCTGCCGCAGATATTCAAGGCTCCCTTCGGTCTTTCACGGCATCCCATAGCGAGAATGATCGCCTTTGCCTCGATGGTAAACATACCGTCCTCACTATTCATAGCCGTGATCACCTTATTGGGCGCGATATCCAAAACCATTGTATTTAATTTAAAAGGAATATTGCGTTCTCTTACCTGTACCTCATAGCGGTAGGCGTACTCAGGTCCGGTCAGCTCTTCCTTAAAGCGATGAAGTCCGAAGCCGTTATGGATACACTGGCGCAAAATACCGCCGAGACTTCGGTCACGCTCCAAGATCAAAATATTGCGAAGTCCCGCGTCATACGCGGCAACCGCAGCGCTCATACCGGC
Organism: Eubacteriales bacterium; assembly: GCA_045537595.1. Classification (GTDB taxonomy): domain Bacteria; phylum Bacillota; class Clostridia; order Oscillospirales; family CAG-272; genus HGM12713. The sequence goes on from JAZSPS010000066.1 coordinate 3,409, forward strand.
AGGGCCGCCGCCGACAATGACAAGATCTACCTTCATCATCTTACATATCCCCCTTTGTTTTTCCGTAATTAATTACCGAGCCTTTTCCAAACTTGGTCACGTCCTCAAACGCCATATTCTTTTCTCTGGCGATCAATTCAACCACCATCGGAGAGCAAAATCCTCCCTGACATCTTCCCATTCCGCTTCGGGTGCGGCGTTTTACGCCGTCAATATCCGTAGCGCCGGGATTTGTATGGATCGCTTCCACGATCTCTCCTTCGGTAATGCCCTCGCAACGGCAAACGATCTTTCCGTATCGGGGATCCTTGCGGATGACCTCATTTTTTTCTTCCAAGCTCATTTCATGGAAATAGTGAGCCGGTTTACGGATCGGGTTATAATCCTTCTTTACCTCTGCCTTCATTCCCATCTCTTCCTTCAGCATGCTTTCAACATACTCGGCGATCGCGGGCGCGGAGGATAGTCCGGGACTCTCGATGCCTGCCAATGTGATCACGTTATCCCGATGCTTAATAATAAAGTCTCCCGTGCTTCCGACGGAACGGAGTCCGCAGAAGGATGTAATTACTTTATTGAAGGGGATCTTCGCCACGTTATCGCTGGCTTTATCAAAAATTGTAGCAAAGCCCTCTGCCGTAGTTGTGGTATCCTCCTTATCCTCGATATCCGTAGCGGTGGGGCCGAGAAGAAGATTTCCGTCAACGGTAGGAGAAACCAAGATTCCCTTACCCATCTTTGTGGGAGTATGGAAGATGGTTCTTTGCGTATAAGCTCCGCACTCCTTATCCAACAGCATATATTCGCCTCTTCTGGGATGTACGCTGAAATCGTTATCTCCTGTCATAGCGGCGATTCTGTCGGAGTACACGCCGGCGCTGTTGATGACTACCTTGGTCTCAACGCTTTCTCCGTCAGCGGAGGTAATTATATAAGCGCCATTATTTTTTTCAATTTTTTCCACAGAGAAATTCAGCTTCAGCTCCGCGCCGTTATCCATAGCGTTACCTACCGCGGCGATCGCCAGCTCATACGGGCAGACAATCGCTCCCGTGGGTGCCAAAAGAGCGCACGCCAGATCGGGATTGATATTGGGCTCCAGCTTTTGAAGCTCTTCCTTCTCCACGATTCTGAGTCCCTTTACGCCATTGCGCACGCCGCGCTCGTAAATGCTCTCGACCTCCGCTCTCTCATCTTCAAAAGCCACCACCAAGGACTCGTTGTTCTTATACTTAACACCAAGCTCCTTTGTTACCTCGGGCATCAGCTCAGAGCCGCGGACATTCAGCTTCGCCTTCAGTGAGCCTTCCTTCGCGTCAAAGCCTGCGTGGACAATCGCGCTGTTTGCCTTTGTCGCGCCCATTGCCACATCGTTTTCCTTTTCCAAAATACATACTTTGAGGTCGTATTTCGCAAGTGTCCGCGCTACCATACCGCCTACAACGCCCGCGCCGATAATCGCAATATCGTATTTCATTTGTCTGCCTTCCTTTTTTGTTATTTTTTGTTTTTTGCAAAAAAAAGCGCACAAAAAACCACGGAAGTCCCCTCCCGTTGTGTTTTTGCGCGTCTCCAAATCTCTGCAAAATATTCTCTTCCCTTTCATTGTATCATGTTTTTTTTTACTTGTCAAGCATTTTTTCATTATTAACACTGCTTTATTATTTTTTTACATTTTTTTAAAAAAATTATTTTAAAAAAATCCTTTTTTCTCTTTACTTATTGAAGTTTTTGTGGTATCATATTAGGTGGTAAAAAATTTATTACATATATGGAGGAATACCAACATGGCTATTGAAAGAAAAAAACAATCCATGGACGGTAAT
>JAZSPS010000024.1:0-4582 GCA_045537595.1 Eubacteriales bacterium
GACTCGAACCCCGGACCGACCGGTTATGAGCCGGTTGCTCTAACCAACTGAGCTAATGGCCCGCATTGCGACCTATATATTATATCCTACAGTCAAAAATTTGTCAAGTGCTTTTTTAAAATTTTAAAATTTTATTTTGCCAATTCATCGACAGGATTTTCTTGATTTATTTTTCACTGAATGATATGCTTTTTATACGGCAGTTCCCTTGCCGAAAAATATTTATAAAAAAAAGGAGATTATTTATGAAAAAAACGACTTTTACGATTTTATTCGCTTTACTGCTCATCACCTCTTGCGTTTTTTCTTCCTGCAATGCCAATCAACGTATCTTTGAACAAGACAGCGAGACCGACTCAGACGACCCTCTCTACTCTTCCATGATTCTTGATTTGGAAAACCAGATCGTTGAGCTTCAGCAAAACCATTACATATCCAACTCTGAAAATCAGCAAGAGCTGCAAAAGCTGCAAAGCATGCTTGCTGAGTTAAAAGGTCAGGTTTCCAACAACAATTCGCCCTCCGACACCACCCCTCCAACCACTGACGACACCTCCTCCCCCTCCATCCCAAGCACCGCAAAATTTCTTTACACCGTTGAGGACGGAAGCGCTACCATTACCGGATACACGGGAGACGACGAGCATCTCGTGATTCCCTCGGTCATCGACGGTTATACCGTTTCCTCCATCGGTGACAACGCCTTTACCTCCAAGCAGCTCAAAAGTGTTATTATCACCAACGGTATTACGAAAATAGGATGGTTTGCTTTTTATGAGTGCACCTCCCTTTCCACTGTTACAATTCCTTCCAGCATAAGCAGCATCGGATATTCCGCGTTTTACGCGGAAGCCGAAGGCTTTACTGTTTATTGCCACAGTGATTCTTTTGCTCAAAAATACGCGCAAAGCTATGGAATAAGCTGTACCGTTATTTAACTTTTTATTATATAATTGATAATTCCGATAAATCCGCGAAGAAAAGACTTGACCTCCCCCTTCTCTTGATGTATAATATAAGTATTCTATCATTACATTAAAGCATAAAAATGCAAAAAAAGCGAAAGAAGGGGGGCTCGGTCTCATGAAAAGATTAAATATTAAGCTATGTCATAGAATTCAGAAAAAGACCGTAAAAAGGATCGCTTTGATCGCTTTATGCACCCTTATTGCCATTCTTCCTACCATCATGGCGATTTCCTATGTTCGTCAAAATAAAAACAGCAAAAAGCAAAATGACTTTTCCGTAACGCTCTTTACCGCTGACGGTGTATGTATTGCGGAGGCTTCGGGAAATCCGGAGGATGCCGATTCAGGCTCCCTTGTTGATATTTTTTACAAAATATCCTCTCAGAAATTATCTCCCTCACAGATTCCCGAGCTTCAAAAAAATAACAAATTTATTCTCGCAAAAATCTCTTCCAAGGGAATCTCCTATGATTTAAAATGCTATTTCTTTACCGATTCCTCCGTCAGCTGCTATGTAGATAATACAGGAAAAATATACACCATCCCCTCCATATACGCTGAGGAATTTTTGGCTTCACCGTATGCCGAGTTTATCTATGACACAGCTGCGATTCCCAAGCTGCGATCCATTGACAACGACATTATTATTCCCGCCGCCGTCAATTGGCAGTACAAAAACGCCTCAAATCAATTTCACGCCGCCTCCTCCAATGCAACGACCTCCGAACTCCGTTTCTATGAAATGACCGAAGGAATCGGTCTGTCCTTTGAAAAGGAGCCCGATCTTTGCTCGATCCAAGTTTACGAAGGCGATCGGTTGATCTATGACGGTGCGCCCTCCAATCTTTCCACGATCACGGTGGATTACGGAAATATTTTAAATATTAAGGTACACGCGATTTGGAACAAAAAAGACAATGTGGATTATTATGGCGATGCCTATTATGATTTTCAGGTCCATATTCGAAACCACTCTGTGTTTACAGTATCCCATACCACCATCTCCCCCGGTGAATTTCTAGTTTTATCCTGCACCAATATTTCCGACCCGTCAAAAATTGTTTTTTCATCCAATTTTCCGAATCTTATTCCCACCTTTCACAAGGATGGAGAGTATTTCCGCTCTATTATCGCATTTCCATCGGATACTGTGGCAGATACTTTTACCTTCAACATTTCCTATGCGGCTTCTTCCCAGAATTTCAGCATCGATATTCTTCCGTCCGAGAAAGCAAGTATGACCCATTCTCTTCCCAGCCTTCCCATTTCCTCTGCCTTAACAAACGGCGCAAAAAAGGAATTTAACAGCTTGCTTCGTTCGGTACAGTCATTGGGCGCAACCTCTGTATATTTCCGAGGAAATTTTCTAAACCCCACAGATCTCGGCTTTTCCATCGGATATCGACATAACGATCAACTACTGCTTAAAGAGGATCTTTCGCTTTCTTATATCACGTGCGGAACCGAATTTCTTACCCCCGACGATACGGAAATGAGAGTTAGCGCATTAAACAACGGCATTGTGATCCGAACGGGAACCTGCGATTTTCTTGGAAACTATCTTGTGGTTGATCACGGCTGCGGTCTGCGAAGCTGGTATGCTCATCTAAGCAGCATAACCTCGAAAACAGGGGACATTGTTCTTCAAGGTGAAACTGTTGGTTTCACAGGTCAGGGCGGCATTGCCTCCGGAAACGGATTCCTTTTGATCTGCACCGTTTATGAAACCCTCATAGATCCTGATTTTATTTTGGAAAATTCTTTTGTTCGTTAGTTTATATTATTTCAATCTGTTTTCGGTGCGATGGTATTACAAAACAGCAGGCTCAAAATTTGGGCCTGCTGTTTTTGATTATTAATTTTAGCTTACTTTATGCTTTATGCCAACAGATCGTAATACATCCAAAGAACAGAGTAACGGTCCTTCAAATCCTTTGCGTAAAGATGCGCATCCGCAATCTTCTTTTCGCCGTAAAGCTTTTGAAAATCGCTGTAAGAAATTCCGACCCGTTCTGTCAATCTCAGCATTTCATCGGAGGACGGACAGTCTGCCAAAACAGATCGAATCTCTTGCCATTTTTCCTGATATACGGAAACACGGTCCACATCATACCATCCCAATTTATTTTGAAGTGCAAGAACCTCCTCCGCCACGTCTGTATAGATCCGCCGAACATTTTCCTCATATTTGACTTTATCAAAGTGTGCCCGACAGCACCCAATATGATCCATTGCCAAAAGTCTCTCGCGGAGCTTTGCTGTCTCGATGGCGGAGCAGCAAACATCGATTCCGTGAGGAAGGTATTTCTCTCCACGAACGATGCCAACGATCTCAAAATAATGGGACATATGATGCTCACTGCCCGACGCGGGGCGGGAATTTCCCACGTATGCCATAAGGATTCCCACGGCAACCAAGGCTTCCATCAGCGCCTGTATCGCGTTTGGCGCGCGCTGAACCAATCCGTCTGCCAGACGAACCGTTTCCTCTACTGCCTCATAGGTTGCGTTCATAACGTATTCGCAGAGATATTCATCATTGATCAGATGGCTCAGCTTCCAGTCATTGAGACAAGAATATTTTCCGATAATATCGCCGTAGCCCGCTTGAATCATTTCAAAGGGCGCGTCCTTCAGCATATTTACATCCGCCAAAATAGCTTTGGGAACATCCGCGTTCAGGGTCACCTTCATTCCTTCCAAAATCAACGCGGCTCCCTTAGAGGCATATCCGTCCATAGAGGGAGCGGTCGCTACAATATAATAAGGAAGCCCCGAAACAAAGCTGACATGCTTACAAAGGTCATTGATAACTCCGGAACCGATTCCGATGATCAGGTCGGTCTCTTCCTTAACGTGAGCCTTCAATTCCTCAATGGCTTTTTCGTCAGGGACCAAAACCTCCTCGGTGTTATAGATCAGGGTGTCCGACAGGCGGTCTCCCAGCTTTTGTGTAACCTTCTCTCCGCCTACACGATAGGTATTGCGGTCGGCAACCAGCAAAATATTATGATAGTTTTTTGTGATCTCAGGCAGGCTGTCACACGCGTTTTCCGAAATAATTACATAATCAATGGGACACTTATGGCTCTTTCCGCATTCGCAAACTTCTTTTCCTTGCAGCAATTCTTTAATTTTCATTTTTCACCTCATTAATATGTAATATAAATATATGAATTACAAAATATGCGCCAGATATTCGTCCAATTTTTCGTAGTTGTCCACGCAAATGAAGCCAAAATCCGAACGGTATACCGACTCATCATTGCCTCCCATTCCGTAATCATCTCCCACAAAAATCGCCTCATCATGCGCAATGCCCTTTTCCCTGCAATAAAGGTCCAAGGAATAATACTTATTATAAGGATTGGGAGCCATATCAAAGGAGGAGGAACCGCCTACAAACACGATATACTCAGAAAATGTTTGGCAGACTTCTTCATAGATTTCACGTCGCTTGGAACGATCCGGATCAAAGGCAAGCTTATCGGCAGATGCCGCTTTGGTTCCCAAAATAGGAAACGTAACACATCCCGAAGGGTGGAACTCTACGCTTTCCCCCGCGAAATTCGTAAAACCGTATTTTTCCCGAAGCATATTCACTCGCTTTTCCA
>JAZSPS010000050.1:0-8505 GCA_045537595.1 Eubacteriales bacterium
GGTAGCTTGTTCGGAAGTGTGCTGTAAAATACGGCGGTTGGTGATATGTTGTCGTGTCTTACAATAAGAATTGATGCTTCGCATCAATTTGCCTCGCAAGCTCGGCAAGGATTCTTCACCTTCGGCTCAGAATGACACGAAGGGAGGAAAGTGCGACAGATAAGCTTTCATTCTCGCACAAACTATCATACGTGTCATCCAGAGCGTAGCGAAGGATCTTTGCCGACGGAGGAGGCAATCCTGTATCAGAGATTCTTCGCCTTCGGCTCAGAATGACACGAAATGAGGAATGTGCGACAGATCAGCTTTAATTTTCGCACAAACTATCATACGTGTCATCCAGAGCGAAGCGAAGGATCTTTGCCGACGGAGGAGGCAATCCTTTTTCGTGAAACCAAAAAAGCGTAACCGTGAGAGTACTCACAGCTACGCTTTTTTATTTTTTCAAAACCAAGAATCATCAAGCAAGAAGATTACTCAGCAGGGGTCTCCTCAGTCTCGGCATACTCCTCGGGCATTGCTTCCTCCGCTGCCTGAGCCTCATCCAGCAGCGCGCGGATGGAAAGGCTGATCTTCTGCTTCTCCTCGTCGATGGCAATGATCTTGGCGTCAACCACCTGTCCCAGCTCAAGAACATCAGCAGGCTTGCCGATCTTCTCCTGAGCGATCTGGGAAATGTGGATCAAGCCGTCCACGCCCTCAATGATCTCGGCAAAAGCACCGAAGGGCATCATGTTCACGATCTTTACAGACGCGACATCGCCTACGGAATACTTGCCTGTGAACAGATACCACGGATTGGTATCATCGGTCTTATAGCCAAGAGAAATGCGTTTTTTCTCAGCGTCAAAGCTCTTAACAAATACGGTGATCTCCTGTCCTACGGAAACAACTGCCGCGGGGGAGGAAATGGGAAGCCAGGACAGCTCGGTCTTATGTACCATGCCGTCAACTCCGCCCAGATCAACGAACGCGCCGTAAGAGGTCATGCTCTTAACTACGCCGGTGTAAACCTTGCCTTCCTCAATGCTTGCCCAGAAGCTCTCCTGCTGCGCGCGGCGCTCATCTCTGAGAACGGCGCGAATGGAGCCGATGGCACGGTTTCCTTTGATTTCAATTACCTTAATTTTGGTCTCGGTTCCCTTAATGGAGTTGAGATCTCCCTCCTTCGGAACACCGGTCTGAGATGCGGGAACAAAGATCTTGTTTGCGCCTACGAGAACGTTTACGCCGCCCTTAACCACCTCAACGACCTTGCCGCACAGAACCTCGTTGGATTCGCTCGCGTCTACGATTCTCTGCCAGTTCTTAGCGGAATCAACAGCCTTCTTGGAAAGCTCCGCGATTCCCTCAATGTCGCTGACTCTGCCAACGCGCGCCTCGATCTGGTCGCCCTTTTTGTAGAGGTCGCTCAGCTTTACAGAAGGATCGTCGGTTATCTGCTCGGCTTTGATAATGCCGGTCACAGGTGCGCCGATGTCGAGCTGGATCTCTGCGTCTGTAACAGCTGTTACGGTTCCGGTTACGATTTCTCCTGTATTTAAAGTTTTGAACGACGAATTGAGCAATTCCTCAAAATTTTCTTTCATTTCGCTCATTTTTTTGTATACCTCCTGAATGACGCCTGACGGGGTAGATGCCCCCGCGGCAATGCCCACTTTCGTGTGAGCGGACGTTATTAAATTCAGCTCCTCAAGCTCGTCCGGCCGTTCAATCCAGACGGTTTGGGGGCAGATTTTCTTACAGATGGAGAACAGCTTGGCGGTATTGGAGCTTTCTCTTCCTCCGATGACGATCATCAGATCGCATCTTGCCGACAGCTCCTCCGCTTCGGTCTGTCTCAATTCCGTAACACTACATATTGTATCAAAAATTAAGGCGTTTGTATATAGTTTTTTCAAAATTTTTTGACTTTTTTTCCATTCGGACAAATTTTGGGTCGTTTGAGCCGCCAAAATCGGTGTTTTGTCTTTAAATTTATCAAAAACATGATCATCGATCGCCTTTTGCAGCGCTTCGGAATTTTCAAAGGTAAATTTTTCTCCGTCAAAGTAGCTCATGATCCCCACCACCTCGGGGTGCAGCGCGTTCCCCGAAAGAAAAAAAATTCGGTCGGGGGAGGATTGCTCCTTTGCGATCTTGTGGATCTTTTTCACAAAGGGACAGGTGCAGTCCTCATAACGGAAATAGGGAAATTTTTTCGTCATGGCGATCAGGGTCTCCTCATCCTCGCGGGGAATCCCGTGCGCCCGCACAAAGACCCGAACAGGGGAGCTCTCGCTTGCCGTGGCGGCAAGGTCGGGGATCTCGCCAATGGAGGTTACGCCAACCCCCTGCTCCGCCAGCCGTTTATTGTATATATCGTTATGGATCAGCGTGCCAAGGGTAAAGATCCGTTCCTTTTTGACGGGCGAGTCACACTCCGTCGGCTTTGCTTTTATTGAATTGATAGAATTGATAGAATTGATTGAATTGATTGAATCGATTGCCTCTTGAAGGCGGTCCGTGGCACGTTTTACGCCAAAGCAAAAGCCGGCGTTTTTCGCGATTTCAATTTTCATAGATTTATTTCTTACCCATCAGGATTTTTTGTTTTTCTTCTTGGAATTTTTCTCGGGAGAAAAATTTTCTCCCAGCGTGCAGATGCGGTCAAAGATCATATCGGTAATTCTTGCGTATTCGCCGTTTTCCTCGGTGTTATAGCCAAAGCTTTCATAGGGGATTCTTTCGCCGATAATGACATAAGTCTTACGGAAGAGCTTGGCTTTGTTATTCTTTCGCCAAATATATACGGGGACAACATCGGCTTTCGCTCGGGTACAGATCAAGGCGGCGCCGTTTTTGGTTGCCGTTTCCCTCGGATTCTCCCTCGGATAACGGTGTCCCTGTGGGAAGATGCCCATGGATTTTCCCTCGGATACCAGCCCAACCGCGGCTTTAATGGCACCCACATCACTGCCCGAACGGTCAATGGGGAAGGCACCCAGCATGCGGATCAGGCTTGAAAACACAGGGATTTTGAACAGCTCCTTTTTTGCCATAAAGCGAACCTGACGCTTTTGGAAGGCATAGCAAAGGACAATGGGGTCGGCAGCGGAAACATGGTTGGCGCAAACGATAAAGCCGCCCTCGTCGGGCTCGTTTTCCTGACCCACCACACGGATCCGCAGGATCGCTCCCACCAGCTTGGCGAATATGGCATAGCAGACCCGATAAAAGGCACTGCTTTCATTATTTTTTTTCTTTTTTCTCGCCTTTTTTTCTTGTCTTTTGGTTTTTTTAGCATTTTCAGCTTGATCTATTGTTTTTTTCACGGTCGTCTCCTTTGTGGGGAAATAGTAGTTAAAAATACGCGCGGCGATTATTTAAAAAATAACCGAAATGGCGATCAAAGAGAGCTTAAGCCTGTGTTTTCTCATGGATCAGCTTGACGATCGCCTCAACGCTCTCCTCCAAATTCATACCGGTGTTGTCGAATACCACGGCATCCTTTGCCGCTTGAGCGGGGGCGATGTCCCGCGTGCTGTCCTGCGTATCCCGCTCGTTCATCTCACGAAGCACGTCCTCATAGCGGACCTCTTGACCTTTGGCGATCAGCTCGTCATAACGGCGCTTGGCGCGGCATTCGGCGGAGGCGGTGAGATAGATCTTAACATCCGCGTTGGGAAGAATGACGGTGCCGATGTCTCTGCCGTCCATAATGACACTGTTCTTTCGGGCGATATCCTTTTGTGTTTCCAGCAAAAATGACCGCACCGAGGGAATTGCCGATACGGCAGAGGCATACATGGACATTTCGGGGGTTCGGATACGGTCGCCCAGATCCTCGCCGTTCAAAAATACCTTCTGTACGCCGTCCACATAGCGAACCTCAATGGTGATCTCGCCAAGACAAGCGGAAACAGCCTCCTTATCATGGGGGTCAAGGTCCTTGGAGCGGACATAATAGCCAATGGTGCGGTAAAGAGCGCCTGTGTCAACATAGACAATACCTAATTTTGCCGCTACCGCCTTGGATATGGTGCTTTTTCCCGCTCCTCCGGGACCGTCAATTGCAATTTGTATCATGAATGGTTACCTCGCTTCGTAAGAGTTTTTTCTTCTTTTCTTTTATGAAAAAGAAAAGAAGAAAAAGAAAACAAAACTCGTTGAAAAAAATTATTTCATTGTTACTTTGGAACAGGATTGCCTCCTCCGTCGGAAAAGATCCTTCGGCAAGCTCAGGATGACACGTACGGAGGCTTGTGCAAGGCTGCAATTTGAATATGTCAGCGCACAGCCCCACGGCGTAGGCGGTCAAAATATCCAATCAGTCCAAGGCACTCGCACAGGCTCCCGCAAGGGCGCCTGTGGCAAAGGCGATCTGGAGATTATAGCCGCCGGTATAGGCATCTACGTCCAGCACCTCTCCCGCGAAATACAGTCCCCGACAAAGCTTGGATTCCATGGTCTTGGGATTTACCTCTCCCACTGTGACACCGCCCTTTGTGACAATGGCCTCGTTGATGGGACGGAAGCCGTCAAGACGGACCCGCAAGGAACGAATACAATCAGATAGCCTTCGGCGTTCCTCCTTGGTAATGGAGTTGACCTTTTTATGGGGGGCGATGCCCGAAAGGGAAATGATCACAGGGATCAATTTTCGGGGCAGAAGGTCGTCCAGCGCGTTTTGAAAGTCCTTATTATTATATTTCGCGAAGTCCGAAAGGATTCGCGCGTCCAGCATTTTTTCATCCAAAGCCGGCTTTAGGTTGATCCTTGCCTCATATTTTCCCTCGGCGAGTGCCGAAGGATCGGAAATATGCGCCGATGCCGATAGGATCATCGGTCCTGTTACCCCAAAATGGGTAAACATCATCTCACCGAAATCCTCGTAAACCGACTTTCCCGATACGGTATCGATCACCGATAGGGAAACATTTTTCAGGGAAAGTCCTTGCAGGGAGCCGCAGATCCTGCTGCCGCTTACAAGGGGAACCAGAGAAGGCAGGAGCGGCGTTACGGTGTGTCCCGCCTGACGCGCCAGCTTGTAGCCGTCACCGTCCGAGCCTGTTCGGGGATAGGACATCCCTCCCGTGCAGATGATCACGCGGTCTGCCGAAAGAAGCTCTTGATCGGTCCGAATCCCTGTTATGGCACCGTTCTCGGTCAGAAGAGCCTTAGCTCGCCCGCAATGAAGCTCCACGCCTTTTTTCTTACAGGTATCCCAAAGGGCACGGACAATGTCCTCCGCTTTATCGGAAACAGGGAAAACTCTCCGTCCCCGTTCCACCTTCAAGGGAACTCCCGCCTCTTCAAAAAAGCGGACCGTTGATTCGGGCGGGAAAAAATTCAGTGCCCCGTAAAGAAAGCGGGGATTGGTGGGAACATTTTGCATAAATTCCCGAATGTCGCAGTCGTTGGTCACGTTGCATCGGCCCTTGCCGGTGATCCTCAGTTTTTTACCGCATGCGCTGTTCCGCTCCAAAAGAAGAACTCGGGCACCGTTGTCCGACGCGTGAATTGCCGCCATCATGCCGGCGGCACCGCCGCCGATCACGGCGATGGTTTTATTTTCCATAAAACTGTTTTCCTAATCTTTTTTATAATTTTATCAAAATGTATTAGCTCTGATGCTTCTCATAAACGTCATATTCATCCCAGATCTTTTCCAGCTGGCGCAGACGGATATGAAGCTCGTCCTGCTTCTTTCGGGAAACGGCGACGATAATGGCGTTAATAATGCTCAAGGGAGCCACAAGAGAATCCACAAAGGAAGCCATATCGCTTTTCGCCAGCAGCAGCTGGTTGGCTTGGGGCGCTATGGGGGAGGTGGTGCTGTCGGTAATGGCGATCACGTCCGCCCCCGCGTGCTTGGCAAAAGCCACCGCGTTGATCACTCTCTTGGAGTATCGGGGGAAGCTGATGGCGATCATTACGTCTCCTTGGGAAATGCTCATCATTTGCTCAAACATTTCACTGCCCGAGGAGGTCTGCACAAATTTTACATTATCAAAGATCATTTGCAGACCGTGGGCAAAAAAGCCCGCCAAGGAGGAAGAGGCACGGACACCGATGATATAGATCTGCCTTGCGGAGACGATATGCTCCACCGCGGCGTCAAAGGCTGCCTTGTCGATCTCCTCCAGGGTGTGCTTGATCTTGTCGGCATCGGCAAGAAGGACCTTGGAGAGGATATCTCCGTCGCCGATGAGATTGTTGGTGACCTCCATTCGCTGAAAGGAGGTAAGACGGGTACGCACGATCTCCTGGAGCGCGTGCTGGAATTCGGGATAACCCGCGTAGCCGAGCTCAATGGCAAAACGTACGACCGTGGATTCCGATACATGAACGATGCCGCCCAATTTAGCGGCGGTCATAAACGCCGCCTTGTCATAATTTTCGAGGATGTAATTGGAGATCAGCTTTTGACCCTTGGAAAAGGAGGTCATTCTCGCTTCGATCTCTCCCAAAAGATTTCGTATCATAGCAATTTCCGTTTCTTTTTTGCGGATGTTTTTTTATAATCGATTATTATCGGATATCATCAGAGCTTTCAATTTTCGCCCGCGGTCAATCGGATCAGCAGAGCCCTGTTGTCGGGAAGCTCTCCTCGCAGAGCGGCACGGTTACGGCGGATCTCGCCGCATTTTTCACAGCGGTGGATCACGATAAAGCCCTTTTTGGGATCGGGCTCGGTGCGGATGGGCCGCAGCTGTCCGCCGCAGGGATTGGCGCGGTCTCCCGGGTTGATATCCACATGCAGGGACCAAAGGCAGTGCGGGCAGTGATTTCTGGAGGTATAGCCCAAGGGAGGCACCTCCCGTCCGCAATGGACGCATTGGAAGGAATCGTCATTTTTCAAAAAGCGTTTTTGCTCCATAGGCTTCGCGATGCTCCTATACATAAAATCAGGAAGGAAAAAGCAATAGGCAATAAGTAACAACGGATCACTTGTAATTTTCCAAAGCCTTACGGTCCGCGCGGGTCAGCTCGGCATCCAGAATGGGGGAAACATAATCATACAGACAAAGGGTGCCGTAGGCGTTTTCCTCGTATCGAATGTCCTGATTATAATACACGTCGGCGTAAACCGCCAGAAGCAGACCGCTGTCGATCAATTGCTCTAAGGATAGCCCCACCTCGTCAAGATCAAAAACGAGGCGGCGGAAGTTGTAGAGATTTTTGGTATCCGAGCTGACCGAAACGGGGTGAACGCGGGTAAACTGTACGCTCTCGGGATCATTGCCCGCGTTATCCTCGGTCACATCAGGGGTAAGGTCGGTAGCCAAGGTCAGCGTTACGTCGAACAGCTCCGCTTCACGAGAGGGGGTCTCGGGCAGGGCGTAGTCCTCCGCCAGATGGCGAATGGTGCTGTTGTTGTAACGGAAAACGATCTGGATCTGATTGGCATCGGGGATAAAGACACATTCGGTTACGGCAAAATAGCCGGAATTATGTTCAGCGCGGGTAATAATATTTTGCTCCTGACGGAACAGATAAAGATCGTCTCCCTTTTGCTCGTAAGCGGAATAGAGCTTATCGTTTACGGTGAGATTTTCCATGGATTTTGGATTGTCGGAGGAGAAAACTCTCCAAAGCAATAGGGCGATCACGGAGAAAATAAGCAGGGAAAACAAAAATTTTATGGTTTTGCCTGTCAGTCTGAAGGCACGTGAAGCTCTTGACATTTTGGCTCCTTTTCGGTATAATGTAATATCATAGGACAAAAATCCGATCTGTCACTCTTCTTCTTATTATAACACAGAACTTTTTTAAATTCAAGTATTTTTGCAAGACCGGAAGAGAAAAAATGCAAAAAATGCATAAAAAGTTGCAAAACAGAAAATTTAAAATGAAGAAAAAATAAAGAAACAGGGAGAACCGAGAAATGTATGAGCTGATACCGCAAAGAAATCCGAAGACCGTGCAAAGACTGATTTTGCTTTTATTTGTGGGAGCCGTGGCGATCATGGGGATCACCTCGGTCTTTCCCGAGCTTCCGTTTCGGTGGATATTCCAGACCGTAGGGATTATTTTGCTGACCATGGGAATTTTCATGATGCGGTATTTAACGAGGGTGTATATTTACCGTATTTTAACGGAAGGGGAAGGGAAAGCGGATTTTTGTGTCATAGAGGCGAACGCCAAGGGAAAGCGGCAGGTTACGGTATGCCGAATAGGGCTTTCGAATATTAAGGAACGGATCCTATTGGATGAGACGGAGGGAGAGGAAGCCAAGAGACAGAGAGATGAGGCGAGAAAAGGGAAGAAGTATTTTGATTACTGTGTAAATTTCCGACCGCGGAAGAGTTTTCTGATTATCGCGGAGGAGGGCGGAGAGGAATTTGTTCTTCGATTGGAGTATGAGCAGACCCTGTATGAGCTGCTTGTGCCTGTAGAGAAGCCTGAGTAAAGGAGTTTGCCCTCGGGATGTCGAGGACACCATCCCCTACGGAATTTGAGGAAATGGGTCTATTTGTGCGCTGACATACCCGTAAGGACAGGCGTCCCCGACGGTCCGTT
>JAZSPS010000100.1:0-2253 GCA_045537595.1 Eubacteriales bacterium
AAAGGGAAGGGGATTATCCCCCTCCTCCCGGCTGTCCCGAATGGATGGGCTTGGAGATTGCGGGAACAATTATATCCATCGGAAAAGCAGCCGCGGAGAAGTCCGATTGGAAGATTGGTGATAAGGTATGCGCGCTTCTTGGCGGCGGCGGATACGCGGAATATGTTACGGTAAAATATGATATGCTCATGCCCGTTCCGAAAAACTGTTCCATGGTAGAGGCGGCTGCCATTCCCGAGGCGTTTGCCACGGCATATTTGAATCTGTTTATTGAGGGAAGGATTGAAAGCGGAAATACCCTTCTGATGAACGCGGGAGCCAGTGGATTGGCGAGCGTGATTATTCCCATGGCAAAGGCGTTTGGCGTACGTGTGATCACTACCGTGCTCAGCGACGAGATCGCGGAGGGAATCAAGCATTTGGGAGCCGATATCGTTGTCAATACCAATAAAGAAAGTATTGTGGATGTACTGAAGCGGCAGCTGGAGGAAGGACATCCCGTGGACGTTGCCATTGACTGCTTGGGCGGAGAGATCATGGGCAAATGTATTCACTATTTGAAGCATGGCGCCAGATGGATCATGATCGCCGCTTTGGCAGGAACTAAGACCGAGATCGACCTGAAAAATATTTATGTGCGCAATGTTCGTATCGTGGGAAGCACGCTTCGTTCCCGTACGCCCGAGATGAAGGCGCGTATCCTTGCCGAACTGGTGGAAAAGGTTTGGTGTAAGATCGAAGCGGGTGAAGTGAAGCCGACGATTTATAAGGTTCTTCCGATTCAGGAAGCAGAGGCGGCACACGATATTCTTTATCGCGGTGAGAATATCGGAAAGGTCGTTTTGACGGTGTAAATGATTTTTTTAAGTAAATAAAATTAACAGAAAAAAAGCCACCCGAAGGCAATGAAGCTCTCGGGTGGCTTTCAATATAATACCATGCTTTGTTAAAGATCGCCGTAAGCGTTTCTTTTTTTAAAAAAGTGTTAACGACTGAGCATAGAACTTGACAAAAACCAAAAAATAATATATAATTATATAATTGGATTAACTGTACCCTGTGGGGTAAATATAAAGTTTTCCGGATGTTGTTATGGCAATAAAAAATAATGCCGTTTCCCAAGAGGAAATGGAAAAACAAAATCAATATATATCGGTATTGCGAGCGGAAAATGAAAAATTTTTTGCTGAAACGGGATGCCGCCGACAGGCATTTGTTTTGACCTTGGGATGCCAGCAAAACGAATCCGACAGCGAAAAGCTGGCGGGAATGGCAGAGGCAATGGGATATGCCATCGCCGACCAAGCCGATGAGGCTTCTTTGATTATGGTCAATACCTGCGCCATTCGGGAGCACGCGGAAAAGCGAGCTCTTTCTCTGGTGGGACAGTACAAGCACCTGAAGGCTAAGAATCCCGAGCTGATTATTGTTATTTGCGGATGTATGGTGGTACAGGAGCACCGTATACAGGATATCAAATTCCGATACCCCTATGTGGATATTCTTTTCGGAACCTCATCCCTTCACCGTTTTCCCGAGCTTCTTTGGGAAAAACTTCACCGAGGAAAGCGGGTGTTGCGCTCCGATGAAACCGAATATTTGGTTGCGGAGGGACTGCCTGTCCATAGAGAAAGCTCTTTTCGGGCGTGGGTCTCTGTGATGTATGGCTGTAATAATTTTTGTTCCTATTGTATCGTGCCCTATGTCAGGGGAAGGGAGCGAAGCCGACGCAGGGAGGATGTGATCGCGGAGGTCAAAGCTCTGGTTGAGCAAGGATATAAGGATATTACATTGCTGGGACAGAATGTGAATTCCTACGGAAAAGACAGCGGATATGAGTATGATTTTGCGGATCTGCTTCAAGAGCTGGATCAGATTGAGGGAGACTACTGGCTGCATTTTATGACAAGCCATCCGAAGGATGCCACCAAGCGACTCATTGACGTCATGGCGGCGAATGATAAAATCGCCAAGGCATTTCACTTGCCTTTACAGTCGGGAAGCGACCGTATTTTGAAGATCATGAACCGTCATTATACAAAGGAAAGCTATTTGGAATTGGCTCGCTACATGCGCAGCAAAATGCCCGATATATCGATTACCACCGATATTATCGTTGGCTTTCCCGGCGAGAGCGAAGACGATTTCGAAGAAACCCTTTCTGTCTTAAAAGAGGTACGTTTTGACAATATTTATTCGTTTATTTATTCAAAGCGCAAGGGCACCCCTGCCGCTTCTATGCCGGATCAAATA
>JAZSPS010000049.1:0-17150 GCA_045537595.1 Eubacteriales bacterium
TGCGAGAATGAAAGCTTATCTGTCGCACTCTCCTCATTTCGTGTCATTCTGAGCCGAAGGTGAAGAATCTTTGATGCAAAGCATCAATTCTTTTTCGTTGTTACTTTGATACAGGATTGCCTCCTCCGTCGGCAAAGATCCTTCGCTACGCTCCATACTCCGCTTCGCTGCGTGTTGACACGTACGGTAGTTTATGCGAGAATGAAAGCTGATCTGTCGCACTTTCCTCATTTCGTGTCATTCTGTGCCGAAGGCGAAGAATCCTTGCCGAGCATGCGAGGCAAATTGATGCGTTAGCATCAATTCGTATTCATTGTTACTTTGATACAGGATTGCCTCCTACGTCGGCAAAGATCCTTTGCTACGCTTCATACTCCGCATCGCTGCGTGTTGACACGTACGGTGGCTTGTGCGAGAATCAAGGCTTAACTGTCGCACATTCCTCATTTCGTGTCATTCTGAGCCGAAGGCGAAGAATCCTTGCCGAGCTTGCGAGGCAAATTGATGCGAAGCATCTTATCTAAATATCTCTAATATCAATCTCTAATACAATCTAACCAATCTAACAGCATAAAATTCTTAAAATATTAGCACACGAAAGGTAAAATATGTCAGAATATACAGATATTGCCATAATTGGCGCGGGACACGCCGGAATCGAGGCAGCTCTTGCGGCGGCACGTACGGGAATTGACACCGTTCTTTTTACGATGTCCTTGGAATCCGTCGCCAATATGCCATGCAATCCCTCCATCGGCGGAACGGGAAAAGGGCATTTGGTCTATGAAATCGATGCTCTGGGCGGTGAAATGGGACGTGTCGCCGATCTGGTGACGCTCCAATCCCGTACTCTGAACCTGGGCAAGGGTGCCGCGGTCCATTCCAAGCGCATTCAAGCCGACCGAAAGGAATATCATAAGCGGATGAAGCAAGTGCTGGAAAATACTCCCAATTTGCGCTTGATTCAAGCGGAAATCGTGGATATCGGAGTGGAAAATGGCAGAGTGTGTTCGGTTACCACCCGTTTGGGGGAGGTTTGGGAATGTAAATGCGCGGTAATTTGCACCGGAACCTACTTGGACAGCCGCATTTTCGTTGGAGATTGCAATTATGAAAGCGGTCCCGACGGCTTTCTTGCCGCCAAGGGTCTTTCCGAGGCTCTTGAACGTTTGGGCATTAAACTTATGCGCTTTAAGACGGGAACCCCTGCCCGTGTAAACCGCCATACCATTCACTTTGAGCATTTAGAGTGCCAAAACGGAGAAAATCCCATCACTCCCTATTCCGCTCTTACTGACGAAGCCTTTTTCGACGGTCTTCGACAGCTTCCCTGTCATATCGTCTATACCAATGCCGATACCCATAAAATCATTCGGGATAATATCACCCGTTCCGCTATGTATTCGGGACAGATCCACGGTACAGGCCCCCGTTACTGCCCCTCCATTGAGGATAAGCTGGTGCGTTTCGCGGATAAAGAGCGTCATCAGCTCTTTGTGGAGCCGGTGGGTGCCGATACGGAGGAAATGTATATTCAGGGCTTTTCCACTTCCCTTCCTGTGGATGTACAGAGAAAAATGCTTCATTCTCTCACAGGCTTTGAAAATGCCGAGATTATGCGGTATGCTTATGCCATTGAGTATGACTGCATGGACCCCACACAGCTTTACGCCACCTTGGAGTGCAAATCCATAGAGGGCTTGTACGGCGCGGGACAGTTTAACGGAACCTCCGGCTATGAGGAAGCGGCGGCGCAAGGACTGATTGCCGGCTTGAACGCGTCTCTGAAGCTTCGGGGGAAGGATCCTTTGATTTTGACGAGAAGTGAAAGCTACATCGGCACCTTGATTGACGATCTGGTCACCAAGGGAACCAATGAGCCTTATCGCATGATGACCTCCCGATCGGAATATCGGCTGCTGCTCCGTCAGGATAACGCGGACGCTCGCCTGACACCCAAGGGATATGAGGTCGGATTGATCTCACAAGAAAGATATGAGGCTTTTCTTGAAAAACAAAGGCAAATCGAGAAGGAAATCGCGCGTTTGCGCGGGACCCACTATTCTCCCGAGTATTGCAATCCCTTTTTGACCGCCCATGGCATGTCGCCTGTGGGAAGCGGCGTTTCCTTGGCGGATCTGTTGCGAAGACCCGATATGACCTATGAAATGCTGGCGGAGATCGATAAAAATCGCCCTTCCCTTCCCCTTCGCGTTGTTACCTCGGTGGAGGTTGCCGTAAAATATGAGGGCTACATCAAGAGGCAGATCAACGAGGTGCAACGCCATGAAAAGCTGGAAACCAAGCGATTGCCCGAGGACCTGGACTACACCGCCATTCGAGGGCTGCGCATTGAGGCGGCGCAAAAGCTGGCGCAGGTCAAACCGATAACCGTAGGACAGGCATCCCGAATCAGCGGAGTAAACCCCGCGGATATTTCCGTGTTGCTGATTTATTTGGGCTTGCGGTAATGTTTCACGTGAAACATTGTGGGATTTGCCGAGACAAAAACTGTAAAAAGCCAAGAAAGGATTGATAAAATGGAACTGGATCAAGCATCCTTTGTGGAGGAATGTATGCGAATTTTTCATCTCAATCAAATCGAGTGTGATGAAAATCAAGCAAAACAGCTGTATTCCTTGACAGATCGCATGTTGGAAATAAATAAAAGCATGAATTTAACCGCCATAACTGATGAAAAGCTGATTATTCTGCGCCATTATGCCGATTCGCTGACCATCTCGCGATACATTCCCCAAGGGGCGACGCTGATCGACGTAGGATGCGGCGCCGGCTTCCCAACGCTTCCGCTTGCGATTTTTCGCCCCGATCTTAAAATTACAGCGTTAGACGGGACCGCCAAGCGAATTCGCTATGTGACTGAGACAGCAAGCTTCTTGGGCTTGAATCACGTGGTCGCAGTCGCCGGACGGGCGGAAGAATACGCGCAAAAGGCGGAATACCGTGAAAAATTTGATATTGTTACCGCGCGCGCGGTGGCCGGTATGCCTGTTCTTTGCGAGCTGTGTATTCCCTTTGTGAAAATAAACGGAACCATGATCGCCATGAAATCCCAGCAAGGAAAAGAGGAAGCGATGGCTGCCAAGCGCTGCGCTGCGCTATGCGGCGGCGACGATCCCACCATCATTTCCCGTGATTTAACTGCCGATGGCGTCAATTTCGAACAACGTTCGCTGATTTTTATCAAAAAAATCGCGCCCACGCCTAAAATTTATCCAAGACATTTTTCCAAAATATCCAAAAAACCTCTATAACTTGCTACGAAAAACGCAAAACGCCGACTTGTTTCGTCATTTCAAGTCGGCGTTTTTATTTCCCTCCCTAAAACTTCAATTTTCGGACAGACAGCTTTCGTGCGCTTTTTTATTTCCTGAATGATATAATTAACACGGAATGTTTCACGTGAAACATCCCGTGTTCTCTCACAAACCCTTAAAGATCTTAAAGAAAGGATGTAAAAATGACAGAATTAAAGTATTTTAAAAAGCAAAGACAGCCAAATGAAGAGTTGGGAGTTCGGGTAGTTCAGATCAAAACGGACGATATTCGAGCCAATCGAGCGCAGCCGCGCGCGGAATTTGATCAAAATTCCATTATACGATTGGCGGATTCCATTCGTCGGTACGGAATTCTTCAACCGCTGACCGTTCGCTTGTCTGATCCCGAGGATATATACGGATACGAGCTGATTGCCGGCGAGCGAAGGCTTCGAGCGGCAAAAATGTTGGGATATTTGACGGTTCCTTGTATCATTATGGACGTAGACGACCAAATTTCCGCCGAGCTGGCGATTATTGAAAACCTTTTGCGAGAAGATCTGAATATGTTTGAGCAGGCGTACGGCTTTAAAAAATTGATCGAAAACCACCATATGACCCAAGAAGAGGTCGCCAGAAAGATGTCCTTGAGTCAATCCGCGGTGGCAAATAAGCTTCGATTGCTGAGGCTTTCTTATGAGGAGCAAAAATTAATTTTGGAAACCGCCCTCACGGAGCGCCACGCCAGAGCCGCTCTGCGCATAGAAACGACGCCCAAGAGACTGGAAGTGATTCAGCATATCGCGGATAATCGGTTAAACGTGCAGGAAAGCGAGCGATACATAGAAGATATTTTGGTTAATGAAAAGAAGCAAGCCTCTCGATCCTCTCATGAGACGCCAAAAAATCATATTTCCGCCGATCTTGAAGCGTTTAAAAACGAAAAGGATATGATGGACATGGTTCAGTTTTTGCGGCGGAAGGTGGAGGGATGGAATAAAGACGGGAGAGGAGCCTCTATGAGTGTAACAAACGGCTTGAGAACCATAGAGGTAACCATCCGATTTAATAAATAACATATGTTATTTATTTAATGCGGATTTTGGTGCTTTTTTGGGGAAATCTCCGTGTATGTAATAAGGTTTCACGTGAAACAATCTCAAAACAAGAGGCATGAAGCTGAAGATATGTTTCACGTGAAACATAATTCAAATAGGATTAAGAAGCAGCCAAGATCATTTGCTTGGCTGCTTCTTGATGAGACAATGTTATTTTAACCGCAAAAAGCGAATAAACCTTTGAATACAAAGAAAAAATATATAAAAGCTCTTGAAATAAGGGGAGTTTTATGCTATAATATCCTTAAATATACAATTGGAAAAGCTAAAATCGATATTAAAATACGCAAAAAAATAATAAAAGAAAGGAAATCAACCTTTTATGGGTAAAATTATATCATTCGCAAACCAAAAGGGCGGTGTTGGAAAAACGACCTCGTGTGTCAACATTGCTGCTTCGCTTGGTATGCTGGGACATAAGGTTCTGATCATCGATCTGGACCCTCAGGGCAATACCACCAGTGGCGTTGGAGTGTCAAAAAAAGGTCTGAAAGCGTCCACCAGAGAGCTTTTGACCGGTGAAAAAAACGCCAAGGAAACCATTGTGGAAACGCCTTATGAAAATTTATCGGTGATTCCCACAAACACCTCGCTGGCAGGCGCGGAATTTGATCTTTTTGACTTTGAGGAAAGCGAATTCCGTATGAAGACCGCTTTGTCGGAAATTAAGGAGGAATATGACTATATTCTTATCGACTGTCCTCCTTCCTTGGGAATGTTGACCATTAACGCTTTTGCGGCAAGTGACGGCGTGATCGTTCCCATGCAGTGCGAATTTTACGCTTTGGAGGGACTTTCTCAGTTGATGATCACCATTAATCGGATCAAACGCCTGTACAATCCCGATCTGACCGTAAGCGGAATTCTCATTACCATGTACAACGGACGGCTTCTTTTGTCCATGCAGGTCATTTCCGAGCTTAAAAAGCACTATGAGGACAAGCTTTTTGAAACAAAAATTTCCAGAAACGTTAAGCTGACCGAGGCTCCCGGCTTTGGAAAGCCTGCTTATTACCATGACAAAAACTCCAAGGGCGCCAAGGAGTACATAGAGGTCGCCAAGGAATTGATCACAAGAATATGATTGCGGAATAGGATCCTTTTCGCGAAGACGTCCATAAATCGGAGAAATTTAAGAAAACATAAAATGTAAAAAAGCCAAAGCCGCAAGAAAATGCAGGAACAGGGAAGAACGCCGCGGCTTTTGCGGATCGAAGGATCAAAAAGGATCAAAAGGATCAAAAAGGGTCAAAAAGGATCAAATGAGAAGGAGAAATTATCATGTCAAAAAAGCAGTCAGGCTTGGGAAGAGGGCTTGGAGATCTGTTGGAGGACAATATGCCCGATATACGGAGCGGAAAGCCTTCGGTTATAAAAAAGGCGGAGGGAAATGAGGCGGAGTCCGTGCCTGCCGAAGCCACCCTTGGTACCGCCAAATCTCCTGTGCCGCCGACGGCAGCGAAACCGACACCGCAGGTTCGCCCGACGGAGCTTTATGATACAACACCAAAAAGCTTATACGAGGAAAAACCGAGAAATAGAAGCTTGAAGGCAAATTTCAGAAATTTCAACAGATAAATGGAAATAAATAGAAAAAACCGCCGATAAACAGAAGTTTGGTGAAATTTAATGATAAAACAAAATCAACACAAATCAAAGAATAAAAAAGAAAGTTGGAAAGAAAATGGCTAAAAAATCCGAGGGAAGAGGATTGGGCAGAACCTTTTATGACATCATGGGGGATAACGTTCTCGACGCGAAATCGGGAGCGGGCGAAAATCTGAGAATTTCAGATATTGAGCCGAGACGCGACCAACCTCGTAAAACATTTGACCGTGAGAGCTTAGAGCTCTTAGCGGACTCTATCGCTACATACGGAGTACTGCAGCCCATTATTGTCCGTGAGAACGCGGATATGGAAGGAACTTATGAGATCATTGCGGGTGAGCGCCGATGGCGGGCAGCTAAAATGGCGGGCTTGAGCGAGATTCCCGCGGTAGTTTTTGACGGGGATGAGTTAAAGGCGGCTCAGGTGGCGTTGATCGAAAATATTCAGCGAGAGGATCTGAATCCCGTGGAGGAGGCAATGGGCTACGGCGCTTTGATCGATCGCTTTGGCTTGACACAGGATCAGGTTGCCAAGCAGGTAGGAAGAAGCCGATCTACGGTTACGAATATGCTCCGCCTTCTTGATCTTCCCGACGAGGTATTGGAAATGCTGAGGGCAGGGGATATTACAACCGGACACGCTCGCGCGTTGCTTGCTTTGGCGTCGGAGGAAGACATGTTAGATATAGCTAACCGCATTGTGATGAAGTCTCTTTCGGTCCGTGAGGTAGAGGCGCTGGTGAAGCGGATGAACGCTCCCGTTCGGGAAGAGGAGGAGCATGTTCATCCCCAGATCAAGGTCCAGATGAAGGAGCTTGAGCGCAGAGCCATGTCCACCTTGGGAAGAAAGGTTCGCATTTCCCGATCCTCCCGCAAAAAGGTGGTTGAGCTGACCTACGATAACGATGAGGATCTGGAGGCATTGCTTCGCGCTCTTTGCGGCGAGACCATTTTTGATGAGACCGCGCGCTGATTTTCATTAGAAAACATAAGTAAAATAAGCTATTAAACAAAATTAAAGAAAAAATTTGAAGAATTTAAAGAATTTGAAGAAAAAGAGGAACGCAATATGTTAGACATTAAATACATTAAGGAAAATCCCGATGAGGTTATCGCGAGACTGGAGAAAAAGGGAAAGGACGCCAAGGAAGAGATCGCGCAGATCTTGGCATTGGATACCGAAAGAAGAAATCTGATCGCTGAAACCGAGTCCATTAAGGCGGAGCAAAATAAAATGAATAAGCTGATTCCCACATACAAAAAGGAAGGGAAGGATGTTTCCGCGATCTTCGCGCAGATGAAGGAGCTTTCCGCGAAAACCAAGCAGATCGACGAGCGGCTGAAGACGGTGGAAACACAGTTCACCTCTGTTATGTTAGGCTTGCCTAACCTTCCCGACGAGGACCTTCTCCCCGGCGGAAAGGAAAACAATCAGCCCCTCCGCTTTTTCGGTGAGCCCAAGCGGTTTGACTTTGAGCCCAAGAACCATGTGGATCTTTGCACCGATCTTGGTCTGATCGATTACAAAAGAGGAACCAAGCTGTCGGGCGCCGGCTTCTGGATCTACCGCGGCATGGGTGCCCGTTTGGAGTGGGCTCTGCTGAATTATTTTGTGGATACTCACCTTGGCAACGGCTATGAGCTGGTGCTGGTGCCCCACATGCTGGGATACGAGTGCGGTCTGACCGCGGGTCAGTTCCCCAAATTCGCTGACGATGTATACTGGCTGGAGACCGCTGAGGATGAGCGCCGCCGCTTTATGCTTCCCACGGCGGAGACTGCCCTTGTTTCCTTGCACCGCGATGAGATCCTGACCGAGGCGGATCTGCCCCGTAAGTATATCAGCTATACTCCCTGCTTCCGCCGTGAGGCGGGCAGCTACCGCGCGGATGAGCGCGGCATGGTAAGAGGCCATCAGTTTAATAAGGTGGAAATGGTACAGTACACCCTCCCCGAAAAGAGTGACGAGGCGTTTGATGAGCTGGTAGCCAACGCTGAAAATCTTGTAAAGGGCTTGGGCTTCCATTTCCGTACCGTAAAGCTGGCGGCTGAGGACTGCTCCGCGTCTATGGCAAGAACCTACGATATTGAGATCAATATCCCCTCCATGAACGGATATAAGGAGGTTTCCTCGGTATCCAACGCCAGAGATTATCAGGCACGCCGCGGCATGATGCGCGTGAGAAGAGAAGGCGGTAAAACCGAGTTCGTCCATACCCTGAACGGGTCGGGCTTGGCAACCAGCCGTATTCTGCCCGCTCTCGTTGAGCAGAATCAGCAAGCGGACGGATCCGTGGTCGTTCCCGAGGTCCTTCGCAAGTATATCGGTGTGGATATTATTAAAAAATAATCGAGCCTTGCGGTGGTTAGTTTTCGCAAACTCCAACCGACCGACGAACGGTCGGAATATAGGCGCATAGGAGGATAAAATGAAAATCGGAATGCTGATGGCTTTTTTTGCCGCTAAAATCCAAAATTTAGCGTTGGCAGACCTATGGACCGCTCTGCGCGATCTCTTTACTATTGATGAAAGCCAATATGAGAACCTTTGGAAGGGCTCCGGCGGAAGCATATCCGTTGTTGGCGTGATCGTCGGGCTGTGCGTGGGAATTACTCTCGCCTGCATCGGCGCTGTGTTCAATAAACAGGTCTTGGGCAGATTTGTCCGCCGCCTTCTGAAGGAAAATTGCCTGTCTCCCGAGGATGCCAAAACTCTGGCGGAATTGAGATACGCGGACAAGCTTTGGATCCGCCGAGCGGTCAAAAACGACCCTTCTCTCCGCCGTGTGGTTCGATGCAGGGAGGAAGAGCGGTTTTACGAGGAGCAGCGGAAATTGGAGGAGGAGCACGAGGCAAAACGGAAGGAGGATCCCTCCTTGCCTAAATTCAAGCCTCAGATCTTTCGGATCGATGCCAATGAACACCATTTTTACATACCTGAGGCACTGAAATACACTGCCGATGTAAAATTCGAGGGAAAGGGCTCTACTTGGCCCGCCGCTGTGGCAACGGTCATTATAATGGGGATCATCATGCTTTTGATCCTCGCCGTATTGCCGAATATACTGGATCTGTTAAACGATCTTCTGGCATCTGCCGGAAATAATAACGTGGTCACCTAAGGAGCAGTTACATGACAACAATCAGAACCGCTGAGGCTCTGCGCCCCAAAAGCTTTGATGAGATCGTAGGGCAGCCTCATCTCTTCGGAGAAAACGGCGTTATACGCAAAATGCTTGCCTCGGGGCGGGTAACCAATATGATCTTTTACGGTCCTCCCGGAACAGGAAAAACCACCGCCGCCGAGATCATCGCGCGGGAATCGGGAATGGTTTTTCATCGGCTTAACGCAACTACGGCAAGTCTTTCGGATGTCAAGGACATCCTTTCGGGTACCAATAACGTGTTCTGTACCGGCGGGATTCTGCTCTATATCGATGAGATCCAGTATTTTAACAAAAAGCAGCAGCAAGCACTTTTGGAATATATTGAGGACGGACGGGTAACGCTGATCACCTCTACCACCGAGAATCCCCATTTCTATATCTATAACGCGATCATTTCCCGTTCCTCCCTCTTTGAGTTTAAGCCCGTGCCGCCGTCGGATTGCGTCGCGGCGCTTCGCCGAGCCATGGAATACTTGAACCAATCGGAGGGAGCGGACAAAAGGGCGGAGGAGCGTGTGCTGGATTATATCGCGCGCTCTACCTCAGGGGATGTGCGCCACGCCATCGTCCTTTTGGAAAATTCATATTTTGCCGCCGAGGAGGAGATTACACGGGAGACTGTGGACGGATTTAATGTGCGGGTGGGAAATTATGACGACGATACCCATTACGATCTTTTGTCCTGTCTGCAAAAATCCATTCGGGGCTCCGATCCCGACGCTGCCGCTTTTTATCTCGGAAAGCTCCTGTCCCTCGGAGACCTGATCTCGGTTTGTCGCCGCTTACAGGTCATCGCCAGTGAGGATATTGGGTTAGCTTACCCTATGGCGGCGGTGGTAACACGGGCATGCTGTGAGTCCGCGAAGGAGCTGGGATTGCCCGAGGCAAGAATTCCCTTGGCTCACGCGGCGATCCTTTTGGCAACCTCTCCAAAATCCAATTCGGCGTATATGGCGGTCAATGAGGCAATGTCGGATATAGAACAGGGAAGGGGACGGAATGTTCCGATCCATCTGCAAAGCCCGCTGTTTAAGGGATATCAATATCCTCATGATTACCCCGATCACTATGTCAAGCAGCAATATCTGCCCGATGACCTGAAAAATAAACAGTACTATCATTGGGGAGAAAATAAAATGGAGGAAGCCGCCAAACAGTACGCGGAGAAAATAAAAAAGAAATAACGAAATGACATTTGGGAAAACTATAAGAGATTAGTCCAAACTAACCAAGAAGGAGATAAAAAATGCGCGAGAAGATCAAAGAAAAGCTTCAAAGAAAAAGGCAGTTAATTTTATATCTCCTGTTTGGTACCTTTACATCGATTTGTTCCTTGGTGGCATGTTATGTAACGCTCAAACTGGGAACAATGCTGTGGCAGGACGAGCAGGGAGACCCAACGGCGTTTGTTGATGTGCTGGGCAGTACGGTACAATGGGTCGTAGGGGTGCTGATCGCCTTTTTAACAAATAAGAAGTGGGTCTTTATCGAGGCGGAGCACGGCGGACGGGCAACGATGAAGCAGCTGTCAGTATTTGCCGGCTCCAGAGTGGTCACATATTTTTTGGAGGTATTTATAAATTTAGGAGTCATTGCCCTGCTGGAGGGATTGCGATATAGAGCTCCCGAGTTTTCGGTTTTGGGGGCAAATATAGAGCTATCCGCAAGGGTGTGGGCAAAGGTCGTATCCTCTGTGATTGTAGTGATCAGTAATTATTATATCAGTAAAATGTTGGTGTTTCGGCAAAAAGGGAAGAAAAAAGACGAAGAAAGCTAAAAAAAGCTGAAAGGGCATGCCGAATGGGAAAAAAGGGAAGAAATAAGGAAAGAAAAAGGAAAAAAGATTTAAAAATATATTGACAAGATCAAGAAAATGGGGTATAATAGTTAAGCAAGTTCGGGGAAACGGCGAATTTGCGAGTGCGAGAACATACGGAGAAGTACTCAAGTTGGCCGAAGAGGCGCCCCTGCTAAGGGTGTAGGCCGGCATAAACCGGCGCGAGAGTTCAAATCTCTCCTTCTCCGCCATCCAAGTCCACAACAGCAATGTTGTGGACTTGTTTCATATAGGAGGACGTACAAATG
Organism: Eubacteriales bacterium; assembly: GCA_045537595.1. Classification (GTDB taxonomy): domain Bacteria; phylum Bacillota; class Clostridia; order Oscillospirales; family CAG-272; genus HGM12713. The sequence goes on from JAZSPS010000049.1 coordinate 11,257, forward strand.
ACACAACTGCAACAGCAAATTGTAAATGTCGTAAATACCGCAATTAACAGCTTTAATCAAAATGAAAAGTATCTTATTGAAAAGGATTTAAGTGAACGGTGTATTTGTTCGAAATTTGCTACTTACATAGAAAAAGCATTATGTGATACTGAATTGTCAGAATATATGGTAGACGTAGAAAATAATCGTGGTTCTCAGGGAAACGAATATGCTGCTAAACAGCTCGGCGACGGAAAAATTGTTGTGGATTTGATTGCGCATAAACGTGGCTACGATATATGGATATTGCATCGACTGCGGATTGCTTGATAAAAAGCTTAGAGAGCCATTTACTAAAATTAATTTGGGAGAATTGAAATGAGACTTCTTTCATTTGGAGAAATAATTTGGGACGTATACACTCAGGAAAAGCAGACCTTGGGGGGAGCTCCTTTGAATTTCGCGGCTTACGCTGCCATGCTTGGCGTCTCTGTGTGGTTAGCCTCATCGGTAGGTGCCGATGAATTGGGCGAAAGTGCCATGAAACAAATAAAAGAGCTTGGCGTAAAAACCGAATATATTTCTATTGCGGACGGAAAAGCAACCGGTCAATGCCGAGTGTCTCTTGATCCAAACGGTGTGCCATCCTATAACATTCTTCAAGACGTAGCATATGACCGTATTCTTTTGCCGAACAAATTGCCCATGGCTTTTGACACCATTGCTTTTGGAACTCTTGCATTACGTGAGGAGCATAACAGAGAAATAATAAAAGCAGTATTAGCGAACAACATATTCTTGGAAATATATACCGATTTGAACCTTCGTTCTCCCTTCTACTCCAAGGAAAGTATTGTTTTCTGTCTTTCCAATGCCACCATCGTAAAGATCAGTGACGAGGAATTGCCCCGAATATTGCAAATATTGTTTGATACTACTCTTGATTTTCAAGATGCCATCGCTGCTATCACTGAAAAATATCCTCAAATCAAGCTGTTGTTGATCACCTGCGGCGCAAAAGGAGCTTTTTGTTATGATCGCCTAAGCGGCAAAACGCATTATTGTCCCTCAGAAACAGTTTCCGTCGTATCAACCGTTGGAGCCGGTGACAGCTTTGGAGCAACCTTTTTGACATTGTATGATAAAACAAAAGACATACCGTACTCTCTCAGGAGATCAGCCCAAATAAGTGCTTTTGTCGTATCTCACAATGAGGCAATTCCTCCGGACTGTAAAAATTTTATCCAAAAGCTCTTGTATAATGAAAAAAGCAAAATTCCAAAAATATTGTAAAAAGCAGCGAGCACATGAGTATCGAACTCACGTGAGTTCAACGTCATAGTCAAACAAGCAAAATATCTTTTTTATCGCCCATAGACAAAACAAAAGGACACCAAGGGGTGCCTTCCATAAAGCAGGTTTTGACTTTCCTGCGACACCCGAAGGGCATTGCCGTTCCCCCTTCGGGTTTCGACTGCGTCCGCCCGTGTCATTCTGAGCGAAGCGGAGCGGAGACGAACTGCGAAGCAGCACCGAGCAAAGCGAAGGTGGAATCTTGGGCGACCTACGCTCAAGATGACACGCAGGGGCAACACCTTCCGAAAAAATAACAAAAGGAGTACGAAGGGGTGCCTTCCATAAAGCAGGTTTTGACATTCCTGCGAGATCCGAACGGCATTGCCGTTCGCCCTTCGGGTTTCGACTGCGTCCGCCCGTGTCATTCTGAGCGAAGCGGAGCGGAGTCGAACTGCGAAGCAGCACCGAGCAAAGCGAAGGTGGAATCTTGAGCGACCTACGCTCAAGATGACACGCAGGGGCAACACCTTCCGAAAAAATAACAAAAGGAGTACGAAGGGGATTTCCCTTATTTTTATTTGTATCCTAAAAATCACCGACACGACCGGTGGTCATGACTTTTTATATTCTGAAAATTTCCGATGCTGTTGGTCATGACTGTAGGGAGGGGGATTTTTATTGTTTTTTCTTTCACGATTCCCTTGCCGAGGATTGGCGGGTAAGGCGGTATTGGGTGGGAGTGAGCTTCATTTGCTTTTTGAAAAGCTTGGAAAAATACTGGACGTCCAGGATGCCGCAGTGGAGTGCCACGGTCTGGATCTGCAGATTGGTGGTTTCCAACAGATACGCCGCATGCTCCATCCGACGGCGGCGAATGTACTCGGATACCGTTTGCCCCATGGCTTTCTTGAATACCGCGGAGAGATATCCGGGGCTGATGCCCAGGCTTTTGGCAAGATCTCCGGGAGAGATATCGGCGGACAGGTCGGCATCGATGAGCAGGACGGTTTGCTGCACCACGGGAGGAAGGCTCCGTGTGGCATGCTCCCGTACCAGATGACAGTAGGAGCGGAACATTTCGCCCATGAGGGCGGTATTGGCGTCCGAGGAGGGAAGCCCCTCGATCTTGGCGGCAAACTCCGAGGAGAGCCGATCCAGATAGATGGGATGGACCCCACCCCGTTCCGCCGCCTTTCGCAAGAGAGTATTCATGATGATGCTGTAGTTCTTGGCGTTGCGAAGGGGATCGGAGAGCCGTTTTTCAAAGGAACTTGCGGAAAATGCCGAGAGCAGACGGTCCTCCATATAGGAGCGCCCTTGCTCCACGGCGTGGATCATTTCGTTCTCAAAGGCGTAACGCCGCTCGATTGCCTTCATATTGACCAGGGTGTCGGCAGGCAGTGAGAGGGAAGCCGTTCCTTGATGGATCTGCTCGGAGGGAGCGGATGCTCCCGAGAGGTTCTTGACCGAAAAGGAAGGAGAGCTCCAGATCCGCTCGCAAAAGGTATCCAGCATGATCCAAAGAGAGCCGTCGGCGGGAATCCGAGGAATGGTTTCATAATATTCGGTAAAATACCGTTGCTTGTTTGGAGGGATCCCGTTTTTTTCTCCCAGCTCCAAAAGCTGCTGAGGCGAGAGGGAGGAGGCACGGTAGGGGCCGATCATCAGCAGAGCGGAAGGATTGGTTTCGGGGAGCAACAGAAAGCGATAGGAAAGGGACAGGGAATCGGTGAGATGATACACGGTGCGTTCCTCAAAGGAGAAAACGATCTCGCGGCTCAGATCCCGAATAAAAAAGGGATCCTCTGAGGGAGCCTTTGCCAACAGTCGGACCAGCTCCCGCCGATCGGTGACCTTGACATCCACGTAGCTTTTTTGAAGGATATCGCACAAAAAGGACAGATCCCGCTGATAAAACATATCCGTTTTTTCCTCCTTGATATCGGTTATTGTAAACTTTTTAAATATCTAAATTTTATTATAACATTTTTTTGTAAAAAAACAACAAATTTTTTAAAAAAATATAAAAAAAGTACAAAAACACATGAAAAAATTACTCACGGTATTTTGAAATATAAATTATAATAGAATTAATATGGGGGATCGGCAAACGCGTGCCTCCCCAAAATGACGGAAATGAGGAAAAAGGTATGAAAAAAGAACCCAAGCTTGATGCCAACGGGAAGCGTGTCTTTGGCATACGCGACAGTATCGCGTACGCGGCAGGTGACCTTGGCTGTAACATGAGCTTTGCGCTGAAGGGAACGATGGCGCTGTTTTGGACCCAGGTGATGGGCATGAGCGCGTGGTATTCTCTTCTTTTGATCATCGTTCAGGTATGGGATGCCATCAACGACCCCCTGATCGGCTCCATGATCGACGCAGACAAGCACAAGTACAAGAGAAATAAATTTCTCCAGTACATACTCATCGGCTCCATCGGTCTGATCGTGGGAGGCGCATGCTGCTTCCTTCCGTTCCCTGGTGCTCCCGTTTGGGCGAAGTTTATTATCTTTATCGCGGGCTATGTGGTATGGGATGCCTTCTATACCATTGCCAACGTCCCCTACGGCTCTCTTCTGTCCCTGATTTCCAAGGAGCCTGCCGACCGAGCCTCTCTTTCGGCATGGAGATCCATCGGCTCCATGGTGGGAAATATGCTCCCCATGGTCATTCTGCCCTTTCTGATCTACAACGAGGATGAGTCCCTCAACGGAACCATGGTGTTTGTTGCGGCACTGGTTATGGGTGTCCTTGGCTTTATCTGCTTCCAATTCATGATCAAGAACACCGAGATCCGTGTGGAAACCGAAAACAAAGTCAACGAGGATCAGCCGAAGTTCAACGTATTCAAGGCAATGGGTAACTTTGTGAAGAACCGTCCCGCCGTTGGCGCCACGCTTGCCGCCATGGGTATGTTCATCGGTATGCAGGGTGCTACCACCGCTGTGTCCGTTACCTTCCAGATCTACTTCAAGAACACGGAAATTTCCGGTATCGTCCAGCTCTTCGCCATGATCCCGATCCTTCTGTTCACGCCTCTGGCGCGGAAGATGGTGGTAAGATTCGGCAAGAAGGAGCTTTCCATGATCGGAGCGATCTGCTCCATCATCGGCGGTCTGGGTCTCTTTATCATCACCCCCGACAATACCAACCTTGACCTTCTCGTCTACATCATCTGTCAGTTGGTTTACAGCCTGGGTCTGGGCATCTATTCCACGGTATCCTGGGCAATGATGGGGGATGCCATCGACTACAACGAATGGAAGACCGGCAAGAGAGAGGAAGGCGTTGTATACTCCCTTCACTCCTTCTTCCGTAAGCTGGCACAGGGCATCGGTCCTGCCGTGGCACTGATCATCATGCAGAGCATGGGCTACGTCAACAATGCCATCGACCCCAAAACCGGTGCAGAATACATTGACGTGACCAAGCTTTCCTGGGATTTCGCCGTGGAGCTTCGTACCCTGGTTGCGATCCTCTTTACCGTAGCGGCAGTGATGCAGTTCATCGGTCTTGGCTTGATCTATAACCTTGACAAGAAGACCCTTGCCAGAATGAACGCCGAGCTTGGCCGTGATGCAAACGAAAGTTCCGCTCCTGCGGAGGAGCAGGCATAATTTGCTATGCGCTTTCGGTGTCCGACGGAAGGATCCCTCGGACACCGATTTTAAGGATATTGCCAACGATTTGAAAATTAATTTGGAAACGGAGAACGAAACGTGAGAAATATTTTGAATTTGAACGAAAACTGGCTTTTTGCCAAGGACACGGCAGATGTGACCGTCCGCGAGGGTGAGAGCGTCAACCTGCCTCACACCTGGAACGCCACCGACGGACAGGACGGCGGAAACGACTACTTCCGCGGCGCGTGCCTGTATGTGAAGACCCTTAAGAAGGCAGATCTTCCCTCCGCAGATTGCTATTATCTGGAGCTTCGCGGTGCCAACTCCTCTGCTGACGTATACGTGAACGGGGAAGCCCTGGCGCATCATGACGGCGGCTACTCCACCTGGAGAGTCAATCTGACCGACAAGCTGACCGACGAGACCGAGATTGCCGTGGTGGTGGATAACTCCCCCAGTGACACGGTGTATCCCCAGATGGCAGACTTTACCTTCTACGGCGGTCTGTACCGTGACGTGAACCTGATCGCGGTCAATCGCGCTCATTTCGACCTGGATTACTACGGCGGCAATGGTCTCAAGATCACTCCCACCGTCGAGGGCAAGGATGCCAAGGTGGAGGTAGAGGTCTTTACCACCGCTCTTTCCGAGGGACAGAAGCTGGTCTATGCCATTTACGACAAGGACGAAAACGAGCTGCAGAAGATCGAGTCTACCGAAAATAAGGCGACCTTTGAGATCCGTGACGTACACCTATGGCACGGACGCCGTGATCCCTACCTCTACTGCTGTGAGGTGGAGATCGTGGAGAACGGAGAGGTGCTGGACAACGTGTGCAACCGCTTCGGATGCCGCAGCTTCCGTATTGATCCCGACAACGGATTTATTCTCAACGGGGAGGAATATCCCCTTCGCGGCGTATCCCGCCACCAGGACAGACTGGGTAAGGGTAACGCCCTGCTTCCCGAGCATCATGCCGAGGACATTGACCTG
>JAZSPS010000069.1:0-9853 GCA_045537595.1 Eubacteriales bacterium
GGTAGCTTGTTCGGAAGTGTGCTGTAAAATACGGCGGTTGGTGATATGTTGTCGTGTCTTACAATAAGAATTGATGCTTCGCATCAATTTGCCTCGCAAGCTCGGCAAGGATTCTTCACCTTCGGCTCAGAATGACACGAAAGGAGGAATGTGCGACAGATAAATTTTAATTCTCGCACAAGCTTTCGTACGTGTCAACACGCAGCGAAGCGGAGTATGGCGCGTAGCGAAGGATCTTTGCCGACGGAGGAGGCAATACCATAAAAAATTCCTCCAACAAAGAAGCGGTTCGCAAAATTGCGAACCGCCTCCGTTTGAGCCAAACAAGCATTCTAACGATACTTGTTTATTAAATTTTATTAAGCATGTTCCCTATTACCAGTCGAATACGAATCCGTCTTCCGGAGTGCTGGTCGCCATAACGTAAGCGCGGATCACATCCTTCTGCGTATCTGTCAGCTTGTTGAAGTTCACAGTATCTGCCATAAAGGCTGCTGCCACATCCGCAACGGTACGGTCATGCTCAGCCGAATTATAGCCGCCGTACAGAGTAATCGTCTCACCGTTAATCTCAACAGTAACAAATCCCACTGCCGCGAATTTCAGCGTATAATTCTTTTGAAGAATGTTGGACACCGATCCCGCGAAAACATACTCGTTGTTTGTTGTATACAGCCAATCATGCGCCACAATCTTGCGGGCATCATCGGAGCCGATACCTACCAGATCAAGCGTAAATGCCTGATTGCCGAGATCGTCCTGATGGATGATCAAGGTACCCATCTCCTGAATAGTTACATTTTCATCCGAGGAAATCGCATCCCAGTCTGCCTTATTAACAGCGGTTTCCCAACGAAGTCCGCTACTTGCTTCATCCTCGCCGATACGAATGGACGCACCCGTCAAGGTATCAACCGAAAGTCCGACGGTATTGATCACCATATTGGATTTTGTGATCTCAACTGTTTTCGCGGTGGTAACCGCTCCGTTAACCGTAGCGTAAAGGTATCCCGTTTCATAAGCGCTCAGATCCAATTCAGTGCCAAAGCGAACGCCAACGGTCTGTCCGTTAATCGTCACGCTAAGCATCTGCGCCTGTTCCTCAAGAATATAACCGATGGAATTGGTATCAGCGTTTGCCTCCAGCAGCAAGCCGTGGCGTACCGAATTATCCATGGGATAGTAGTATTCTACCGTAGCGCCTACTTGAGCATACGCGGTTGTTCCGATATTTGTTCCGTAAATCGTTTCTGTTGATGTATTGGCATATACGTAGCAGACCATCTCTTCCAAGCAGGAGGAATTTCTTCCAAGATAATTCTCGGACGCGTAGCCTACCGCATAAGCCAAATCACCGCCATTCCACAGAGAAAAGTTATTGTTATTGTAGCACGCGAATACCTTGACAGAGGAATCCAATCCGTGATACTCTCTAAACGCGTCAATCGACGCAAGACCTGTGGGAGTACCGGGCTGATCCACGTCAAAGGTGGTATTGGTAGCGATCCAAAGAACGACGGTTTCTCCGGGATTGATCGTTCCGTCGGTGGGGTTGATCAGCTCAACGCTCTGACCGCCATGCTCCGCGGTATAGGTATGTACACCGGGAAGAATGGTAGCGATATTGTCTTTTGTGATCTTTGTAGCGTCTTGCCAATTCGCTCCAATCTTGGTAAGATCGGTATTTCTTACGATACAGTAATCAAAGATATTCAATGCCCGCTCGCTGTTGTTGTAAAGCTCGATAAATTCCGCCGCGCCTGTAGAGGTTCCCAGCTCCGTGATCAACAGCTCGGGAGCTTTTCTGTCCTCATACTGATACAGCTTAATATTATCCAATGTAACATCGATTCCGTTGGTTAAATGCAGAGCAAACAGCTCACCGATCGTATCGGCGTAATTGCCGTTTCTCCATGCCTCACCGTCCAAAGGAGTGGAGATCATTATATCATTGATGTATACTTCCATACCGTTAACGGGATCGATCACGATCTTCACATGGTTTGTTCCGCCAAAGATGTTGTAGTGACCCGAAACGCCGCCGTAGGGGTAATCATAGCCCGTCGTCTTTTTGCTGTAAGGAATCCACTCGGGACGTACCTGCGGATACAGCTCACCCACATGTAAGGTTTTGCTCGTCAGCATCTGATGGAAGCCCTGTGCCGTAAAGGTGGGCTGCAAGCAATTACCTGTGCCGTCCGCGCTCTTTCCAATCAAGAAGGAAGCATGGGAGGTTCCCGCGGAATCCCCCTTATCGGTGTACAGGAAGTCATATTCCAGAACCGTCACGCCCTGATCCAGTCCCTCAAAGAACCCGATGGTAGCGATCAGCTCAGAGTTGGGAATGTACTCGCCGGTCCGATATTCGTTATTATAGCGGTTGTACAGGTTCAGCTTACCGTCCGCGGTGATCTTCGCGATATCCGAATATACCGTAGAGGTAAGTGTATTGTTAGGATAAGAGGTGTAGTACGCGTCCGCGTGAATATTCCGCCAGCCCAAAAGTCTGTTCAGGGCATTGATGTCATAGCTGCCCGCCGCGTAACCGTTAAAGTTCTCGTAATAGAAGTATTTTACGATCTTTTCCCCATCCTCATAGATGGTGATTTCCATGTCAGAGGTAACGGTCAGGCTGGGATCCGTAACGGTCTTTACCGTGTTTCCGATACCGATCTCCGCACTGAAGTCTGCCGTATCGTCGGTCATGTATTCTCTCAGATCGATCACGGTATTGGGCGCCACCAGCTGCTCCGCGCCGTTGATCACAACAGAATACAGCTTTTTCTGCGCGGCTTCAATCGTTCCCGCCGTATGAACATTGCTTTCCGCAGCCAGCTTCACGCCGTGACGGGTCGAGTTGTTATTGGGGTAGTAATAGCGGATCGAACCGTAGCCCGAGAAGGTACAGATAGGAGCCTTCTCGCCACCGTACAAGGTCACCTCAGAGGTATTATGGTATACATAAGAAACCAGATTGCCCACACAGTGGTCTGTGTGCTGCTTGGTAGAGGTATAGTCATAGTCCGCGTAACCGATACCGTAATAATAGTTTCCGCTGTTATTCATGGAGAAGTTATAATTATTGTAGCAAACAAACGCCTTTTGGTCGTTGGTAAGACCCAGCCCGCTTCTGAAATCCGCAAGAGTATTGCCGTTTCCCGCGGTTTCCGACGCAAACGCGGTATTGGTCGCGATCCAAAGCAGAGCAACCTCTCCGGGCTGGAGCCAGCCTTCCTCATAGGAGGGATTGGTATGGGTAACGGGATAAGAGCTGTTACCGCTGGGCTGATAGGTCGTGGAGCCGGGAATGATCTTTGCCACATTGTCGGCAGCAATCACCGCGTTGGAGCTGTAATTTGTAAGGTCACTATCCCGAACGATACAGTAATCATAAATATTCAATGCCGTATCGGAATTGTTGTAAACCTCGATAAATTCAAACCCGCTGTTGACTAAAGTACCGGCGGGAGCGATCTCTGTGATCAAAAGCTCGGGATCCTTTTCCTCGGCGTATACCTGAATATTGTCGTAAACGACCTCTACACCCGCGTTGGTGCAAAGCATCAATCTTCCGCCCTTGGCAAGCTGAGAATACGTGCTTACCCATCCGTTTTCACGATCGGAGGAAGAAATAACCGAGCCGTTTACATAAATATCAATGCCGTTGTGGGGATCGATCACCACCTTATAGTGATCGGTAGAGCCGAAAATCGTTCTGCTATCCGCACTGTCCGCATAGGCCTTGTTATAGTTTGTTGTGTATTTGTTGTAGAGAACATTTTCAGGTCTGGTCTGCTGAACAAGCTCAACAGTGCTTCCGTTCACGCAGGCATTATTCTTATAGAAGCCCTGAACCATGGAACGGAACTCATAATAATTGTTGCCGTTCAGTCCCACACGGAATCTTGAGCCATTGACCTTGGCGGTATAGGTCTCGTTATAGGTCATATCAAATTCGAGAACCGTTCTTCCCTTTGCGAAGGCAGAAACGGTGGCAAGATCCAGCAAAAGATCGCCGTTAACGGTGGAGGTCGCCTCATTGGAATAATAAGGAACGGAAATCTTCAATTTTCCGTCATTGGTAATCGTGAAGACAGAGCCGACAGCGGTACCGCTCACATCCCAACCCAAAAGCTCCGAAAACTGCTCTGCCGTATAGGTTCCCGCGCTGTAATCAGAGAAATTCTCAGAGAAGGAGGAAACCGTATTTTGCTGCCGCACGGTGTCGTCGGGCACATAATACTCTATCTTGGACTGACCGGGAACATAGGGCAAGGTCATAATTTCAACGTCCCCATCCAGTGCGAAGCAGTTGGAAAGACCTCCCACATAATTAGCGGCGTATTGGTTCACCGATACGTCAGAAGAAGCAACCCATGGATACCAAACGCCGTTGGTACGAAGCTCCATTGATGCCTGAGAGGTGGTCCAAATCAGATAGGTAGGCTTGGCTTGATCAACCAAGCCCTGCGTAAGTCCGCTGTTTCCGTGGTGAGGAATTTGGAGGAAGTCACTCTTCAGCGCGCCGCCGTGCATGGAGGTTATCATGTTGTTTGCGGCAACCATGGTGTCTCCCGTAAACAGGAAGGTCTGTCCGCCAAAGGACATACGAACCACGGTAGAGGAATTATTATTATGGGAACCGCTGCCGCTCTTTAAAGCGGCGGTGTTGTAAAAATACATGTCCTCGTGGGTGTAGATCACCTCAAAATCAACACCGCAAAAGCCAAGCTTCTGTCCCGTGTGAGGGAGATACAGCTTGACATTTCCGCCAAACCGCGCCATGCAAGTGGACAAGGACGTGATAAACCAGTTCTCGCTTGACGCGCTTATGGCGCTTGCGGTAACGGGGTTTGCCACAACCGACTGCAGAACCACATCCTTCGCGTGGGTAAGGGAGAATTCAGAAAACGCGCCGTAATGGTCTCCGTCGGGATGGCTGATAAACCAAGCGGCGATCACGATCTTACCGTCGGAGCGCTTGTTATTATCATACAAGAAGTTATACAGGCGCTCAGCGTCCTCCTCATAACCGCCGTCAAGGATGATATAGCTGCCATCCTCCAAAGTGATAATAAAGCACATACCGTTGGCATCGGTCAGCTCACGGTGAGAATGATTCAGTGAGAAGATCGCCAAGGTCGTGTCGGTAATTTTCGTCCAGGAGGAATCCGCGGTCTTGACAGAGGTCGATGTCAGCGGATCGGTAATAATATACATCCAGCCGTCAAAAGCGCGGTACGCCACATGTACCATTCCCGCGGAGCTGACCATTGTGGCATAGCTGTTATTGCCGATGGTATTGGACTGTTGCTTTGTAAAGCCGGCATTTGTCAATGTAGTAATATAGGCATTGAATTCACTCAGTGTAACACCGGAGTAATACAAGCCGACAACATCATTGTAGAGATCGACAGTACCCTTAGAGGTTCCTGCCGTAAAGGTGGGAATCGCGACACTGGCTGAGACCGCGCCGATAGACAGTGTCAAGGGAATACACTGGAACAGCATGATCAATGTCAGCAAAATCGAAAGGGCTTTTACTAATCTTTTTTTCATTGCGTTACCTTCTCTCCGAATTTTATATTTTAATAACAAAAAGCTAAAATCCGAAGATTCCTTTCTTTGATTTGGATTGAATTGGTTTAAATTCTTCCGTAAATTTATATTGAAGCCCGAGGGCGACAATAACATAAAATATTCTCGGGATTTCGAGGACGCCATGCCCTACAGAATTGGGGGGAGAGGGGATGTTTGTGCGCTGACGTATGAAAAAATCCACGTGCCAAAGTAACATGAAATAAGAATTGATGCTTTGCATCAAAGATTCGTTTTCTTCCATTTTGTTTTTTGTTCTTTGATACGATTCGGTTAAGAAGCACAAGTGAGAAGTGAAATCCTATGTTTGCTTCCCTTTTCACTTTCCCTTTTCACTTTTCACTTTTACCTCTTACATCAAATGGCGGAATAGGGGCGGTAAAACCGCCCCTATAAAGTTTCGCGGAATAATTATTCCCAGTCCTCCGTCCAAGGATCGGAGGCTGTAATTACGTCAACCGTGTTCAGAACAACAGTTTCAATTTCAGGTGCAATATAATTTTTCTTCATGTATTATCACCCCTTTTTTTATGCTACGACATCGTTTGCAACCGCAAACTTGTCAACGATTTCCTTGTGATCGTCGGACAGAGCCGCATAATCAGCACCGTCGTTTGCGGCAATCAGGTTGTCAGCAACCTCAGCTACGCTTCTGGTAACGATCACGTCGCTGTAAAGCGTTACTGTGTCACCGTTGGAAAGGGTAACTGTAATGTAACCTACCGCGGAGAAGCTCTTAGCAAGGTTCTTTTCCAGAATGTTAACAACAGATGCCGAGAAGGTGGGATTTGCGGCATCGGTAGCCTCGTCGAAGAAGCCCTTTGCTACCACCTTACGGGCAGCACCCGAGGTAACATCATCAAGCGTGAGGGTTGCGCCCATATCCTCGGTGTGAATAATGATGGTACCGATCTCAACATTGGTAACGTCCGCGTTGGAATCAGCAATCAGAGCATTGTAATCCGCCAAGGAGATGGCAGTTTCCCAACGGAGACCGCTGGTAGCCGCGCTTGCGAGACGGATGGAAGCACCGTTAAGGGTTTTCATTTCAGCGCCCATGGTGGTGATTACCTTACCGTCAGCCAAAACGTTGCAAATTCTGTCGGAGGTAAGAGTGCCGTCTACGGTAGCGTAAAGGAAGCCGTTCTCAAAGCCAGCCAGATCGTTATCGCCAAGGTACAGAGTTGCAGCCTTGCCGTTAACGGTTGCCTTAAAGGTTCTCTTCTGGTAGTCGTTAGCGCCGAGAGTGTAAGAATAATCAGCAACATTCGATGCTCCGTAGATGAATCCCGCGCGAGAGCTGTTGTTGCAGGGGTAGATGTACTGAGCGAAGTTGTCCGAGCCCATCAAAACAGTACGTAAAGGATAATTGGTGGACCATGAGCTGGCTATGGTCTCCATAGAATAACAAACATAGCTTACGAAAAGCTTATGCGCGTCAATCGCTTTGATGCCGCTCTTTACCGTATTGCTCTGATGGTTGGTTGCGGAACCGTTGACGAAATCGGTAAGCTTCGCAAGAGCGTACAAAGCGTTACCACCATTGTTCATGGAACGTCCGCTATCATTGTGCATTCTGAAGACCTTTACGTCCTCGGAAGCACCGACAGTTGCTCTGAAGCCCTCAACAGTACGTACCTGCTCATAGGTATTTACCAGCTCGCCGTCTACGATATCATGCCAAGTCTGACCGCCCCAAGCGCAGTTTGTCGCGCTCCACAAATAAGCGGTTTCACCGGGCTGGAGGACACCTTCCTCGTATGCGGGGTTGTGCAGAGTAGCGTAAAGATTAACGGTAACATCACCCTTTGTAAAGGTCTGACCGGCTACATTGTAGGTATGCGCGCCGGGATAGAAGGTCATGATATCACCTTCGGGGATAGTTTTAGATGCATTTTCGGTGTTTCGTTTAGCGGAATATGCCAACGCAGCCTGCTCCTCCGTGGTGTTTACTAAATAGTAATTATAGATATTAATAGGAGAGGTAGAGTTGTTGTAAATTTTAATATACTCGTAATTGCCGTTCGCACCTGCGCTTCCGCCGGCAGCAACCTCGGTAATGAGAAGGGCGGGCTTCTCGTTGTTAATTTCTCCGGTATGAATCTTCAGGTTATCAAGCTCAACCGTGGTATCGGAATTATTACCGTTTGCGCCAAGCGTCCAGTGCATAAGGTAACCCATGATATGATCAAAAGTTTCCGCGCTGGACAAAGCAACGTCGCCAAAGAAAACGACCTCGCCGTTAATAATGAGAGAAACCCCCTCGTTTTTGTCCAAAACGACCTGATATTTATCTGTAGAATCATAGATGCAGGAATCGCTTGACGTTATGCTTTGCCATGCGCTTCCGTCCTCGATCTTGTTGTAGGGTGCGTCATCCGCAAACAGCTGGCTCGATGTAGGCCAATACAAAACGGTAGAATCATAACATGCAGCCACGTTCATATAGCCATTCGCCTTGGGATTTACGTATACGTGACGGTCTGAACGAATACCGAAGATATCCGTACCCCATGCCTCGAAAACGTTTTCGGTGTTACCGCGCAGAAGCGTCTGCTCCCACTCAACAACATAGCGGTCGCACATATCCATTTCGGGGATCTTCAACCAAGCGTTGAAAACAGTCGTACCCGTTTGGGTCATACGCAGCTTTCCATTTGCGGTGAGAAGGAACGACGTGCTGCTATCGTTTGTCGTCCAGTCCCAACCGAACATCTCGGTAACCTGAGCAAGAGACAAGCTCTGATCGGTGCCCGCAGCGTTATCGAAGGTGAGATCCAGGAAGGTACCGTCGGTATCAAAAGCAACCGAGCCGCCGGTTACAAAGCTGATATCATCGAAGATTACGGTGATTCCCTTCTGAACTCTCAGGTAGGCGTTCTGACCCATGGTAGCAGCCATCATGCCTGCCGCGTCGCTGTTCCATGACTCGTCAGCGCGAGTGGAGGTAACCAGCATATTGCTTGCGAAGAAGTCCACCTGCTTTGTGTCAAAGTCAGCTACATACTTAAATACAGTCTCGGTGGAATATTGACTAAATCCGCCGCCGTACTTAATATGCTCGGGACGAGCCTGTGTTGCCGTACCGTCGTACTGGAAGCCGTTGTGCTTTGTCTCGTTGATCGTTGTGCCGTTGGCAAACGCAACATAGCCGTAGCCCTCGTAGCTTACCTTGGGAGCAACCAGATGAGTATCCGCGGTCTTACCTGTGTAAATACCGGCAAAGTTGGTCTGTGCGCTCTTACCGGTCTGCTGCATGGTGTACTGCGCGGTAAAGTTGTCAAGCAAACGCGCGTCGCTTGCCATCTTGAATACCAAGTCGGTAGACGCGGCGGAGGTAAAGGTTACCTTACCGTTTGCTACGCTGACGGTCGCGGCTTCTGCCGTTGCGACCTCATTCGATCTTACAAGCTCCCAACCCATCTCCGCGGCAAACTCAGCAGGTGTGTAGCTGCCGTTGAGCGAATTGAAGTTGGCAGAGTAGATCGTTGTACCGGCATCAGCAGCGGAAGCGCCAAAGGGCAGTGTAACAGCCAAGGACGCAAGCATTGCCAGAACCAGTACGATGGATAAAAGTTTCTTCATACCAATTCCCTTTTCCTTTTCTTAAAAAGGATTCCTTTCTTAAATTTTTTATGACATCCGTCATTCAAGGGAAAATGAAACCAAAGATTCCACAATTGAATTCCAAAATTGCTACACAATTTCATTTCAATATCATTTAAAATCATTTAAATCATTTCAATAAATTGCATGTTTTTGTCCTTCAATTACGAAAGTCCATTATAATTTTATCACAAAGCCACTTTACAGACAATCTGTTTTTGTGGCAAAAAAAAGTAAAAAACTCATATATTTACTTAAACTTAATTGATTTACATAAAAAATTCAAGTTTTTTTCATTATTATTCCGCAAATTACCGATTTTTGGAAGCGCGGGAGAAATGGTTTTTATGGAATTGCCTCCTTCGTCGGCAAAGATCCTTCGCTACGCTCCATACTCCGCTTCGCTGCGTGTTGACACGTACGGTAGCTTATGCGAGAATGAAAGCTGATCTGTCGCACTTTCCTCCCTTCGTGTCATTCTGAGCCGAAGGCGAAGAATCTTTGATATAGGATTGCCTCCTACGTCGGCAAAGATCCTTCGGCAAGCTCAGGATGACACGTATGATAGTTTATGCGAGAATGAAAGCTTATCTGTCGCACTTTCCTTCCTTCGTGTCATTCTGAGCCGAAGGCGAAGAATCTCTGATAC
>JAZSPS010000077.1:0-11018 GCA_045537595.1 Eubacteriales bacterium
GATTTATTTAATAATGGGTATGGGTACGAATTGCTTGTTTTTATAGATCCAAATCTCGTTGATGCCACAGGAATGGATATACGTAACAGTCTCCTCATAGGCACAGAACAAATCCTTCGCACTATGTGCGTCACTGTTTAAAATCACTCTTCCGCCTTTCTCCGCAATTCTTTTCAGGATAAATGGAGCCGGATATGGAACAGTTCTCCAACCGCGGGAGATGGCACCTGTATTTATCTCAATCAAAACATCTTTATCTAAAAGATTATCCAAGGCATCCAGCGCCGCTTTTCGATAAACAGGATTTTCTTCATTAAAGAAAGAAGAGAATGAAGTTTTTTCATTAAATTTTGTGAGAAGATCAAAATGTCCCACAATACTGCAATTGGTTTGATCTACAATTTGAGATACAAATTCAAAATAATCCTTGGCGTAGGACAAAAAATCTCCGCTGTAACATTCATCAATATCTTTTTGTAATGGTTCAGGGATATTATCTACAGGAATATAACGGTTTCCTACTTTTACGTAATGAACCGAGCCTATGGAATATTCATATTCAATATTCGGCTTGGGCGAAAAATAATCCAGCTCTAATCCCACCGCAATTTCCAATTCAGAGGAATATTGATGTTTAAGACGTAAAATCTCGTCCCGATAGGCGACCATCTTTTCTTTTGCTATGCACCAGTCTATATTTCCTCGGATATTTGCCGGAGCATGCCCCGAAAAACCCAATGTTATGCAGCCTTGACGAATGGCTTCCAATACATTCTCTTCCGCAGTATTTTTTCCGTCGCAAAAGGTGGTATGGGTATGCAAATTACAAAGCGGAATCATGATGTCATTTTCTCCTGCTTTACCTTATGGTCGATAACATGGCGAGACGCAAGCTCATTATTAATATCCTCAAGTGAAATACCCATTTCAATCATCAAGACCATAACATGGTAGACTAAATCCGCAATTTCATAAATCGTTTCCGCTTTATCGTTTGCTTTACCTGCAATAATAACCTCAGTACACTCCTCACCAACTTTTTTGAGAATTTTATCAATTCCCTTTTCAAATAAATAGGTAGTATATGAACCTTCTTTTTTATTTATCTTTCTTCCTTCTATGACCTTCATCAGCGCATCTAAGGAGAATTCCTCATTTATATCGCTGTTATACACTAAGTCATTAAAACAAGAATCGGTTCCCAGATGACAAGCGGGACCGTCTTTATAAACCGAAACAGTTAGGGCATCTCTATCACAGTCAGTTGTAATACTTACAATATGCTGTTTATTTCCTGATGTTTCTCCTTTTCTCCAAAGACACTGACGCGAGCGCGACCAAAAGCAGGTGGTACCCTCCTCCATGCTAATAGAAAGGCTCTCACGGTTCATATAAGCAACCGTTAATACTTTTTTGGATACGGCATCAATTACCACTGCCGGTATCAAACCTTTGTCATCAAATTTTAATTCTTCAATGTTAAGCATATAATACTCCATAATAATTATAATCTAACTTGGATCTTTTCTAAAGCCAATCTTTGTTTTAATTCTTTAATATCTACCTCTCCAAAGTGAAAAATAGATGCGGCAAGTCCTGCGTCTACCTTAGGAAGCGTATGAAAAAGTGTAACAAAATCCTCAATACATCCCGCGCCGCCTGAGGCGATAACCGGTACCTGTACAGCATTACATACAGCATCCAACATTTCCAGATCAAAGCCTCGCTTTACACCGTCTGTATCTATACTGTTTACTACAATTTCGCCGGCACCGTTAGAAACTCCCCGACGGATCCACTCGATTGCCTCAATGCCGGTATCCTCCCGTCCACCTTTATTAAAGACGTGGAAGGTACCGTCCACACGTTTAATATCAACAGATAATACAACGCACTGATCTCCATATTTTTTTGCGGCATGGTAAATCAGCTCGGGATTGGCAATGGCTCCTGAGTTAACACTAACTTTATCCGCGCCACATTTCAGTACACGGTCAAAGTCCTCTAAGGAATGGATTCCGCCGCCGACGGTAAGAGGAATAAAAACTCGTTTTGCCGTTTCGCATAGTATATCGGTAAATAGCGAGCGTTCCTCGTAAGATGCTGTAATGTCGTAAAACACCAATTCATCCGCACCGCACTCGCTATAAAACTCCGCAAGTGAAACAGGAGAAGAAACATCCTTTAAATCTAAAAAATTAACACCCTTTACTACTCGGCCGTTTTTTACGTCCAAGCAAGGAATAATTCGTTTTGTGATCATGTACACTCCTTTGCGACCGAAATCGCTTCTGACAGTTCTATGGCGCCTGTATACAATGCCTTTCCAAGAATCGCACCATACACCTTCATGCTTGAGAGCTTACGTACATCCTCTATGGTTGAAACACCGCCCGACGCAATAATATTTAGGTTAAAGCGTTCAGATAACTCTTGATATAGCTCCAAATTTGTACCGGACATCATTCCGTCTTTGGAAATATCGGTACAAATAATCGTTTGAATTCCAATCTCCTGTACAATTCGACAAAAATCATAACAAGACAAAGCGGAGATTTCTGTCCAACCTTTTATGGCTACCATATTCTCTTTTATATCAATTCCAACCGCAATATGATTGGGATACAATTGGTAGGCAGTCTTCATAAAATCAGGATCTGTTACCGCGGCAGTTCCAATGATAACTCGATCTACGCCAATATTAATATATTTTTTTACTGTTTCAATATTACGAATACCGCCGCCAACTTCTACGGACAGATTTGTTTCTGTTACAATTTTTTTAATTGTTTCAAAATTTGAGGTGTTTCCCTCTTTGGCACCGTCCAGATCAACAATATGTAAAAATTCCGCACCTTGCTTTTCAAATTCTTTCGCAACGTCTGTGGGGGTATTGCTATAAACGGTCATTTTGTTATAATCCCCTTTTATCAATCGAACCGCTTGTCCATCAATCAGATCGATCGCAGGTATAATATTCATAAACTCTCCTTTTCCATCTTCTGTCTCATCAGATATCTCGTTATATCTCGCAAAACGCTTTTAAGATGGCAAGTCCAACCTTGCCGCTTTTTTCAGGATGGAACTGTGCGCCCCACACATTTTTATTTCGAACAGCCGCTGTCAGCTCTTTGCCATATTCCGCTGTGGCTATAACATATTGATCACAATCAGCCGCATAATATGAATGAACAAAGTAAACACAGTCGCCTTCATTAATATATCGGAAAATTTTATCCTTTGGTTTCGTCATGTGTAATGCATTCCAGCCAATATGAGGGATTTTCAGATCGGACGGAATTACATTTTTTATGGGCCTTACAGATCCGGGAATTAACCCTAATCCCTTATATTCTCCATATTCATAGCTCTTCTCAAACAGCATTTGCATCCCCAGACAAATTCCCAGCAGCGGTTTTCCTTGTTCTGTCTCTGAAATAATAATTTGATCCAGTCCACTTTGCCGAAGCTTATCTGCCGCGTCAG
Organism: Eubacteriales bacterium; assembly: GCA_045537595.1. GTDB lineage: Bacteria > Bacillota > Clostridia > Oscillospirales > CAG-272 > HGM12713. Next base: position 3,487 of record JAZSPS010000077.1, read on the forward strand.
CAAAAGCACCCACGCCGGGAAGAACAATGCGATCCGCTTTTTGAATTTCATGAGGATTGGAGGTTACGGTAACCTCCGCCCCGATTGCATGGAATGAACTGTCCAAAGAAAAGAGATTGCCTACACCGTAATCAACAATCGCGATCATACAAGCATCCCCTTTGTTGATGGAATTTTTTCAGCTTTTTTGGAATCAATGCTAACCGCCGCATGCAAAGCATGAGCAAAAGCTTTAAAGGCGCCTTCAATAATATGGTGAGAATTTCTTCCGTTCAACTGTTGAAAATGTACGCAAATATGCGCGTGACGGATAAATGCGGCGAAGAATTCCTCGCAAAGCTCTGTATCAAAATCACCGACCTTTTCAGCAGGAACATTCAGTCCATAAGAAAGATAATCTCTTCCCGAAACATCGATAGCGCATAAGATCAACGCTTCATCCATTGGCAGAAGCATATTTCCGTATCGTCTGATTCCCTTTGTATCCCCTATTGCCTTTGCAAAGGCTTGTCCGAGACAAATTCCGATATCCTCAACGCTATGATGATAATCCACATCCGTATCTCCAACGCATTTTACCTCTAAATTGAAGTCTCCGTGCGCTGCCAGAAGTGTCAGCATGTGATTTAGAAAGCCACATCCGCTATCCACATCAGCAATACCCGATCCATCTAATTCCAGCTTTAAGCTTATATTGGTTTCTGCTGTTTTTCTAAAAATTTCCGCGTTTCTCATTTTTTCTTCCTCGTAATATCTGAAATAATAGACGATATTTCATTTATTAAGCAATCCATTTGTTCGCGGGTACCGACTGTGATTCGATTATAATCACATATTTTCTCGGTATCAAAATGCCGTACCAAAATTCCTCTCTTTTTTAGAGAAAGATAAAGCTCCTTGCCACCAATATCCGCGCTTTTTGCAAAAATGAAGTTCGCCTTAGAGTCTGTACAGGTAAAGCCCAACCTTCTCAATTGATCTTGGGTTGATTCTCTTATATCAGCAATTTGGGAGCAATGATCAAGATAATATTGATTATCGTCAATTGCCGCTTCACCCGCAATCAAGGTCAATCGATTAATATTATATGGGTTAGTTGAAAATTTAATCTTCTCCAAGTCAGCAATCAGTTCTTCGTTACCAAAAGCAAATCCAAGTCTTGCGCCTGCCATAGAGCGAGATTTTGAATAGGTTTGAACAACAAGAAGATTGTCATACTTCGCGATCAGATCTACACAGGATTGTGCTCCAAAATCTACATATGCCTCATCAATTAACACCACATAATCGGGATTGCCAGATACGATACGCTCAATCGCGTCATGCGATAAGGTGAGCCCGGTCGGAGCATTGGGATTGGCAATCACAACATTGGCACAATTCCCCATGTAATCCTCTTCTTGAATAGAAAAATCCGCATTCAAAGGAATTGCTGTATATTTCACCCCATATAGCTCGGCGTAAACACGGTAAAAGCCGTAGGATATTTCAGGAAATTTTACAGAATGGTCTGTATTATTGCAAAAAGCCATAAAGGAGAAGTTTAAAATATCATCGGAGCCGTTGGACACAAAAACATTTTTTTCAGACAAGCCATACAATGCAGCAAGCTTAGTCTTTAATTTTTTACAAGTAGGATCCGGATACAAATTAAGTTTTGAAATCTCTTCCCTGTTAACAGCTTCCAAAACTCCATTTGACGGAGGAAAGGGAGACTCGTTGGTATTTAATTTGATATATTTCATATCGGATGGTTGCTCACCGGGAGTATAGGCATCCAATTTCTCAAATTTTTTATTAATAAATCGACTCATATTCCTTATGTACCTTATTCCTCAAAACGAATGACCGCACTTTTTGCATGAGCCCCAAGTCCTTCTTTATCGGCAAAATATTCAATATCCTTGCTGACCTGCTCCAAGGCTTCTTTTGTGTAGTAAGTAAACTGTGTTTTTTTAATAAAGTCATCTACAGAAAGAGGACTTGAAAAACGTGCGGTTCCGCTGGTTGGAAGTGTATGATTGGGACCCGCAAAATAATCCCCCAGTGCTTCAGGACAATACTTGCCCATAAAAATAGATCCCGCGTGTTGGATACGATTTAAATAACGAAACGGATCATCCACACATATTTCCAAATGCTCCGGAGCAATACCATTTGCAACATCCACCGCTTGCGTAATTGTTTCTGTAATAATAATTTTTCCGTTATTATCAATCGATGCTCTGGCAATTTCCTCGCGTTTTAAAAGAGGAATCTGACGTTCCAGCTCTTTTGAAACCTGTTCCGCAAGCTCTATCGAATCTGTTACAAGAACCGCACTTGCCATTTTATCATGCTCCGCTTGGGAAAGCATATCCGCGGCTACATAAACGGGGTTGCATGTAGAATCTGCAATTACAAGTATTTCGCTGGGACCGGCAATCATATCAATAGCTACTTTTCCAAAAACCTGTTTTTTTGCTTCTGCAACAAACGCATTGCCGGGTCCGACGATCTTGTCCACCGCGGGAATCGTTTCCGTACCATAAGCAAGCGCAGCGATTGCTTGCGAGCCTCCTACCTTAAAAATTCTTTTTACTCCCGCAATTTTAGCGGCGGCAAGAATAACGGGATTGATCGTACCATCCTTAGAAGGAGGAGTAGTCATAACAATTTCTTTACATCCCGCGATTTTAGCCGGTATGCTATTCATTAATACGGAAGAAGGATATGCCGCTGTTCCGCCAGGAACATAAAGCCCTACCTTTTCAATAGGAATAATCTTTTGACCAATTACAACACCGTCTTTTTCATTAATTACAAAATTGTTTCTGACTTGTTTTGCGTGAAATGAATAAATATTTTCTGCCGCTTTTTCCAAGATCTCAAGAAATTTGGGCTCAACAGATGCCATCGCTGCCTCTATTTCCTCTTGAGACACCTCCAATGATGTTAATTTTGCTTTATCAAACTTTTCACAAAATTCAAACAAAGCCGAATCCTTGCGAGCAACCACTTGTTGAATAATATCGGTAACAATATTTTCTATATTTTTTGTACCAACAATATCTCTTAAAAAAATCTCTGACTGTTCAATTTCATTATAGCGAAATAAACGAATCATGACATCCTCCGTTTTTTGTTTTTTAATTCGATTTTTGCTGTAAAATCCGATTCATCTCCTCGCAGATTTTACGAATACTTTCATTTTTGAATTTATAGCTTACTTTATTAGAAATCAATCGCGCGCTGATTTCAACAATATCACTTTTGGGTTCCAAATTGTTTTCAAAAAGTGTTTTTCCAGTTTCTACAATATCAACAATGACATCGGACAAACCCAAAATAGGTGCCAACTCAATGGAACCGTTCAATTTGATAATGTCAATTTCCCTGCTTAAGGCCGCGTAATAGGACTTAGCTATATTTGGAAATTTTGTTGCGACACGCAAGGTTCGGTCTCGGGAATCCACAAAATCTTTTTTTGCGGCAACAGCCATTCGACACTTTCCGATTTCCAAATCAGCAAGCTCGTAAATATCAGGCGAATACTCTAAAATAATATCCTTGCCTGCAATTCCAATATCTGCCGCGCCTCTTTCTACATATATTACAACATCCGAGGGCTTTACCCAAAAGTATCTAACGCCTTTTTCAGGATTTTCAAATATTAATTTTCTGCTTTCCTCATGAATAGATGGACAATCAAACCCTGCTTTTTCAAACATTCCGTAAGCTTTTTCACCTAATCTTCCTTTTGGAAGCGCAATATTAATCATTGGTTTCAAGAATTTCTAAGCCTCCATCTGTTAATTTTACAAGTCTGCGATATCTCAGTGTTGGATCTAATACCGACATAGTGATGATATTCTTACATTCCTGATACAAATTATTTTGCGCGTCAAGAATTTTTTGTACTTCCATATCCTTCTCATACAGCAATACTGTATCAACATCGTATGCAATTGTATGATTTTCAAAACGCTCCAGACGATCCAAATACACTGCAAATCCGATGGCACCTGATTTTTTTCCCAATCGATTTAAAAGTCGGTCATAACGTCCTCCTGACAAGACACTTTCGGGAATTCCGTCGATAAAGCCTTTCATACAAATTCCATCATAATAATTTACATCATTTACGATTGAAAAGTCCAGATACAGATGGTCGCTCAAGCCATAGGCGTGCAAAATTTCAGAAATACCAACAAGTTTTTCGTATGCTTCCCTTGTTCGATCTCCTGATACGATTGTTTCAAGAACAGGCAAAGCTTGTATAATCGGAAGATAAAGCTCGGTCAATGTACAAAGCTTTTTCTGCATGTCTTCACCGATCCCTTTTCCTTGACAAAGTGCAATTAAGGAATGCGTATTTTTGCTTTCGATCAATGAAATAAAATTTCCCCGATCCTTTACAGATACATTTGCTTCCTCCAATAATCCTTCGAGCATCCCCATATGGGATAAATCAAGAATATATTTTTCGCTAATGGTTCTTAGACTGCGCATTGCCAACATAATCACTTCACATTCGGCGTATAGATCAATTGGGCCAATACATTCAAGACCGGTTTGCATAATTTCACGAAAGCCATCGCTTTCTCTGGAGGTTCGGTATACATTTTCATTATAATAAAATTTATGCATCAATGAATCTTGATCCGGAATGTTTTTTATGATGGACAATGTTACATCAGGCTTCAAAGCAAGCAGTTTTCCATTTGTATCTGTAAATGTAAGAACATTTTGACTTACCAAAAAACTTTTATTATGTGAATATAGGTCATATTCTTCAAATTTGCTTACTTTATAAAGTGAATATCCATATTCTTTATACAGTGCCCTTAAATTATAAATCGCTTTTTCATCGCTTTTTAAAACATTTGGCAAATTTCTCATGCTTAATCCTCCTTAATTTTTTGAAGAATATCGGAGTATCCACCGGAGCCGTAAAGATAACAGCGATTGACACGGCTGATGGTTGCTGTACTTGCCCCTGTCTCTTCTACAATTTTATTATAGACAACTTGCTCCGAAAGCATTTTTGCGACTACAATTCGTTGAGCTATATCCATAAGCTCTTTTTTTGTCAGCAAGTCATCTAAAAAACGTTCACATTCTTTTTCGTTTTGAATGGATATCATGGCTTTTACCAACATTTTATAGCCTTCATTCTCATATAAATCCATAATAATCTCCTTGGAACTTTAGTGCTTTAATATGATATCACAATAAAGTGAAAAAGTCAATACCTTTTTATTATTTTTTATAAATTATAGCAACTGCTGTTCATTGATTATAAGTTTAAAATGTAACATTAGCTTTTCAGCTGCTTTCCTGCATAAAACCATTCGATCCAAAAAAATCTCAAAATAATCCATCACCGAGCTATATTGTGTCTCTATACTAAGTTTTAGGGTAATTTCTGTTTTATTTTCCGATATATCTATTTTTGATTCTGTAACGGAATAATTAACACGGTCATGAATATCGAATGTTGAAATATCCTGATTACGCACCCGCGTTCTTCTGACATCAGATTTGTCTGCTAAGATCAAAGCGGCGGCAATTGGATTTACAGGAACACCCGTCCCTTCATCATGATTACCGATTGCTGTAACAATTGTCGCAATATCGCAAGCTTCCATTCCCAAATTATCCAAGATACGAAAGGCGATCAACGCTCCGCTTTGTGAGTGATCCACCCTATTTACAAGATTTCCAATGTCATGCATATATGCAGCGATTTTAGATAATTCGATTTCCTTTTGCGAGTATCCTAATGTTCGCAAAATATATTCCGTAACCGTTGCTACCCGTTCAACGTGAGCAAAGCTATGCTCTGTGTATCCCTGTGCCAAAAGAGATTCATCCGCTTTTTTTATATATTCGCGAATAGAAGGATTTTTTTTCAAATCTTGATAAGTGATCATCTGCGCTCCTTTACCGTAACAAAAATATATACCGCAAAAAGACCACGGTCCATTTTGCGGTATAGAAGATGGGTATGGCATTTTTATTTATTTCCAACTATTTTGCGTTTTATAAACCTATATAACCTTTTAGGAAATCTTATGCACTGACGATATGGAAGAAATGTCCAAAAGAATACATACAATTTATACCGAAAGGAATTCAAGGAAAGCTCGTGTTCTTTCTTATAAATTTTGCGAACACAGCCAATGATTTGTTCAGGGCGTATATTTTTTTCCATTACAAACTGATTGTCACCACACATTGTATAGCTTCCGTCTTTACAGCACTTCATAATTCTGTGAAGAACAAATTGCCCGTTGTCTCTTCTATAAAAAACAATGTCGTGTTTTTTTATATCAGAAATATTTTTTTTTATTATAACAACCGAGTCCTTTTTTTGTTTAATTAACGGCAACATGCTTGTCCCTTTTGGAAACATACGAAATTCGCCACCGCCGTTTAAAATTTCTTCGATAACATCAATCGCATCGGAAAGATTGTATTCTTTGTTATTCAAGAATATTTGCTCCTTTTAATGTATTAATGAAGCGATCAAAATCTGCCTCTACCGTTTCACGGTCAACCTCATAACTTTCTAAAATTGCGGCAATGATTTCATCCTTAGTTTTTTCAGCGGAAAGCATTTCCCAAATAATTTTTCCGGTCTCATTTAATTTTATTATACCGTTAAAAATCTTACTTGCGTCCCCTAAAGCAACGACCACACATTCTCCGGCAATTTCTCTCAATACAAATCCGTTTTTAATTTTCATATTTTTCTCTTCCTTTTATTTTTTATTTCATGCCGTTATAGGCAACCTCCGCGGCTTCTTCCGATATATTACACCCCAACACGTAACATGGAACCTGTTGAAGCATTTTATCAAGCAACGGAAACAGCGCATCTACTGTCTGTATATCCTCGGGAGATAAGATCTGATGAAAAATCCTCATAACCGCATCTTCAGCCTGAATGGGATGAATCGTATTGATTTTAGCTCGTTCGATAAAGCAAATGGCTTTCAGCGGAACAGACGTATTAACATTATATCCTTCCTTACCGCACCACGGAGTGCCGTATGCATACAAACGATTTTCGACGAATCTCATAATCGGTTTATCGCCATTAATAATTCGGACGGAATCACCAAATTTTTTTTGCCAAAGTGAAACATGTGTAGATTTTCCCGTTCCGCTTTTTGCGGCAAAGGCATATCCCTGCCCTTCATATTCTATAACAGCGCAATGCATTAAAAAGGAATTAAATTGAATGGGCAATTGCTTACAAATACATCGGTACACACAAATCCCTTCCGCATATCCCGAACTGACTTCTTTTTTGGCAAGCTTTTTTTCAAGTTCAATTTCTTCCTCGGTTATTTTTATGTGCATGTCCCATTTTGAACAAGAGTCTACAATGTAATTCCTGCAAAGTTTTTGAACATATTCATATTGATTATCAATTAAAACAATAATCTCTGCAATTTTAATACAAAACATAAAAATAGCCTCTCAAGAAAATATATATATATTTTAACATATTATCTTTAAATATGCAAGTAAAAAAAGAAATA
>JAZSPS010000089.1:0-27375 GCA_045537595.1 Eubacteriales bacterium
AATGACGGGGCGGGAAAGCTCTTCGCCGTGCTCCGCGAATTTTTAGCAAGAGCGAACAGCATCCCCTGCGATCTTTTTTCCGCGTTTGCGACCGCTTCCCTGCGCGGACTTTCCAACAGCAAAAAAATTCTCCGCGACGTCAAGGCGGGGCTTGGCATTGATATCGAGATCATCAGCGGTGAGACGGAGGCGGGCTACGATCACGCCGCGATCCGACACCGTTTTCCCGAAACCGAAAACGGCATTCTCATCGACATGGGCGGCGGCAGCACGGAGATCGTCCATTTTGAGGGCGATCGGCTCGTCAGTGCCGTCAGCCTTCCCATCGGATGCGTCATGCTCGGAAAAAACTTCACCTCCGTTACGAAAAAAGAGCCTTTTCCGACCGAGCAGGAAATGCAGCGCATCCGCACCTATGTCAAAACGATCCTTTCTGCCTATCCCGCATTTCGAGGACTCGGCGGAACGGCATTTCTGATCGGCGGAACGGCACGCGCGGCAGCAAAGCTCTCACTTTCCGGAAGTGAAAGTTTATCCGACGGATACACCTTCACAGCTGAAACGCTGAAAAAGACGGCGGACACCGCTTTTCGCGACATCCGCCGAGAGGGAAACCTGATTCGTGAGAAGGTACCTGACCGACTGACCTCGATCATTCCCGGTCTGGTTGCTTACACCGAGATCTGCGAGTACATGGCACTGCGGGATTTTATCATCTCAAACGCAGGTGTCCGTGAAGGGTATCTCATTGATTTTATCAAGAAAAATTTTCTCCGAAAAACTCAAGAATCTTGAATTTCAATCTGTATTTCGGTTTTTCACCGTTTGTCAGAACGCCGATCTGATCCGACGTAAAGCCAGTTTTGATCAGAGCCTCCTCCGTCTTGGCGGCGCTTGTGCACAGCGTGGGAAACAGAACGCACCACCAATTTTGCCCGTCGGCGTCTCCGATCTGTATTTGAAGGGACTGATATACGCCCGCGGGCAGGCTGATATTCTCATAGTGACGGGTGGGATATTTTTCCTCCTTCAGATACAGGCTTGCCGTCTTTTCTTCGCCAAGTGCCTCCAGCGTTTCATTGCATACCGTGCGCAGGTGCTCTAAATTTTCTTCGATCACCGCCATGGCATCCGCCTGTGAATCCGTATCCGCAAGCAAGATCTGCAACTCCGAAAGGACTCTGTCGCGTACGAACAGCTTCACGCTTTGGTCGTGTTCACTGTCGGAATTGGCGATCACGTGAAGACGGACCGTGTTTTCGTAGATCTCCATATCCTCGGCGGATGGCATAAATCCGCAGAACAGACAGCAAACGAGAATGAGCGCCGTAAAAATAACCAAATACTTCATGATAATTCCTTCCTCTTTCAATATCGCTTTCCGATATGTATTTTTATTTTGGATATCATGAGTATGTCCGTTTTTTCCGTGCTTATTCAGAAAAAACAAAAAAACAACAGATAGAGCTTCACTCTTAAGGACAGTTTTGTGGCACATTACCTACCGACAAGAAATGAATATGGATTTTTCTATTGTTCCTAACGTGAAAATTGAAAAAACAGAAACCTCAAATTGACTTTCTGCGCTTTTTGTGCTATAATAGATGGGTACAACCATTCGTTTGTTAAATCATGATAGAAAATTGTCGGAGGATAAAACAATGCAAAATATAATGAAAGTTGGCGTCTTGGGCGCAGGCACATGGGGCGTTGCTCTTGCAAGAATGCTATGCAATGCAGGTAACGCAGTAACCGTTTGGTCTGCTATTGAAAAGGAGATAGATAATCTTTTAGCAACCGGAAGGCATCCAAATTTTTTCGATGTGGATTTACCGAAGCAAATCGTATATACAAAGGATATCCGAGAAGCTTGTTCCGGTATGGATATATTAGTATTTGCTGTTCCGTCGCCCTTTGTTAGAGTAACGACAAGAAAGGCGGCACCTTATATAGTGGACGGACAGATAATCGTAAATGTCGCCAAGGGAATTGAAACGGAAACACTCTATACGATGACCGAGATTATTTCAGATGAGCTTAGAAACCCTACTGTAAAGTTAGTTGCTCTGTCAGGTCCGACACACGCAGAAGAAGTGATTAAGGATCTTCCTACGGCTATCACATCGGCAAGTAACGATGCTGATGCGGCAGCAACGGTTCAAAAGGTGTTTACTATTGGCTGTATGCGAGTATATACCAACGATGACATTCGCGGAGTAGAACTGTGCGGTGCATTAAAGAACGTTATTGCCTTGGCTTCCGGCATTGCAACTGGACTCGGTTGCGGAGATAATGCAAAAGCCGCGCTTATTACGCGCGGAATTGCTGAGATTTCCCGTTTAGGTATCGCTATGGGATGCAGAGAGCAAACATTCGGAGGCCTGGCAGGCATCGGAGATCTGATCGTTACCGCAACCAGTATGCACAGCCGTAACAATCGTTGCGGTATGCTGATAGGTCAAGGAGTTGCGGTCGATCAAGCGATCGAGCAGATCGGTATGGTTGTTGAGGGCATTAATGCTTTACCCGCCGCCATTAGATTAGCTCAAAAATATACCGTGGAAATGCCGATTGTTGAAACGGTCGATGCAATATGTAACGGCAGGGTGGCGGTTTTTAAGGCTATTCAAATGCTGATGTCAAGGGAGCTGAAATGCGAATTGAGCAGTTCTGCATTCAATCATATTTGATACCCCTCATCTCTTGCCGGTTCTTTTATATCGCTTAGCTGTTAATTCACTTGTCGATTTTTCCTGACAAGGACTGCATTTGTAGATACAAATACAAAAATGGGACTGCCGCATTTCGGCATAACCTCAAATAAAATGGGTAGAGGTATTGTTAATCACCACCTCTACCTTTGCTTTTATTGATTTTTAAAAGAAATTAAAGTTGAAAACCTTATGGTTTTCTCTGTTTGGTTTTGTTTGCTTCTGAACGGAATCCGTTTGCAAAAGGTGTGTTATTATTAAGAATTTGCCTAAAACAAAATTCTCACCATGTTTTTTTGATTTTGCATTGATTTCCCTAAATTCTTAATGAAACATCCCCATTCTTGCAAAACTATCCTTTAGAGTGTCACTCTATATCCGGTTGGTTTTTTTGCTTTCATTTTGATACTCCTTTATTATTTAAATTGTTCATTATTTAGGAATAACAAATTTTATCTGTAGAAAAAATATTTGTCAAATTGACAGCTGGTTTTTCTTACAGAGCCTATGCCACCTCCTCTATCATAACACAATATCACAGTGATACGCAAAAGTCAGGCGGAAGTATTGAATAAAAGCGAAAAATATGATATACTTTTTATAAAAATACGGTTACAGCGGAGCTAACTTCAAAAAAATACGGAGGATAAAAATGAAGCTTTTGATAGGTGCTCTTACGAAATTTATCGTCGGACTTGCGCTCGTGGGTGCGCTATTGTTCCTGCCCGCAGGCACTTTTGGCTATATAAACGGGTGGCTGTTTATTGGTTTGCTTTTCCTTCCTATGCTCATTCTCGGAAGCGTTCTTTTCTTCAAAGCACCCGAGCTTCTTGAAAAACGTCTTAACGCTAAAGAGGATGAAAATACACAAAAAGGTGTTGTTGCTCTTTCGGGACTTTTGTTTATCGGAGGATTTGTCGTGGCAGGGCTTGACCGCCGGTTCGGTTGGTCGCATGTTCCAACGTGGGTGGTGATCTTTGCTTCGGTTATCTTGCTCCTCTCTTACGCGCTCTATGCCGAGGTCATGAGAGAAAACGCATATCTATCAAGAACGATCGAAGTGCAGGAAAATCAAAAGGTGGTAGATACGGGACTTTACGGGATCGTCCGTCACCCGATGTATGCCGTAACGCTGTGGCTCTTTCTTTCCATTCCCATCGTTCTTGGCTCTTGGTGGTCGCTCCTTTGCTTTCTGCCGTATATTTCCGTGATTGTCGTGAGGATTCTCAACGAGGAAAAGATACTTGAAGCAGGACTTAAAGGCTACGCCGCATACAAAAAGCGTGTAAAATACAGACTGTTCCCTTTCATTTGGTAGATTTTTAACGGTAATCTATGAAAGCAACCGTCGGTTGACACATTGAAAGCTCGCGGTTGGTGGTATATAACCATGGTTTATGCTACTATATAGACAAAACGAAAGCCAAAGCTTTCCAAAAAAATTCAATGAGGTGGTTATATGATTTTAGCCGATAAAATTATCAGATTGCGAAAAAAGAACGGTTGGTCACAAGAAGAACTCGCCGAAAGGATGAATGTGTCCCGACAAGCCGTTTCTAAGTGGGAGAGCGCACAGACGATTCCCGATTTAGGAAAGATATTGCAGCTCAGTACGCTATTCGGAGTTACCACCGACTATCTCTTAAAGGATGAGATCGAGAACGAAGAATTTACCGAAGATGCTTCCGATCATACTGTCAAACGAATAACAATAGATGAAGCAAATACATATCTTGAACAGCGAAAGCGTGCTTCCCTGAAGATCGCCATAGCAACCTTCTTATGTATTCTTTCGCCAATAACAATGATTTTGTTAGGCGTATTCTCGGAAAATGAAACCTCGGGTATATCGGAAACTTTTGCCGGCGTGGCAGGATTTGTAGTGTTGTTTGCTTTTGTGCTTTGCGCTGTTCCGATATACATTTACTGCGGTTTTAAGAATGAGCCATATGCGTTCCTTGATAAGAACGTGCCGTTTGAACTTGAATATGGCGTAAAAGGGATCGTTACGGAACGCCAAAAGCAATTTCGGGAGGCATATATCAGATGGAATATTATCGCAGCCTGTATTTGTATCTTTTCACCGATTCCATTGATCTTATCAGGATTTACAGGAAACGAATTGCTTTGTGTAATCATGCTTGCCGTAACGATGATTATAGCCGGCATTGGTGCATCAATTTTTATTATTGTCGGCGTTCAAAATGCGAGTATGCAAAAACTTCTTAAAGAGGGCGAATACACAGAAAAAGAAAAGACAAAAAGCGGAATTCGCGAAGCCGTTGGCTTTGCGTATTGGGGCACTTTGACCGCCATATATCTGACTTGGAGTTTTCTCACAAACCATTGGCACATATCTTGGATTGTTTTTGCCGTGGGCGGCGTTCTGTTTCCTGTGGTTATGTATCTTTGCAATTATATTGCGAATACGAGAAAGAAAGATTAATTGCTTGAAAATATAAAAAATAAGAGTTTATCAGGAGATATCTATGGAAAATATCTGGACCGAAATGTATGAAGCCGCAAAAGCCGTATTAAACGAGCGTAGGATTTCGGAATATGTTACCTGCGGAGAAGTGTCAGCCGCAGTTCTTTCAAAATCGGGAAGAATTTATACGGGTGTATGTATCGATACCTGCTCAACACTTGGTATTTGCGCAGAAAGAAATGCCATTTTTAATATGATTACCCATGGCGAACAAGAAATAGACAAGGTTCTCTGTATTCTGCCTGATGGTTCAAACGGCGCTCCTTGTGGCGCTTGCCGTGAACTTATGGTACAGCTTATGGCAGGAAAATATTACGATATAGAAATCATGCTTGACTATTCTACCGGTCGCACCGTAAAACTTGGAGATATAACTCCCGAATGGTGGATTCGGTAAATTCCAAATTACAAATAGGTACTACGATGAAAAAATATTTAAGTATGTTTTTGACCATGCTCAAAATCGGGTTATTCACTTTTGGCGGTGGGTACGCCATGATCGCCTTGCTTGAGAATGAGTTTGTTGAAAAGAAAAAATATATGGAAAAGGACGAATTTCTCGACATGGTGGCGATTGCCGAATCGACGCCCGGTCCCATCGCCATCAACGCGGCGACCTACATCGGCTACAAGCAGCTTCGTTTTCTCGGCTCACTGGTAGCGACACTTGGCATCTGCATTCCGTCCTTCGTTATCATCCTTGCGATATCCCTGTTCTTTGACGCGTTTTTGTCCTTCACGCTTGTAGAGTATGCCTTCCGAGGCATACAGGTCTGTGTGATCTATCTCATCTTCTCGGCGGGATTTAAGATGCTGACACAAATGAAGAAAACGGCGTTTACTGTTACCATCGTTTCTTTTGTCATCCTTTGCATGATTGTTTTTTCTCTGTTTGCGGTTAAGTTCTCCACGATATTCTATATCGTCATCTGCGGAAGCGTAGGCGTGTTTGTCTCCCTTTTGAAGCGCCTGAACAAGCGGAAGGAGGGAGCGGAATGATCTGCTTGAAACTGTTTTTGGCCTTCTTTGAGATCGGTCTGTTTACCTTTGGCGGCGGGTACGCCATGATCTCTCTCATCAGAGAAAAGGCTCTTGCTTTCGGATGGCTGACCGAAGAGGAGCTTCTCAACATGATCGCGGTATCGGAGTCAACTCCGGGTCCTATTGCCGTCAACATGGCGACCTTTGTCGGCTCGACGCAGGGCGGTGTTCTCGGCTCACTTGCAGCGACGCTTGGCGTGGTGCTTCCGTCCTTTATCATCATTTTGCTTATCGTCTCACTGATCCGAAACCTCCTCAAATACAAGGGCATAAAAGCCTTCCTTAGCGGTGTGCGTCCTTGCGTGATTGCTCTCATCCTTGCGACAGCGATGACGATGCTTTTGAGCACGCTGTTTGGCATTACCACGGTTGGCGGCGGATTTTCTCCCGACTATAAAGGACTTATCATTCTCGCCATTTTGGTCGCTATCGCCCTCATTTTCAAAAAGATAAAAAAGAAAAAGCCCTCGCCGATACTCATGATACTCGTCTCGGCAGGACTTGGAATGTTGCTTTATGGATTATAATATGATTGTTGATGTCAACTTTGTTCTTGAAGTCAAAATTTTCGGATATGAAGATTCCCAAGATCTTGTTTCCACTCCATGGTGAATGGGTTAAGGGCTACCCTCGCAGGCAGCCCTTTTCTTGCCCCTTATTTTCCCTGTTTCTTTTCTCTCTGACCTTGCGGACGAAAATACTGATACAATCGACATGGGATCATCCCATTATACAGCTTTCGGATCTTATCCGCGCGCTTACCGTACAGTGCCTCAAAATTTTCCGCTGAGGTCAGTACATAAATCTGCCATGGCTCCAGTGCCACAAACGCTTTTCCAATGTTTCGGTAAAGCTCCTCTGCCTCCCGAGGTGTCATCAATCGCTCTCCATATGGCGGATTACAAACAATCGTCCCACGACGGTCAAGCTTTTTTATTCGGGTGGCATCCTGTTGAAAAAACTTAATATTGCCAAGCACTCCCGCCCTTTCGGCATTTTCCTTGGCAATGCTCAAAATGTCCCCATCAATGTCCGAGGCGTAAGCCTCAAAAGAACTGTCCCGAAGGATCTCCGCCGCGGCTCGTTCCCTCTCCAGCTTCCAAATTCTACGATCCAGTGCCGAAAAATCCTCCGCGGCAAAGCTTCGGTTCAACCCCGCCGCGCGGTGTGTTTGTATCATCGCCGCCTCAATAGCAATCGTTCCCGATCCGCAAAAGGGATCCCAAAACAGGATATCCTCCCTTGGACGCGCGATCATCGCCATTGCCGCCGCGAGAGTTTCCCGTAAGGGAGCTTCCCCTGCCGCGGGACGGTATCCTCGTTTATGCAACGCTATGCCCGAGGTGTCGATCATCAGGGTCGCCACATCCTTAAAAATAAAAAATTCAATTTGATATTTTATTCCTTCCTCGGGAAACCATCGAATTCCGTATTTGTCGCTCAAGCGGTTTACAATTGCCTTCTTTATAATGCTTTGACAGTCGGGAACCGAAAACAGCTTGCTGCGTATCGCATGCCCCTTAACAGGAAAAGCATCATTTTTTCCGATCCACGCCTCCCACGGAAGATTCTTTGTCCCCTCAAAAAGCGTTTCAAAGCAATCGGCACGAAATCCGCCTACCCGAATAAATACCCGTTCCGCGCATCTGAGGCGAATATTCGCCGCTGCCAATTGCTCCTCGGTTCCCTCAAAGGTGACCCGTCCATCCATGGTCTCAATTCGGCGGCATCCTAAGGCATCGATCTCCTCACCCAATAACCTTTCCAAGCCAAACAAGCAAGTAGCAATCATTTGCAATGTCATAATTAGCTCCTTTTTCTTCCCAATAAAAATTACCGTCCTATATGGTTATCATTATACGTCAAAAAAGAAGCCCTGTCAAGCAAATTTTCTCTTTATCGGGAATATCCCGGGCATAGTCATTCTGTGGGAATCATAGAAAGGAAACAGGTTGCACAACAACACCGCTTGCGACGGTTCTATCCCCGATCATGGATGACTTGTATTCCCCCATAGTCCCCTCCCAAATTCGGACACTTTTTTTGCAAAGCTCCGAAGGAAGCAGCTTTCCCGTCACCACCGAGCACCATGCCTTCCCATCCCTTTCATACAAGGGAGGCATGACCGACGACAGTGACTTTTTTATGTGTTTTTTTTCATTTTTTCGTTCATGCTCCCCATATTCCTCCAGACAAAGACCGTAAACCGCGGACTTGCAATGCGTGCCCGTTTTCGAAGGCAATCCGCTGATCTTTGCGGAAACAAGAACTCCTGCAGGCGTGGAATAAAAATCCACTCTTCCGCGGATGGAGGAATATTTTTCCTTTCCATGCAGTTCCGCTACCGCAAATGGCGTTCTGCCTTGACACAAACTGCTATGTAGATCGTTTTGCGCTGCCAATTCATTCATTTCAAAAAATCCTCTCTTCCCCTATTTGGTATTATTTTCTTGCTGTGGCGGCAAATTTATATTTTTTTTGCGCTCTATCTAATATTATATTCGTTTCCTGCCTCTCAGTTTCCTCAATCTGCTTGACAGCGCAAAAAAAATTTGATATAATTAAGATTGGACTTTTATAATATTTTTTATAAATTTGAGGAGAGGATGGGGCAAGCGGTATGAAAGAAGCATTCAGCGGAATTGCGGGAAATATAAATCTTTGCCAAAGGCTTGGAAATGATATTCTCGCGGGAACCTTACCCCATGCTGCTATTTTGGAGGGACCAAAGGGCTCGGGCAAGCACACCATGGCAAAAATGATTGCCGCGGCTTTGGTCTGTTCCGAAAAAAAGAATCCAAACCTTCCCATTCCCTGTCAAGCCTGTCAGGAATGTAAAAAGGTGTTTGAGGGAAAATCCCCCGATGTTATTACCCTTGGATGTGAGGGAAAAGCCACTATCGGCGTGGAAACGGTTCGTTTTTTAAAGGAGGATGTTCACATTGTTCCAAATGATTCGGATCATAAGATCTATATCATTGAATCCTCCGATAAAATGACCCTTCAAGCGCAAAACGCCCTTTTGCTTACATTAGAGGAACCGCCAAGCTACATTCATTTCTTCCTACTGTGTGAAAACGCGGGACTGCTTCTTGAAACAATCCGAAGCCGCGCGCCCGTTTTCCGACTCGAACCCCTTTCCACCGAGGAAATCGACCGATACCTGTGCGAAAACGACCGACGGGCGGCTCAAATGAAGCTGTCGGACCCACAGGGGTATGCGGAATTGCTTACCGCCGCGGACTGCGGAATCGGTCAGGCGCTTTATTATCTTGAACCAAAGAATTTTGCTCCCGTTCGACAGCTCCGAGCCCTCAGCTCTGAATTTGTCGCCGCCGCGGTAGGTCAAAAAGGAGCGAAGATTATTTTGCCCCTTTTATCCCGTTTTTCCACCAAAAGGGACATTTTGCAGGAGCAGCTATTCGCTGTTTCCTCCGCGGTTCGAGATTTGATTCTTCTTAAAAAGAGTGAAGATGCCCCCCTTTCCTTTTATCCTCAGCGAGACATAGCCATAGAGCTTTGCGACAGCTCCTCCCTTGTCTTTTTATACCAATTTTATCAATCCGTCCGCAGCGCGATGGATGAGAATACCCGAAACGCCAATGTGCGGCTTGCCTTGATCAAAATGGCTTTATCCGCGCATTTAATATAGCGATACCGTAGCTGAGTAAAAATCAAGCTATCCTACAAAAACAGTACAGAAAGGTTAAATGATGGAAAACAAAAAGAAAAACACACTGCCGAAAAATGATGCGGCACACAATCATAAAAAGAATCGTCCACATAAACGCAAGGGCTATTTTATTGAGCCCACGCCTCAGGCAGACGGAAACGTGACACAGATTCCCTCCGCTTCTCCCCAAAAAGGGGACTCCTCCGCGAAAAAACGGAATGATCCTCCCCGCCAAAACAAAAATGCCGATCGTAGGGACCGCAATAACAACGACATCCACAAAAAAAATACGGAAGCCGCTGCTGTTCCCAACGAATTAACCTCAAACCATTCCCATTCCGATCAAACGTCAGCCCAGCAAAAACGCCAACCCAACAAAAATAAAAGACGAAACAATCACGGAAATCGCCAAAAGAATTCTCCTGCATCCGAAAACGCGAAAAAGGATCAGAACCGACAAAACGCGAAGCAAGAAAACTCCGCATATCAATCCGCATATCAAGAGGAAGCTGAGAAAAATCCCGAAAAGAACACGGTCACCGATCCAAATTCAAAAAATGAGAATTACCGATCTAACAAGCATCGTCGCTCATCCGATCGATTGATTCTTGAGAAGCAAGCTTCCCCCGCGGTTACCGAAGCGGATGAAAGCGAATATGAGGAGGTCCGCTTCCCCACCGTTGAGGAAAATACCGAAGCGAAGCCTACCGTTGCGGAATCAAAGCAAGAAGAAGAGGAAAACGAGGGAATTCCCGAGCCAACGGTTGAGGTAGTCGGAATCCGCTTCAAGAACTCCGGAAAGATCTACTTCTTTGCTCCCGACGGAAATATTCTCAAGCGCGGCGAATATGCGATTGTGGAAACAGCGCGAGGTCAGGAATACGGTGAAGTAGCCATGGGAAATTCTATGGTAAAGGAAAGTGACATCGTCCCCCCTCTCCGTCCCATTGTTCGAATCGCCACCGCTGCCGACAAAGCACATCACAATGAGAATAAGAAAAAAGAAGAGGATGCGTTCCGCGTTTGCAATGAAAAAATTATTGCTCACGGATTGGATATGAAGCTGATTGATGCCCAATATACCTTTGATAATTCCAAGCTTTTATTTTACTTTACCTCGGCGGGCAGAGTGGATTTCCGTGATCTTGTCAAGGATCTCGCCTCCGTGTTCCGTACCCGAATCGAGCTTCGTCAGATCGGTATTCGTGATGAGGCAAAGCTGATGGGAGGCATGGGCATGTGCGGACGTCCCTTATGCTGTACCCTATTTCTTTCCGATTTTGGTCAGGTTTCCATAAAAATGGCAAAGGAGCAAAACCTGTCACTGAATTCCGCGAAGATTTCGGGAATCTGCGGACGGCTGATGTGTTGCTTGCGTTACGAGCATGAAACCTATGAATATGAGATCAAACGTACACCTCCCGTCGATTCTATGGTTCGCACCGCGGACGGAAACGGTATCGTGACCGAGATGAATCCTTTAGCGGGAACCATAAAGGTACGTTTGACCGCCTCCCCCGATGTTCCGCCAAAGACCTATAAGCGTGAGGATGTGGTTATGCTTCAAAAGAAGAAAAATCCGTCCTAATACGCCTTCGTTCAATAAAAATATTTAAATATTAAAGCAATTAAAACAATCAAACAATTGAAGTATCTTTAAAGGAAAGCATCATGATCTATCTCTTACTTGCACTTACTGTATTTTTCAGTTCCTACCAATCCATTCTGAAAAAAGAATTCAATAACCGTTGTACAAGCGGTATCTATTGCTTTAACGGTATCGTATGCCTGTCAGCAATGGTCGTGTTTATCATGATCAACCGTAATTTTGATTTTACGCTCCCTCTTGTTCTCTATGCTTTGGGATTTTCCGTTGCCTATGCGCTGTCATCGATTTTTTCGGTGCTCGCCATTCGCTACGGATCCTTAGCGAAAACATCACTGGTTATTGCCTACTCTTTGCTGATCCCCACCCTATACGGTATCATTTTTCTAAAGGAACCCATCAATACTGTCAAAATTCTTGGTTTTGCTTTGCTGATCGTTTCTCTGTTCCTCACGAACTATGAAAAAGCTGAAAAGAAGTCACCGGAACTATCCGTACCCGAGAAAAAAGTTAAAAATCAAACGCTCCTTTGGGTCTTCTGCTTGGTTTTTGCCTTTATTGGGAACGGTATGTGCTCTACCATTCAAAAGATGGCACAGGGCACGCTGCAAACCGAGCAGGAAAATCTGTTTATGGTCGTCGCCCTTGGCGTAAATACGATCTTTATGTTCCTATTGTCTGCCGTTACCGAAAAAATACCTGTTATTAAAACCGCGGTCAAAAAAACTTGGATCTTCGCGGTGCTTTGCGGTCTGATGAACGGCGCTACAAATTTCTTGGTTTTGTTCTTGAACCCCCGTCTTCCCGCGTCGGTATTGTTCCCTGTTATATCCGCCGGCGGAATTGTTTTCACCTTTATTTACGCAATCCTGGTTTATCACGAAAAATTCAAAAAGCTTCAGCTCATCGGATTTCTGCTGGGTGTTGGCTCGATTGTTCTTTTGAATCTTTAAATCCATCATTTCTCGGAGCGGCGTATGAATCAAAAAATAAAATCTCTTCCTCTGAAAAAAGTGCTGTTTTTTCAAAAGACTATCTGCGTTTTCTGCCTAATCTGCATGCTTGTATGCAGCCTTGGAACACTTTTTTCTCTCCCTTTCGATGATGACTTCTCTCTTTTCTATGAATCAAAAGAAAATATTGACGGCATCTTTGATGAGACTCCCTTGGTTCGCTTTGATTTTGTCAGCTCTGTTTTATCTCTTGTAAAGGTCTTTTCACTTATAAACTACACTTCTACGGAAACAGAACACTTTTATAATCATATTAAAGATCACATTGAACGCTTTTCATTTTCCGTCAACTCCGATGCCATTGCCTATCAGCTGACCCAAAGCTTTGATTATGATTTCACCATTGGGATTTATTATTGCGCTTTGATCTTTATTTCCGTGTTTTTCCCTCTTTTTTTACTTGCTTCCTTGCTCATTATTTGGCGCAAGCATAAAAAGTACACAAAAAAAAAGTATCACGAACGGTATAAGGCAACCATGCTCCGTTTCCGCGGGGTCATCGGAAAGCTCCCCCTCTTTATTCTGCTGACAGCAATTTCCCCTTTGATGAAATTCGGCTATGCTTCCATCATCATCTTTATTCTTGCCGCGGCAGGCTTGATTGTCCATATCGCCAGCGCAAGATTAAAAGAATACACATCAGCACAAACCAAATATCTGAATATGATCCAGACAACCTCCTTCCTCGGCATAATAATTTACGGCGTTTTCTATGTTACCGTAAAAAAATCAATGATCATTTCTAAAATAATCGCGATCTTTGAAACAAGAAGTCTCTCGGATTTTCTCAATCTGTTTGCCAATGGAAATTTTTATATGGATGAGCTTCTGCCTCTGATCGCGGCAATCCTTTTTATTTGCGGGCTCTCTCGGATTTCAAACTCTCTTTTTAACAATCTCAGCCGAATCGCGTTTATCACTACCAAAATGAAAAGGCGGGATTATACCTCGGGAGATGCTTACATAAACACCACGCTGGCTCCCTTGCTGATGCCCGCGGTTGTATTGCTTCTTTTCAATTCGCAAAGCGAGATCATCTTCTACGGCTCCGAGCTGACCAATTTTATTATCGCTTCACTTTGTCTTCTGTTGATGACAGCAACCGAAATTGCTGTGGTGTTTTTGAGAGAAACACTTTGCATTGACTTGGGAAACGGTGGAAGATTGGCAGTTTTGGAAGGAACCACCTATCACCCCGATGAGGAATAAAGAAAATAGGAATATAAAAAGACACATTTCGTTTTTGTTTTTGCGAAACGTGTCTTTTTATTATTTCATTTATTATATCCAATGATTTATGCTTTACTCCGCATCCTTGCGGCACTCATGATCCAGCCAAATCAAGCCTAAATTGAAAGCCTCATATAATCCGTCCTTATCACCCTGTCTCAAAATTTTTGTAGGATCTTTAGAATCCACAATTTGAATCAGGATCTTTCCGGGGAGATTTTTCGCATTGTAAGACATAATCTCAAGGATCAAAATGCATTTTTCATTCATATCGCCATAACATATGGTATTATCTTCACGAACCAGCGGCCATCCCCGATACTCCAAATATTTACCGCTGACCTTTTCTCTTTTTTCTTCTGCCATACTTTTCCTCCGTTCCAATTCTCTCTATGTTCTATAATTCTGTTATTCTTTACAAGCTTTCGGCTTTGCAATTCACAAAATGACCAAATGTAAAACAATATTATTAATCATTATATCACAAAAGCACAATAAAGTCAACCCCATTTTATCGGTATCAAAAAATATTGCCCTATTTTTTTCGATTATTTTTAAAATTTAAAATTTTATTGTTGAATATATGGGGTTTGGGTCAACATATAGGACGCGGGACGCCTTTGGGTGCAGATCAAAGAAAAAAGGGAATCCGCTTTCCGCGTCAAATGATATTGACGGGAATCTCTTGGCACATCCGCAGGCTTTGTAACGGTAAGGAAGCTGCTGTCCTTTCGCTTTTCCGAAAGAAGCGTCCTTCCCTTCGGGCTTGCGGCAAGTACAGTTGTATACAAGGGCGCGCGCTCCATATCCGATGCCATTACACCGGTCACACAATAGAGCATTACACGGCGTAAATGGGCATCGGTATAGCGCTTCGTTCGTATCCGATCCATCAATTCCTTCCCGTCGCAAGCTTCTCCGGCGGCAAGGCAAAAACGATTGGCAAGACCTCCCTCCGTTCCTAAGATCCCCTCAAAATCCGCGCCCTCATGCAGTCTGAAAAATGAAAGCAGCACCTCCTCCAATCGGGCGGCGGATGTCAAGCTCCCGTCTTTTGCCGCTTGCTCATATATCCGGAAGGATTCCCGAGGCAAATATTTCTCGGTATCCGTGTATTGTCCTTCCTTCCATAAAGCTCGAATTGCCAGCGCCGAGGGATACCGAGGATCCAATACATAAGCGCTGTCATAAGCATCTCCCTGTCTCGGTACTGTCAAATATTTCAGCTCGACGCCGATACGCTTGCATGCCCGAAGGTATTCGACACCCAAAAGATCATTTGAGGAGAAGGCTTGTCCGCAATACTTATTTAAAATATCATAATACGCGGCTGCTGCGGGTGCGCCATCGGAAAGAGCTTTTTTATACTCTGTTCGGAACGGCTCTGACGCCGAAGCCTCCGCCGCCCCTGCCAAGACATCGATTCTGCCGCATTCGGAACCAAAAAGCAGTGTGTCGGCAAAATGCCGTAAGATCTCAATTCCTCCCTCAGAAAAGCTTTCCGCACTTCCCGAACACCACGGAAAAGGCAATTCCAAAACCAAGTCCGCGCCGCATCGCACCGCGCTCTCCGCGCGAATATATTTGTCCGCAATGGCAATTTCTCCCCGTTGGACCGTATTTCCGCTCATAATACAAACGATTCGATCCGCTCCCATACTCCTTGCTTGATCAAATAGATGGCGATGTCCGTTATGCAGCGGATTTAACTCACAAATGATTCCAAAATCAGCCATTTCTTCTCCTTTCCATAGTTTCTGTTTTTCATTTTATTCAATTCTTGTTTTTTCGTAGAAAATCCGTAGAAAAACTGTTAAAAATCTCTTGAAAAAATAGAAAAATCGTTGTATAATAATAGTTGTTCAATATTTTAACATTATTTGGAGGACATACATATGAACATTTTAGTTGTAAACGCAGGCTCCAGTTCTCTCAAATACCAGCTGATCGACACCGATACCAATACACTGTACGCAAAAGGTATCTGTGAAAGAATCGGTGCGGAAGGCTCCCTCATCGAGCACAAGCAACTGGCAAAGGGACTGAAGGTCAAAAAGGAAAGTCCCATGAAGGACCACGCCGATGCCATGAAATTGGTCGTTGAACATCTGACCGATCCCGAGGTCGGCTGTATCGCGGGAATGGATGAGATTCAGGCAATCGGTCACCGTGTCGTTCACGGCGGATCCTATTTCTCCCAATCCATTTTAATGACAGAGGATGTGCTTGAAAAGATTAAATTGTGCCGTGATTTTGCTCCCTTGCACACTGATGCCCATTTAATGGGAATTAAGGGCTGTCTGGAAACCATGCCCGGTAAGCCTCAGGTGTTGGTATTTGATACCGCGTTCCACCAGACAATGGAGCCCGAGGCATACATTTATCCCCTTCCCTACGCTTATTATGAAAAATACGGCATCCGCCGCTACGGCATGCACGGAACCTCTCACCGCTATGTCAGCGCGGAAATGGCAAAGCTTTTGAATAAGCCTCTTGAGGATACGAAAATTATCACTTGCCATATCGGTAACGGATCCTCCATCACCGCTGTAAAGGGCGGAAAGGTTGTAGATACCTCTATGGGCTTCACTCCCTTGGCAGGTGTTGAAATGGGAACCCGTTGCGGAGATATCGACCCCGCCATCGTTCCCTACATTATGGAGCGTGAAAACCTGACCCCCGCGCAGATCAACGATATTATGAATAAGAAGTCCGGATTCCTTGGAATTACCGGTTTTTCATCTGACTCCCGAGATCTGGAGGATGCCATTGCCGACGGTCCTTCCAATCCCAATTACGAGCGCGCTGTTCTGGCTGTGAATATCTTAAAGCACGAGCTGAAAAAGTATATCGGCTCCTATGCCGCCCTTATGAACGGTCTGGATGCTGTGGTATTTACCGCGGGAATCGGCGAAAACAGTCCTCAGCTTCGTGAATTGGTTTGCACGGATATGGAATTTATCGGAATCGAATTGGATCCCGACGCAAATCAGCTTGCGTTCCGCCGTTCCGAATCCACCAAGATCTCGAAGGAAGGCTCCAAGGTTGCGGTTTATGTTATCCCCACCAATGAAGAGCTGGTAATCGCGAAGGATACAGCGGCTTTGGTCGCATCCAAGTGATCTTCTCATCAGTACCGCTATCCGTAAAATCTCAGAGAAAGCTTAAACAAAGCTTAAGGGCTATTGCGTTGCAATAGCCCTTTTGCTTGCTCATAAAAATCTATATCAATTTTATTTTGATACGGTTACATTACTGAGCGTTCTTCATTTCCTCGAAACAAGCACTGCAGTATACAGGTCTGTCATTGGAAGGCTGGAAAATAACCTTTGCAACGCCACCGCACTTAGCACATGTAGTCTCGAAGTATTCACGCGGAGCTCTTCCTGCGTTTTTCTTCGCATCACGGCATGCCTTGCAGCTCTTGGGCTTATTCATAAAGCCTTTCTCTTTGTAGAATCTCTGCTCGCCTGCAGTGAAAACGAATTCGTTACCGCACTCCTTGCAAACAAGAGTTTCATCCACAAACTCGTCCTCAGTTACTTCTCCGATTCTTACTTCTTCGTTCATGATTGTACCTCGCTTTGTAAAATGGTATTGTTTTTTCTATTCCGCGGAAATGGAGAAGCCCACGGAATAGCTATCTGATCGGTTTCCCGAATCATTCAAACTGAAAATAAAAATAAATAACAGGATCATCGGAGCAAAGCTCTCAATTTCCTTCGAATTCGATAAATCGCGTTGTTAATGGATTTTTCATCCTTGCCGACCATTCTGCCGATTTCCGCGGCGGTTCGACCCGACATATACAGCTGCCACACACGATATTCGAAATTCGACAAATTCTTTCTTATGACCGAATAAAGATTCTTTATTCGCTCCTGCTCCAATATCCTGACCGAGGGATCTTCGGAATCATGATCGAAGGTATTCATTCTGCCAATCACATCCGCTAAATAAATGGCATGAGAGGCATTAAATGAATGGGTGACATCGCCGGCTCCGCCCATGCTCACAGAGTCCATATCAAAGGATCCGGTAAGCACCTCAGACACATGGCGTTTCTGTGCCCTCAAAAGAGAAACTAAAGCATTTCTGATACAAATTTTAGCATACAAACCGAACTCTACCTCGGTTTGTTCAATATCATAAGATAATATGGAGTTATAAAAAACCACGATGGCTTCCTGTTTCAGATCCTCCCGCTGCAATACAGGGCTTTCCTCTTCCATTGGTCCACCAAATGACATGCCAAACGGACCGCCAAACCGCGTCACTAAAGATTCGATCAACGGTCGGTATTGGTTTAATAACACAGAAAACGCATCCTGATCGCCTTCCCGAACCCTTTTAATCAATTCCCTGATTAAATTTTTATCAGAAGGCTCCGATTGAGAAAAGCCGAGCGTTTCCTTCCTTTTCTCTTTTTCCTTCCTTTTCTCTCTTTCCTTTTCTTCCTTCTTTTCCTTGGAATTCTTGAAATTTTCAGAAGAATTCGTTGCTTCAGATACAGAAAGGGGATTTTTTTCGGACGGTTCTGTTTTCATTTTTCATTCTTTCTTTGGTCGTTTATCGGCTTATCAGCCATTCGCTTTTTGAATGTAGCTTTCTTTAATTTATATTTATTATATCTATTATATCATGAATTTGTATAATGTCAAGATGTTTTTTGAAAATATTTTTGTAAATTTTACATGAATTTTGTCGTTTTGCGTCATTTTATCTAAATTGTATTCTATCCGTTTGTTGAATTTTTTTATTTTATAATATATTCATTGTTCTACACAGACAAAACATTTTGTAATTTTTTGTTTAATTTTACATAACATTTTTTTCGATAATTATTCAACAAAATTCAACATTTCGTAACAAATTAGTCAAACAAATAATTTACATTTCCTGCCATTAAAGCAGTCACCCCACGATAAATGGCTTCCGGACGCTCATAAAAATTCTTCTTCATTCGTTCCGCTCGATCCAAGGTATCCACCACCAAGCTCTGTGAAAAAATACACACCTTTTTTTCAGTAAAAGTACAGGTGACGGAATACCGACCGTCATCGGTTTTCTCCACAGTGCATTTGGACACGATTCCGCGTTTTTTAAAGTTCAGATATCGAAGCGCCGCGGAAAGGGATCGGTCAAGGATACTTGGCAGAATATCGCTTTTTAATTCTCGCGCGATCATCCTTCCTTTCTCCGTAACAGCATACAGCTCCTCTTCCTCCATTTCGATTTTAATGATCAGATCTCCGTCAAGCATTTCATTAAACGCTTCGGCAAAATCCAGATACATCACGTAATCGGTTTGCATAACGATATCGTTGATCGTTACAAAATCCAAGGGATAATTAATATTTTCCATAAGATATAACACAAAGATCTTAACATTTCTTACACTTGCTATTGCCGCGCTCATAATTTTTGTAACAGCCTTTCTCATATTTCTTTTTATTTCTTTTTACTTTTTACGCTTTACAAAAGTATTTTACCATAAATCATATTTTTTTTCAAGTTTTTTCAAGTTTTTTCAATATTTATTTGCAATTTCGATAAAAATATGGTATGATATATGTACATCCATTTTAATCCTTTTTATATGAATTTATATTAGAATTCACATGAAAACGCATTTCAGTAAAAAAATTGTGAGGATAACTATGATCAACATTGCCATACTGGGCTTTGGCGTTGTCGGAAGCGGCACCGCCGAGGTTTTAACCGAAAACAAAAAACTGATCGAGGAGCGCCTTGGCTGCGAATATTCGATCCGCTACATTTTAGACCTTCGCGATTTCCCCGAAAGTCCTTTTTCCTCTCTCATTACCCATGATTTTAATGATATTTTAAATGACGAAGAGGTAACCGTAGTCGCGGAAATGATGGGTGGCTCTCATCCCGCCTATGATTTTACCAAGGCATGTCTGGAAGCGGGCAAGCATGTAGTAACCTCTAACAAGGAGGTCGTTTCTACTTTTGGCGTAGAGCTTTGTCAAATCGCTCACGAGCACGGTGTTCGCTATTTATTTGAGGCAAGTGTTGGCGGCGGTATTCCCGTTATCCGTCCCATGATCAATGACCTTTCCTCCAATCAAATCAACAGAATCAACGGTATTCTAAACGGAACCACAAACTATATTCTAACCTCCATGCGTGACAACGGAGCCTCCTTTGAGGACGCTTTGCGCGAGGCTCAAAAATTAGGCTACGCGGAAGCCAATCCCTCTGCCGATGTTGACGGCATTGACGCCGCCAGAAAGATTGTTATTTTAGCCGCTCTTGCCAGTGGAAAATTAGCTGATCCCAAGGCAATCCCCACCGAGGGAATCACCTCCATTACGCTGACCGATACCCATATCGCCCAAGCTTTTGGATACTCCGTTAAGCTGATTGGTCACGCCACGGTGAAGGACGGAAAGCTGACCGCCTTTGTTTCCCCCAGAATGGTTCCTCCTGCCAATCCTTTATCACGAATTGATGGTGTTTTCAACGGCATTTTAGTTAACGCCAATATGGTAGGAGAGGTCATGTTTTACGGCCCCGGTGCAGGAAAGCTTCCTACCGCCAGTGCGGTCGTTGCCGATATTATTGACATTATCGCCAATCGCAATGCCGAGGTCAAGCCGATTCTTTGGAAAGCGGCGGGTGCCGATGACATGGCTGATTTTGATGATTATGTATGCAGAAGAATGTTGATCCTACAAGGTGGAAAGGACTCCCTTCCCTCCGACCTGAGGATTTTGGATACCCGTGAGGCAGACGGTTCCTTGGGAATTCTTCTTGACGAGATGACCGAGCGAGAAGCACAGGCTCTTACCATGAAAATCGGTGACCGTTTCCTTTCCATGTACCGTATTTTAAACTAAGCTTCCTTTCATTATAAGTGCTATATCGGCGTTCCTTTCTGTTAATACAGAAAGGAACGCAAAACAGTCATGACCATCGGCTTTGCCGATGGTCATGACTGTTTAACAAGAAAATATACTCTATTATCCTTACACTCTCTTGGAAAGAACCTCGTTCTCGTACGCCTTTACGTCCTCAAACCAATTTTCTCCCTTAACTCCGCATCTCTCGCAGTATTCATTCCATACAGCGCCCCAAGGATAGCTCTTCATTTCCTCCTGACGAAGCATCAGCTCGGTATAAGCATCCTCGCTTTGCAGCTTAGCGAAGTCAGCATTGGGAGTAAGCATCGCGATCAACAGTGCCTTACGGAAGTTGCGCAGACCAATGGTCCATGCGGCAACACGGTTGATGCTGGCATCAAAGTAATCCAGCGCGATAGCGATATCGTCAATTCTTCCGCTGGCGACGATCTCCTTCGCGATCTCCTTGGTCTCGTCATCCAAACGGATAACATGGTCACTGTCCCAACGTACCGCGCGGGTTACGTGAAGGGCGATCTTCTTGGAGAACAGCAGCATAGAAGAGATCTTATCGGATACCATTTCGGTAGGATGATAGTGTCCGTTATCCATCAGCGGAACGATACCGCGGCTGAGGACATATCCCAAGCCAAACTCAGCAGATCCAACGGTATAGGATTCCAAGCCAATTCCGAACACCTTGGATTCCAAGGTGACGAGTACCTTTTCCTTATCGTATCCGATGCCCAGAATTTCATCCATAGACTGCGCGAATCTTGCTCTGGGAGAGAGGCGATCCGCGGGGATATCCTTGTATCCGTCGGGAATCCATACATTCATAACACAGGGGATACCCGTCTCATTGGCAAAATACTCGGCGATTCTCAGGCAAGCCTGACCGTGACGCACCCAAAATCCTCTGATCTCCTCATTGGGGGAGGACAAGGTCAATCCATTTGCCTTGGGATGAGAGAAGAATGTGGGATTAAAGTCAATACCCATTCCTCTTTCTTTCGCGAACTCTACCCATTTCGCAAAGTGTTTAGGCTCCAGCGCGTCTCTGTCAGCCCATTCTCCCTTCTCAAAAACAGCATAGCAAGCATGCAGATTAAGCTTATGCTTGCCGCCGTCCAAGGAAAGCACCTTATCGATATCTGCCATCAGCTCCTCGGGGGTTCTTGCTCTTCCGGGATAGTTACCCGTTGTCTGAATACCGCCGCTCAGGTCTCCCTCGAAGTCGAAGCCCTTTACGTCGTCTCCCTGCCAGCAGTGCATGGAGATCGGAATCTCCTTTAATGTTTCGATCACGCGGTCGGTATCAATTCCTAAAGCCGCGTATTTTGCTTTTGCGAAACCATATTCTTGATTCATCATAATTTCCTTTCCCTTCTTAAAATTTATAATAATTTATAATAAATTTATAATTTTTTAAATTTTATGCCTCAATCTTTTTTACGTCAAAGGAGCGGAACACCGCTTCTCTTGCCTCGGCAACAGACGAAAATACTCCTGTACCAAGCATTAGGGCAAGCAGATTTCCGATAGCGGTCGCCTCCGTGGGCCCCGCGTATACGGGGATATCCAATGCCTTTGCCGTCAACTGATTCAGATAATCATCCTTACTTCCGCCGCCGATAATATGTAGTGCCTCCAGCTTTTTACCCGTAATTTCGGCAATTTCCGAAATGGTTTGCGCGTAACATTCCGCAAGGCTATGGTAAACACAGCAAAGCATATGATCGAGGGGCATATTTTCTGTCTTGCAATACGAGTTGATCGCCCCCATCATGCTTTCCGGAGCGAGGAAGCAATTGTCATTGACATTGATCCGATAGGGGGTATCGCCCAATGCGGTTGCCATATCGCAAAGCTCAGCAAAGGAATATTTTCCGCCCAATTCCTTACGGATAGACTGGATGATCCAAAGTCCCATAATATTTTTCAGAAAACGGAAACGATGCTCGTAACCGCCTTCATTGGTAAAGTTATGGCGGCATGCCTTCTCTGAGGAATCGGGAACAAGAGATTCCACGCCCATCAGGGACCATGTACCCGAGCTAAGGTAAACCGCGTT
Organism: Eubacteriales bacterium; assembly: GCA_045537595.1. Taxonomy (GTDB): domain Bacteria; phylum Bacillota; class Clostridia; order Oscillospirales; family CAG-272; genus HGM12713. The sequence goes on from JAZSPS010000089.1 coordinate 22,706, forward strand.
ATCGGAATTTGTGGGAACAGCCAAAACCGCCGAGCCTGTATCATGTGACGCGGGATGCATCACGCAGAGGTCATATCCCACACGTGCCGCAATCTCGGGCGACAGATTTCCTACCTTTTCGCCAGGCATCCGCAGCTTACCGAACAGGCGCGTAGGATATCCCAGCTTTTCCATCATCTCAAGATCCCATTCTCCTGTTTTGATATTGACAAGCTGTGCTGTGGTAGCGTTGGTATATTCCTGATGGCACACACCTGTCAGGCGGTAATTAAGGTAGTCGGGCATCATCAAGAAGGTCTCCGCTTTTTCAAGCTGCTCGGGAGCCTGCTCCTTCAATGCCATCATTTGATACACGGTATTATACATCTGCTTTTGAATTCCCGTGCGCGCGTAAAGCTCATTTTCGGGAAGAAGCTCATAGACCTTCTTGTCCATTCCCTCTGTGCGATTATCACGGTATCCAACCGAATCACCCAAAACCTTTCCGTCACGGTCAAGCAGCAAAAAATCCACGCCCCATGTATCGATTCCCATATAGGATGGAATTTTTCCGATCTCCGCGCAACGCTGCATTCCCTTTACGATATTTTCAAACAGACCCTCGTGATCCCAGCACTGATGGCCGTTTTTCAATGTTGTGCCATTGGGAAATCGATAGATCTCTTCCAATTCGATTTTACCGTTTTCCACGCTTCCCAAAATATGCCTTCCGCTGGACGCGCCGATATCGATGGCGAGATAATAGCTTTTCATGATTGTTCCTCCTTAATTTTATAATTATAATTCTTTGATTTTTATTTTTCAGGTCAACCTTTAGATCATTCCAATTATATTGTAGCATACCCGACGCATGATAATAAGGTCTTTTTTTATTTAAAAAAGTGTCTTTTTTTGTGATTTACTGTTGCGAAAAGCAAAAAAACATGTTACAATTATAAAAAACATATAAAACAGGTTAAAAAATCAATTCTACAATGTGGATAGCAAGAAAACGGAAAGGAGAAGGCTATGCAAAAAAGTGTGATCGAATATCTTTCAAAAACAACGGAGGAGGAGCAATATATTCTGGTACAGGAAAATCCCTCTCACCGTTCTTTTTACGCAAAACCCGGCCGCTTTATTATTGAGCGCCGCCACATCTCCAATCTTTCCTTTGGCGAATCCACCGCTCCCATTTGCATGCGTCCCCATCCGCGCTTTCGTGAATTCCCTGTTCACTCCCATGATTTTATTGAAATGATGTATGTGTGCAGCGGAAGTATCACCCATGTTTTTGGGAATCTGGAGGTCACGCTGAATACCAATGATCTGATCATTTTAGGACGGGAGACCAAGCACTCCATTCTCTCCGCGGGGCAAAATGATATTGGCATTAATCTCATTATTTCCACCGATCTGTTTGAAACTCTGCTCAACGCTTTACGAACACAATCCCGTTTATCGACACAGACCCTGGAAAGTCTTTTAAACCGCGGCGGACTTCCCTTTTTTGTCTTTAACTCCTCTGACAGCGTTGCCGTTCAGAATTTGATGGATAGCATGATCTCCTCCTTTATTTTTGAAAAAAACGCAGATGGATACATCTTGAGGCAATCTCTCAATCTCCTGCTCTGCTATCTTTGCGGTCTATCGGGTGATGGCGCGGGCGCTGCCTTGGACAATTATGAGGAGGCCTTAAAAAAGAAGATCATGAATTACATACAGACCTCCTACAGCACGGCAACCCTCAGCGAGGCGGCTCAAATGATGGGGCTTTCCGCGCCCTATTTAAGCAGGCTCATCTGTCAGGCTTTCGGCAAAAATTTTAAAACGTTATTAATGGAGGCGCGGTTCTCCGCTGCTTGCGAGCTTTTATGCTCCACAAGGATGCCCGTGGGGGAAATCATCAATCAGGTGGGCTATGAAAACAACAGCTTTTTCCACAAAGAATTTAAAAGGCGATACGGTATGACCCCAAACAGCTATAGAAAAAGCGGGACTTCCAATCAATAACGCAATAAACAAAGCAATTTTTTTGGGGGAGCTCAATCATCTCGTTGAGCTCCCCCTTTTTTAGATTTTTTTATTTAGTTCTTTTAAGAATTTCAGACAGCGTCCTATTCCTTATTTTCCTCTTTTTCCTCTTTATCGGATTTTTCTGCGGACTTGCCTTTCGTCGTATTCCTTCGCTTTTTAGACAGCTTCACAATCAGCAGGGCGCCAATCACAAAAATGACAGCAAAAATTAAAATCGCGGGCAACGCGTATACAAACCAAATTACGGCATCCTTACAAAATTCCGTAAAATTCTGCCAGCTTTCCTTCACCGCTTTTTTTAATCTGCTTCCGAAGCTGTTCCCCTCATCGACCACGGTAAGATCCGCTACCTCATACAGTCTGAGTGTAACGGTGGAATAGGCAACCTTACTGTCATATATTTTCAACATCGTTTTATAGGATTCGATCTCATAGATCACATCATACAGTCTGTCCTCGATCTTAATCATATTATCCAAGCTTGATGCCTTTGCCAGCATATCCTCAAGGACCTGTCGCTCGGTCTCCAACACGCTCAAGCGTGCCTCAATATCGTAATATTCCCCGCTGATATCCTCGGCGGAGGTTGACGAGGAGGTTACATTGAGCAATTCGCCTGCCTCCGAGAGAAATTCATCCAGCTTTTCCGCGGGGATGCGCAAGGAAAATGTAGCGCTTCGGTTACTGTAGCTGCTTTTGGCATGATAATTTCTGCCCTGAATTTGCGAGGATTCTATATACCCTCCCAGCGCGCTTACAGAGTCTTCGATCTCTTTGATCGCCTCATCAAAATTTTTGCTTTCCGCCGATACATCCGCGGTTCGTATTATTTTAATCTCGTACTCAGACGAATCGGCTCCCTGTATCGATTCCCCTATTTCCGCGGGATTTTTTCCTCCTCCGTCAGAAATGTCTTTATTCCCCGTTGCGGTCGATCCCGATACGTTGTCCTGAAGCGCAATTTCATTGCTTACGCTGTCCTCCCCCTTGGCGCATCCGCTGAGTACTCCCAAAAGCAATATCACCCCGAGTAAGAGCGCTAAAATCTTATGTCTTTTGCTTTCCCTTTGTTGCTTCCCCGTGGGCAGCGACAAAAATTCTTCTCTTTTCCTTGTTGCTGATTTTTTCATATCTTTCCTCCTTTTGATAATCTTTTGATGATCTTTTGATGATCTTCTGTCACCCTTCACTCTTTATGTCGCTTTTTTTATAAAATAAGTTACACTTTTTTGATTTTTATTATTCAAAAAATTTTTTAATTTTTTTAAAAATACTCTTGACAAATTCGTTTCCTTTTGGTATAATGTTAAAGTCGCATGGAGATGCTGGTATGGCTCAGTCGGTAGAGCACGTCATTGGTAATGACGAGGTCATCAGTTCGATTCTGATTACCAGCTCCATCCCCCAAGATTTGTTCTTGGGGGTTTTCCCTTTTTTACCTTCCCTTTTCATTTTTCTTCTTTTCTCTTTTCTTTTCTCTTTTCTTCTTTGCCCGAATATCGCAAATATTTTCTTACCGCCTCTTGACTTTGCGAAAAGGATGTGTTATAATCAACATATATAAATATGAAACGCTATGATAAGAAGTAGTATGTATTCCATTTGAGCAGAGAGAACGGACGGGCGGTGTAAGTTCCGTGTCAGATGGATACGGAAGTCGTCTTTGAGCGGTATGGGTGAAGCTCTCCTTGTGAGGGTTAGCTTATAACGGTGCCGCCGTTATCGGTGAGAATCTTTTTTAGGTTCCTTAAGTGTTTTTTGCGTTAAAGCTTTAGATTTTCAGCTTTTAACCAAAAAGCAAAGTCAGGTGGTACCGCGTGCTCCACGCCCTGATATGGGCGGCGGAGTTTTTTTGTTTTTATTTTATTTCGTTTTTCAATAAATCTATAATTCTATTTATTATTCATTTACGGAGGTTTTTATGAATTCCTACAACGAGCTTCCGAAGGTTTATTCGCCTTCGGATTTTGAAGATCGTATCTACCAAAGCTGGTGCGACAAGGGCTATTTTACCCCTGACGTGAAGGATCCCTCTCCTTCTTTTTCCGTGGTAATCCCTCCTCCCAACGTAACCGGTCAGCTTCACATGGGACATGCTTTGGATGAAACTCTGCAGGATATTTTGGTTCGCTACAAGAGAATGCAGGGCTTTAATACCCTTTGGGTTCCCGGCACCGACCACGCGGGTATCGCTACGCAGATCAAGGTGGAGGAGCAGCTGCGCATAAACGAGGGACTGACTCGCTACGATTTAGGCCGTGAAAAATTTTTGGAGCGTGTTTGGGATTGGAAGCATCAATACGGAAACCGCATTATCAGTCAGCTGAAAAAGCTGGGCGCCTCCTGTGACTGGTCCAGAGAGCGCTTCACCATGGATGAGGGATGCTCCCGCGCGGTCCGCGAGGTCTTTGTTAACCTATATGACAAGGGATTAATTTACAGAGGAAACCGTATTATCAACTGGTGCCCTCATTGCATTACCGCCCTTTCTGACGCTGAGGTCGAATATTCCGAGCAGGATGGCTTCTTCTGGCACATCAAATATCCCATTAAGGATGAGGATGGCTTTGTTGAAGTCGCGACTACCCGTCCCGAGACCATGTTTGGAGACACAGCGGTTGCTGTCAACCCCGAGGATGAAAACACCAAGCATC
>JAZSPS010000036.1:0-11552 GCA_045537595.1 Eubacteriales bacterium
GCTCCGAATATTTTCTCAAAACCTCATTCGCAATTTGAGGAATGTTCTTTCGCGTATTATACCGCGGAACTTCCAAAGAATAACCACGCAGCTTCTCCGCTTTGGCTCTTTCACTTACCATCATTCTCAGCTCCTCCTTTCTTAGCTCTTATACGAGCATTTAAATCATTTCTTCCCTCTGGGGTTGACTTATACCGCAGAACAGCAAGAAGCGTTTTCATTGCAAGTCGCTCTTTCACCTCCTTCGGCATTGCCGATAGATTAAAATTTAAGGTTTGCCCAGTCTTCAATTTTACAACCTCCTTATTAAAAATCAATCGGATAAAAGATCATCAACCGAACAACAAAAAATTTCCGCCATTTTTTTCAATATGTGTACAGGAACCTTTCTCTTCCCTTTTTCATACTGACATAATGCGCTTCGAGAAATATTAAGCTTTTCAGCCAATACTTTTTGTTTAAAACCTGCTTGTTCTCTTTTCAGCTTAAAATTCATAAACCCTCCTTTTATGCAATTTGTGAATTCACAAATATATTATAATTCACAGTTCGAGAATTGTCAATAGGTTTTTATAATTTTTTTCTAAATAATTAACATTTTGAGAAATTATATTGATTTTTCTCATTTAGTGAATTATAATATTTATAAATATAAAGCTATGAGGGGAAAATATGAAAAATCTTAAAGAAATTAGACTAAAAAAAGGATACACCCAAAAAGAATTTGCAAATAAATGTCACATTGCTTTAAGTACTTACAATCAATATGAAACAGGAAGAAGAGAACCAGATATAGAAACACTAAAGATAATAGCAACCAATTTGGAAACAACTATCGATTTTATTATTGGAACAAAAAAGCCCACAAAAATTCCAGTATTTGGAAATGTTGCGGCAGGAATACCAATATCAGCCATTGAAGACATAGTTGATTATGAAGAAATTACAGAAGAACTTGCAAATTCTGGAGAACATTTTGGCGTAATAATAAAAGGGGATTCAATGGAACCAAAATTTTCAACCGGAGATATTGCAATTGTAAAAGTGCAATCAACAATTGAAACTGGAGATATAGCAATTGTAATGATAGAAAATGAGAATGCAACTTGTAAAAAAATAAAAAAGACTCCCGAAGGAATTCTGCTAATTTCATTTAATCCTGCATACGAGCCGATGTTCTACACAAATTCAGAAATAGAACATTTACCGATACGAATTATAGGAAAAGTCGTTGAATTAAGGTGTAAATTTTAAATTTAAAACACTAAAAATATCCCAAATAAAAGGAATTTTAAATAATCGATGAAATCAGAAACAACCAATTCACCAAAAAAGAACGTGGGAGTAATATACGCACGCTTTTCCTCTCATAACCAAAGGGACGAAAGCATAGAGCAGCAAGTCAACGAGTGCAACACTTATGCCAAAGCAAACGGAATCAAAATCATTGAGGTATACGCCGATACCGCCCGATCGGGCAGATCAGATCGACGACCTCAATTTCAACGTTTAAAAAACGATGCAAAAAAAGGCACGTTCGGCGTGATCCTCTCCTACAAGTCAAATCGAATCGCGCGAAACATGCTTAACGCTATGAATTTTGAAAACGAGATGGACAAGCTCGGCATTGATGTTTTGTATGCAAAAGAAGAATTCGGCAACAACGCAGCGGGACGCTTTGCCCTGCGAACCATGATGAACGTAAACCAATTTTTCTCTGAAAACATGGGCGAGGATATAAAAAGAAACCAAGCTGACAACGCTCTGAACTGCAGAGCCAACGGGCCCGCCTCATACGGATACAAGACGGGAAAAGACGGGAAATTTACCATTGACGAAGAAACAGCCCCCATCGTTCGAGAAATATTCTCCCGTATAGCTTGCGGAGATCCCTTTGTCGAAATAGCAAACGATCTAAACGCAAGAGGTATCCGAACAAGACAAGGAAACACGTGGGGAAAAAGCAGCTTCGCAACCATTATCAATAACGAACGCTATATTGGAACGTATATTTTTAACGACGTTCGCATTGAAGGCGGTATGCCGCAAATTATAACAAAGGAGCTATTTTATAAAGTGCAAAACGTATTGAAAAACAAAAAGAACCCGCAAGGACGAAAAAGAAACAATAATGTATACGCGCTAACAGGAAAGCTATTCTGCGGTGAATGTAAAAGCCACATGATCGGAATGTCCGGTACAAGTAAGAGCGGAGATCTTCACCATTACTACGTATGCAATGATAAACGAAGCGGAGGAAGCTGCACCAAAACAAACGTAAGACAAGACTATATAGAAAAAGAGATAGCGAGAGCAATCAAAGATAACATACTACAGCCTAACGTGATCAATTGGATCGCCGATATTGTCGAGGAATACCAAAAGAAACAAAAAAACAATCATGATCTCCTTGCCATGGAATCACGCTTACAGGAGGTCAAAAAAGCCTCTACAAACATGCTAATAGCCATAGAGCAAGGAATCATTACACAATTAACAAAACAGCGTCTAATCGAGTTAGAAACCGAGCAATCACAAATTAAGGAACAAATTGCCACCATCAAATCGCGATTTATCACCGTATCACGTGACGAGGTTATAACATGGCTTGAAAGCTTCAAAAACGGAGACATTAACGACAAGGAATATCAAACAGATCTCATCAAAGCGTTTTTGCGCAAAGCCTATCTTTTCGATGATCGAAAGGTAAAGCTAATACTTGACCTATTCGACGATGAAAGCCAAGCAATTGATTTTGAACTATTAGAAGAACCTCCTTTTGATTCGATCAAAAGCCGTTCGTCTACACTCTATTGTGGGTCACCAAAAAATCGACAAGCTCTTGTTGAAGCTTGTCGATTTTTTACTTTTCTATTTTGCCCATCCTTTCCCAAACAATTAAAAGCGAACCCATTTCTGTCAGGAAACGGGTTCGCTTAATTTTTATCCCATCATGGAATTATTGTATAATTCCCTTTAAAAACGTGATTTCTTGAGTTTTCTTACTTAATATTCTTACATAACAGCTTTTTGAATCAGGGTGTTGATCATAGCGCCTCTTGCGATTCCGTGATATACATTTGACGATTTCCATGTTCCCGTATCAAACGATCCGGAGGTGTACTCACCCATATATCCGACCACGCGCGCTGTACCCTCATACATTTCCTCGCCGATCTGCACCCATTCGGAATCCTCGGACACCTTGGTAAACACCATTGCGTAGACCGTAGGATAATCATCAAACGAAAGTGCGCTAAGATCGGCGGTTGTCATATACAGTGTCATTTCACATCCGTTATACGTGGTATTTCCAATCCTGCAGGAAGAACCCGTTTGCTCGTTTTCATCGATATTTTCACGTTTAATAATACATGTAACATCGACCGTTGTTCCGTTAATAGAAATTTTAAGATTTCCGTCAAACAACTCGTTCAATAGTGCGGTATCCTCGCTTTGAGATCCTTGAACATTACCGATAAAGGTTCCTGTCCAATACTGAGAGCCATCATAATTTGCGTCAATCTCATCATTCAATTGCTCATAATCCTCAGGATTGTTCAGGATCTCAAAAAATTTAGCGGATACCGTCTTTCCTACCTCTTCCGTTTCTTCCTTTGTGATCTCCGTGGTAAAATTAAAGGTAAGCAAGGGATTGTAGGAGACATCTCTGGTTTGCGTATGTGAGAGCTTAACGAAAAAGGTCAGAGACTGCTCCTCTCCCATACTGTTCTTTCCGGACACGATCCCATTGGAGCTTGTCAAGAGCGTGGAGCAGCTTGAATCCTTGTATACGCCTATCGTCAGATTCCTCGTGTCATCAGCTCCCGTGGTGCTTTGGTACGCATAATCTCTTTCGGTGGCGTTCTTCACGGTAACAGCCAAAATAATATAGGATCCCGATCCGCTGGTTTGTCCATATGACCGATACCGTGTCAAGGTAATGGTGGAATTCAAGAAGGGACCGTCAAAGGTCGAGGCAGTCAATTTATTATTTGTACTGCTTCCGCTGCGATATGCTACATCGGTAATGTATACGGGGTAAATGTACTCATAATTTGCCGTTCCCGTAATATAAATAGAATTACTGATCTCAGCATATCCTACTCCCAAAAAACAAATCATAAAGGAGAGCGCCGTACAAATCATAACCTTCATCCATTTTTTCATACCTCGCTCTCCTTTCCTTTAAATATTATTTTTGTTCCTCTTCGGAATCTGTTTTAAGCATCGCTTCTGCCTTACGTTTTATAACTCCGATGATTTTTTTAAGCGGATAGGTTATATGCTCGGGAGCAACTCTGTGGTTTCCGTGAGCAACTGCCGCCTGACGAATGATCTCTCTGTTCTTTGCGGCATCTCTGGTAGGCACAAGAACCGTATCGCCCTCATGCAGCTCCTCTCCGTTGGGATCATAACGGTACACCTTGTTTTTATGCGCCCTTTCCGGCCATACAACACCAATAACCTCAATGCCTTCCTCCTCGGGAGATACGGCAAATTCATCATCGTCATCTTTTACAAAATCAATGTCGGACAAAACGACAGTGGGCTGAGCTAACGCTTCGTTCAGCGCCTCCTCCTCCACATCCTCGGTAAGAAGCACGACTTCCTCTTGTTCCTCCGCGGTTTCCTGCTGAGCATAAAGCTCGTCATAATCGTCAACCTTGATTTCAAACAAGTACAGCAGCTTGGTAACCGTAGGAATTAAAAATTCTGTGCGTGTTTTATCATCGTTTTCATTCATCAGAATAGGCGATTGAATAATATCACGTACCTCCAGCATCTCATTGAAGCTATCAAGCTGTAGGATCTGATATCCTTCCATATCAAAACGATTCTTTAGCTTTTGAATGTACGATCTGTAATTTCTGATCAGGCGCTTAACTCTGATCTCATATGTAATATCCGTATTTCTGGTCAGATAAATAAAGCATACCAAACCAAGAGCGAGGATTGCGCTCAATACCGCAAAAACAATGGCAATCACACGGAACGCGGTACCGAGTCCCGTATTCATATAAGCCAAAAGCTTCCCCTCACCGTCGGGAGTCTCCGACGTTATCCGCACGTCAACCGTTTGCGTTGTCAAAGGAATATCGAGAGAAGCCACGTACTCCGTATTACTTTCGCCGTTGCTGAATTCCTCGCTGCTTCCCTTAATATCAACCTTCATTTGCAACGCGATATTCGCTTCGGTCTCTTTTAGTCCGTATTTTGCGATGAAATCAGACGCAAGCTCATTATATTGCACATAATCCAGCAAAACATTTTCACGAATCACAACTTCCTTACCGCTTCCCGTCATATTTTTCGTGGGAATGACCTCGTTTGTCGATGAAAAAATCGTTCTTCCGCTTGATTTGCTGACAATCTCAAGAACCGCGTCCACACTGTAGGTATATTCATAATCTACAGCCTGCTCCGAATCGATATACAAATTATAGATAAATTCGGCAGAAACCTTATCGATCAGGGAAGCAACGTATTCATACTCCTGTCCCAAATAGGACTGCCTGTAGAATTCGTTATCCTTTACATAAACGCCGTAATCGATTTTGCTGTATTCATCGTAATTCATATACCGCGTTTTACTAAATTGAATCCCCAATACAGAAAAAACAAGCGTTAAAATCAGCACGGCAGCAAGAACAGCAGCCTGCCAAACGATCCACCGTTTTCGTTTTTCTCTATATTCAAGTCTTCTTTTTCTTTCGGCTTCTGACATAATCTGCTCCCATTCTAATCATTTAATGTGTTTTGTAGCCAAAGGCTGGGATATCCAAGGTAAAGAACCTTAAATCGAACCACCCCTAAAATCTGTTCCTCGGTTACGTATCCGAAATCCGGCTCCTCGTTAGCATCGCCTTTTGTGATATACCGAGCTTGTCCGTTAACGCTCTGTATCTCGATCACACGGTGTACGATGCGTGTTTGAGCATCCTTTTCATAAATTATAATATCATTTTTCTCAATGGCGCAATGCTCCCGCGCTTCGTAAACCACGGCATCTCCCCTGTTGATCTCATCCGACATGCTTCCTGTGCCAATGACAATAATGCCATAACGAAATTGGCAGGATATCAACATAACAAAGGAGATAAGCATAACCGCCGCGCCCCCTCCCGCCACCAATCGCCACTTGCTTTTCTTTTTCCTCGCGATACGGTTTTTCTTTTCAAACAATGCCCGAAGAAAGACGAGAACCATCAGCGGCATTAACAAAAGCACAAACGCGAAAAGGATCTGCGGGGTGTTTGGGATCAAAGGAATGATATAAGGGTAAAGATACAACACGGAACGGTAAACAATTCCCGTCGGCATACCGTAATATTTCGATGTGTAATTCAGTAATATATTTGACGTTATGGAGTGAAAAAGCGTCATACCGACAAAATCCATAAAGCCATGAATATTATCAATATATATAAATCCGTTCTCAATGGCAAGATCGGATAAAACGCACAGAATATACGTCAATATCACAATCGCCTTGCCATCTATGGCGAGTGAGACGTGTCGGAGAACCTCTGAGGCAACGATCAAAGCAAATATGGGCAATATATACCGCCAAAGCGTATCAAAGGAAAAGCGATACACTGCCTGATAATAGCCGAAAAAAAGTCCTGACACATAGTAAAGCACAAAGAATACCGCCACAGAGGTAGAAACCAACAACAAAATCTTCCTTCTGTTAAAAGAGAGGATGCTTCTCTTTTCAATCAGAAAGCATACGGTTACAGCGGCAACGATCAGTATTGCCGCCGCAACAAAACGAACATATCCAAGCGGCAGAAAGAACGAAGAGAGGAGCCCCGCGCAGACAATGCATAAAAATATACATGCCGTTCTCATATTAGATTTATACGCAAACATAGCGCGAAGCCCCCTTTCCCTCTTTTTTTATTCTTTTGTAATTTATACCGAATATTATTGCTTTAATTAAGCGTTGCTGTCAACCGAAACATAGGGCAGCGGAACCGCGATCGTTGCGGAAACCGTGTTGGTTTCAACAGGATTTTGGTTCGTATAGGTAACTGTAACCGTAAGGGTGATCTCGTTGCCAAAGCTCAGAGTTTTCGTAGTATTCCAGTCGGTAGAGATCGCAAAGCCCTGAGAGCCGGCAGCGCTGGTAATGGAAGGCTCGGGAATTGAGAAGATTACGTCGGGAAGATTGGTTGCCTGAGTTGAGCTGTACTCAATGGTATAGGTTGCGGTAGCGGTAAAAACGTCACCAACCGTTCCTTCCGTATCATTGAAGGTAACATCCATCGTTGCGGAGTGATCCGTAGCAATGGTTGCAACACAATTATCGCCTGCCTCAGCCTTTGAGAACTTCAATGACGATAGAATGTCAGAGGAAGTTGCGGCTATGCCGTTGAAATACGCGGTACCGGTAATGTTCAGAGTTCCGCTGAGTGAAGCGAAGCCAATACCCATAACCAGCGTAGCGCACAACAAAAAAGCGGCAATTGCAAGATTTCTTTTCTTCATGGTGTTTCTCCTTTTTTCGTATTTATAAAAAGCGGCATCCTCGCCTTTTATCAAATTAAATAAATGAAATAAAATAGATAAAATGAAAAATACGGAATATACGGTTCTCCCAAGGAACACCCCCTCAAAAGCGGATAAGCTGTCCTTGTCTTAAAGCCACCGTCCGTTTTCCTTCACGCATAAATCCGATGCCCAACAAAGCATTGGTTATACATCTTCATTATATCACAAGGCTGTCCAATATGCAATACTGTAATAAAAATTTTTTCTTGTAAAAAAATTTTTATTAAACTTCACTTTTCAACAAAAAAAGAACAGGCATTTCACCTATCGTAAAATACCTGTTTTATGTTATAATTTGCGTGCTTTTCCAAAAAAGCTTATTCATTTTTATTATAACAGCCATGGCATGCTCCCGAATCGCCGCCGCAATTTTTTCCGCCGCAAGCAGAGCTGTTGGGACAGCCAATACACTTTTTTCCGCTTTTTTTCGCTTTAATAATATATGCCGTCGCGCCGCCTATGATCAAGACGATAGCGGCAATTACAATCATGTCCGCAATATTCATTCAAGCTCACCTATTAGACATTCATTTTTTCTTTGACGGACGCTTTTGCGCCAAGGGCACCTTCGCCCTCCGATTGCTTATTTTTTCTGATGATAAGAACCGTAAAGACCGTAATGATCATAGCGATCGTTGTCCAACCCGCAATCGGCATCCAAAGGGCACCGAAGCCTCGCGTTGTAAACAGCGTTCCAAAGAAGAACACAAGGAATCCTACGCTGTAGCCTACCGCAAGCTGTAAGCCGATCCCCGCGAAAAGCCACTTTTTGCTCTTGATCTCGGAGTTCATGGCACCGATTGCCGCAAAGCAAGGGGGCGAAAAGAGATTAAACATCAGAAACGCAAGGGCGGCAACACCGGAAATTCCAAAGGTAGCCGCAACCACGCTTTCACTGCCCTCCAGTATTGCAAGCTCATCAAGATCAAACAGATTGGAGATGCTATAGCATACCGCCAGAGTACCTACAACATTCTCCTTCGCGATAAATCCGGTCACCGAAGCGGCAGCAAGCTGCCAAGCGACAACACCGATCATCGGCGCGATTACATAGGCGAAGGGCGACGCGATGGTGGCGAGAATCGAGGTGCTTTGCATTCCCTCCTCAATCACCTCAAAGCGCCAGTTAAAGTTCTGCATTACGTGAACCGCAAAGTTACAAACGAGAATCACGGTGCCCGCCTTTACAATGTATGCCCATCCGCGCTGACACATAGACAAGAAGGATTTCCAAAGTCCGGGAAGCTTATATTCGGGAAGCTCAATAATAAAGAAAGATTTTCTGGCTTTATGACCTGTCAGCTTATTCACAAGAAGCGCGCAAAGAAAAATAAGAACAATACCAAAGAAATACATGGATGCTCCTACCCACGCGGAATCGGAGAAAAACGCGCCGGCAAACAGCGAAATGACAGGAAGCTTCGCTCCGCAAGGCATAAAGGGTGCCAGCATAGCGGTTGCTCTGCGCTCTCGTTCGTCACGAATGGTGCGGCATGCCATAACACCGGGGATCGCGCAGCCTGTACCGATAATAAAGGGAATCACCGATTTACCGGAAAGACCGACTTTTTTGAAAATAGGATCCAACACCACGGTAGCGCGCGCCATGTAGCCGCAATCCTCAAGAAGCGCGATCAGAAAATACATGACCATTACAAGGGGGAGAAATCCCACAATAGCGATAAAGCCTCCGATAATACCGTCGATCAGAATGGAAGACCAGATGCTGTCGCTGGAAATTGCCTCCGCGACAAGCTCTTGCCCTCCCTCAAGCAGACCCACCAGCCAATCGGCAAGCCAAACAGCGGGACCCGCTTGGGAAATCCAAAATACAGCGAACATCACAACGGCAAAGATCGGAATTCCGACCCATTTATTGATAAGCACCGCGTCGATCTTATCTTGAAAATTCTTATTTTTCGTAAGAACCTTTCTTGTTTCTACTGATTTAACAATTTCATTTACAAAGGAAAAGCGTTTTCTGTCGGCTTCTACCACAGCCCTTTTGTTCGTCAGATCAACATTTTCCTGAACGTAAGGCGCCTTCTGCGTTGTTCCAATTGCAGCAACCGCCCTCTGAATCACATCCTTCAAGCCGTCTCCCGAGAGAGACACAGTCTCCACAACAGGACAGCCCAGCTTTTGGGATAGAAACGAGGCATCGATCTTGTTATGCTTTTTCTTATTCGCGTCCGACTTGTTCAACGCAATCACCATGGGAATTCCAAGCTCCATCAGCTGTGTGGTAAAGAAGAGGCTCCGGCTCAGGTTAGTCGCGTCTACTATATTAATGATCGCGTCCGGCTTCTCATTTTTTATGTATGTGCTGGTAACGCTCTCCTCCGAGGTAAAGGGGGACATGGAATACGCTCCCGGAAGATCAACCACGATCAGCTCCTTCGATTCGGCGTAAAAGCTTTTTTTAATCGGGTGCTCCTTTTTCTCGACCGTAACGCCTGCCCAGTTTCCCACCTTTTCGTTTTTGCCGGTCAACGCGTTGTACATTGTGGTTTTTCCGCTGTTAGGGTTGCCCGCCAATGCGATTCTCATTTGCTCGCCTCCTGAAATTCATAAGACATGAAATTTTAATTAACATTGATTTTCATTGATTTTAACAGGTAAGATGTAACGCATACTGCTATAATCTTCGTAAGTTTGCCTTAACTAACCTTTTCCTAAAAAAATAATCCGAGGATCTTTTTTAATCCAAAGTCAAACAATAATCGCGTCAGCCAATTCCTTATCGATGCTATATCTGCCATCTTTAATGGAAACAATACAGCCGCCCTTCAGATGGGAAATCACTGTGATGGGCTCCCCACTATAGCATCCCAAAGAAAACAGAAAAGCGTCAAGCTCTTCATCTTTGGTTTCTATGCGCCGAATAATGTATTCCTTTCCCTCTTCCGCGGTCCGTAAAGTCATAACGATTTCCAACTCCTTCGTTCAAGGCTTTTATGCAAGTTAGCCTTTGCTAACCATAGGATATTATACTGTATTTTTCATGTTTTGTCAAGTCTTTTTTAATATTTTCTTGCGCATTTTCACATTTTCAGCACATTGCAAAAATATGAAATTCATGATTTCAGCATATTGTACACATTGTACACATTGTCTGTTTTAGCGTTCCAAAGCAAAGAAGCGGTACACCCGATGTGTAAACCGCTTCTCAAAATATAATTCGGCAAATCCCTTTTATGGAAGGCCTTTATACCAAGACTATGATCTCAGCTCCCGCAGCTTTTTTCGGATACATGCAAGAGCTTCCTCTGTATCCTCAATTGGCAGAACCGCTGTCTCAATAGGGCAAGGACCGCTGTTCTCTCGATTCCGTATGGCAGAAACACACACACCGAAGCTCACCTCTATCTTATGCTCCTCCAAAAGAGCCTTTGCGGGGCGACTGATCACCTCGGCATATAATTCCCGAATTCCCAATCGAATATACAAAAACGCAGCTCCCTTTCCAACCACCCGATCCGCCACGGAGAATTCACTCAGATCGGTTCCGCTGTCCAGCCAATCCAATAAAGGGGCAACTCCCCGTTTTGTACTCGTGTAAATATCTCTTCCGTCAAAAGCAACACAGGTATACCTCTCTTCCCCCGCCTCCAACAGAGACTTCGCGTGCCGCAAGCCGCATGATAATGACATCATACCCTATCCTTTACCAATGCCTTCCGTTTTTTCATTTATAACATTATAATACTATGTATTTATAGTCTTCTAATCTTTAATCCTACCTCAGCTTCTCCGAAAAATCGGTCATAACCTGAGATATTTTGATTCTTTGCGGGCAAACCGCCTCACAGCTTCCGCAGCCAATACAAGCCGATGGCTTTTTATCCTCGGATAGCGCTGACAGCGCCATGGGAGCGATAAAGCCGCCTCCCGAATAGTTATGCTCGTTATAAAGCTCTAACAGCCGAGGAATATCCAAACCCTGCGGACATTTCGGAGTGCAGTAGTGACATGCCGTACAAGGAACCGTTCCC
>JAZSPS010000064.1:0-28818 GCA_045537595.1 Eubacteriales bacterium
GGAGTATTCTGAAATTAACGACGCAATAGCACGTGAGAAGCAATTAAAGCGATGGATAAGAGCGAAAAAGAATTGGCTCGTGGAAACCAAAAATCATAATTGGGATGATTGGGGAGAAGGATTTATTTAATCTAAAATATACCTTTTGTCGTTACACCCCCCATTTTTGACCGATTTTGAGACCTTTTGGTCTTATGACCCACGTCGAGAGTTTAGTTTGTCTCACGAAAAAAATAAGCAATAGATTTACGTTCAAAATTACTCCCGCCGTGTCATCCTTGAGCGAAGCGAAGGATCTCGGCGGCTGAACAAGGAGAGATAAATGTATTACGTTTATATCTTGACGAACAAATCAAACAAGGTTATGTATATAGGTGTTACAAATAACTTGCAACGTCGGCTGTATGAACATAAAAATGAACTTATCGAAGGATTCACTAAAAAATATCACGTTCATAAGCTTGTATATTACGAATCGTATAAAGCGGTAAAAGACGCTATTTTACTAGAGAAAAGGCTTAAAGGATTTTTGCGAATCCGAAAAAACGAGTTAGTGGAAACGATGAATCCTGAGTGGATAGATTTGTCTGACAAATTGTTTCCGAACGTGTTTGCTTAGCAATTCGCCCGAGATCCTTCGCTCCGCTCAAGGATGACACGGGCGAGAGGAACATGGCGAAAGGTTGCTTTCGAGCGAACCTCAAAAGTTCATTTTACAGCAGGAATGGTTAACATATCGAAAGGAGTGAAAATGAAAAAAGAATTTGAAGCTTATTATGCGAAAGCATATGCATGGATTTTTGCAGTTTTGATACTGTTGTTTCTTTTTGGAATTATAATGTTTTCAATATTTTGGATCCCTAACGCAAACTCGAAAATACAGTATGCATTGCTTCATAAAGGAACAACGGAAAAAGAAGGGCGAGTTGATAGCGTTACTTAAAGACAAAGAAATAAAAGTTGATACCTTTGACTTTGATGGTGGAGATTGATTTTTATATTCCCCAAAAACAGCTTTCTTTCGAGAGAAAATGATACATAAAATACACCTTTTGTCATGTTGCTTTGCATTAAAATTTTTCCCATCCTAAAAAAATCAAAAAAGGAGAAAACCAATGAAGATCTTATCTATCGGGAATAGCTTTTCGCATGACGCGCAAAAATATCTTTACCGTCTTGCCAAGCAGGAAGGGGTCGAAATGAAAACGGTGAATCTCTACATAGGCGGCTGCTCCTTGCGGACGCATTATCTCAACATGCTTGATGATAACGCCGCGTATGATTTTGAGTTCAACGGCGAAAAGACAGGAATTAAGGTTTCCATCAGACAAGCCCTCGCCAGTGACCATTGGGATTTTATCACCTTGCAACAGGCAAGCCACGTCAGCGGAAGCTATGAAACGTATTCGCCGTACATAGAAGCGCTGGCGGAATTCGTCAGGAGGTATTGCCCCCATTCAAAAATACTGATCCATCAAACCTGGGCATATGAGGAGGAAAGCGAAAAGCTGAAGAGCTTAGGGGTGTTTGAAACCTCCGAGAAAATGCTTTCGGCGATTTGTGATTCTTATGCCAAGGCAGCGCAAGCGATACAGGCGGATGGAATCATACCGTGCGGAAAAGCGATGATGCAAGCTGTCAAAATGGGTATTGAAAAGATACACAGAGATACCTTTCACGCTTCCAAGGGCGCGGGCAGATATTTATTGGCGCTCTGCTGGTATAAAATGCTTACGGGAAAGGATATTACAAATAATTCCTTTAACGATTTTGACGTGCCTGTCACCGATCGGGAAAGAGAACTCGTGATCAAAGCGGTAAATTCTGTAATGATGGAAGAACAATGCTAAAAATGATAAAAATAAATGGAGGAACACAGGAAAGGAAATGACGATGAAAGCGGTAATCGCCATGGATTCATTCAAGGGAAGCCTATCCACCTTTGAAGCGGGGAACGCCGCGGCGGAAGGAATTCGGAGGGTATATAAGGATGCGGATTTGACGGTCTGCCCTCTGGCGGACGGAGGAGAGGGAACCGTGGAAGCCATTGTATCGGCATGCGGAGGCGAACTTTGTACCGTAAGGGTTACGGGACCCTTGGGGGATAAGGTAGACGCTCCATACGGAATCCTTCCCGAAAAAGGGGTGGCGGTGCTTGAAATGTCAGCGGCGGCAGGAATTACGCTGATTCCAAAAGAGAAGCGGAATCCTCTTTTTACCACAACCTATGGGGTAGGAGAGATGATCGCTCACGCCATCCAAAAAAATAATTGCCGAAAATTTATCATAGGCATCGGAGGAAGCGCCACCAATGACGGAGGCGTCGGTATGCTGCAAGCCTTGGGCTTTCAGCTGCTGGATCAAACGGGAAACCCGATTCCCCTTGGGGCACAGGGCTTGGCGGTGCTGAGCGAGATCAGAACCGAGAAAGCGCTTCCCGAGCTTGGGGAATGTGAGTTCCATATTGCCTGCGACGTAAAGAACCCCTTGTGCGGACCCAAGGGCTGCAGCGCTGTTTACGGCCCTCAAAAGGGAGCTACACAGGGGATGATCGGGGACATGGACCGCTGGCTGTCAGCCTTTGCGGCTCTGACACAAAAGAGCGTTCGGAAAAACGGTGGTGCGTATGCGGAATTCCCCGGCGCGGGAGCCGCGGGAGGCTTGGGCTTTGCTTTTTTGTCCTATCTTGGGGGAAAGCTCACATCGGGAATCGAGCTGGTGATGGAAATTACCGCCTTGGAGGAGCAGCTGAGGGAGGCTGAGATCGTCATTACGGGAGAAGGAAGGTTAGACGGACAGTCCTGTATGGGAAAAGCCCCCATAGGTGTCGCCAAGACCGCCAAAAAATATGGGAAAACGGTTGTTGCCTTTTCGGGGTGTGTTGCCGAGGAGGCGGCATTGTGCAACGAGCACGGGATCGACGCGTTTTTTTCCATTGTCAGAACGCCCTGCTCCTTAGAGGAAGCCATGAACAAGAAACAGGCGTACATAAATTTAAGCGATACGGCAGAACAAGCCTTTCGGCTGATCCGCCGATTCCGAGACGGAAAATAAATTGCATAGGAGAGAAAAAATGAAGGTTTTAATGATTGGAAACAGCTATACCTTTTTTCATGACATGCCCAAGCTGTTGGAGGGGCTGGCACAGGAAAACCAAAAGGACATTCAGGTAGATTCTGTAACAAAGGGAGGCGCAAGGCTGAAGGATTATCTGGTATCCGAAAGTAAAAAGCATGGGGAGATAGAAGCGCTTTTGTCCCAAAACAGCTATGATATCCTTGTTTTGCAGGAGCAAAGCTATTACGCGATTATAAATCAAGAAACCTATGAAGAGTTTGAGAACGCTGTGGATCAATTGATTCGGAAAATACAGGCAAGGAGAGCCATTCTTTATGCCACATGGGGACGTAAGAGCGGATGCGAGCTTTTGGCGGAATATGGGTGGAGCGCTGAGGAAATGACAGATCGGCTTGCCGAAGCGTATGAAAGAGCGGCGATCAAGACAGGGGCGGAGGTAGCGCCTGTGGGCAGATGCTTTTCCCGTATCTTGAAGAGAGCGCCGTCAATCGAGCTGTACGACAAGGACCGATCCCATCCCTCCTACGCGGGAAGCTGCTTGGTTGCCCTCGCTCTGTATTGGAGAATTTTCGGGGAACTGCCCAAAGACGCCCATACGCTGAATTTAGACGAAGATGAGTTGGAAGCGCTGAAGACAGGAATCATCGAAAATTGAAAAATCCGATAAGCCTTGCGTATCTTTTCGGTTGCTTGAAGAAATTGGGCAAATTGGAGAAAACATAAGAAAACAGAAAAAACGGAAGAAAACAGAAGAAAGCGGAAGGAATGGAAGGAAAATATGAAAATCACATTTTTGGGAACAGCGGCGGCAGAGGGCTTTCCGGCGGTCTTTTGTAATTGTCAGTATTGTCAAGAGGCACGGAAAAAGGGAGGAAAAAATATTCGCACTCGATCCCAGACCCTGATCGGAGAGGATCTGTTGATCGACCTTCCGGCGGATACCTATCTGCACTTTCTGCAAAACGGGATTCGAGGTGACAAAATCCGATATTTGTTGATCACTCATTCTCATAGCGATCATTTTTATCCCGCGGAGCTGGAAATGCACGGAAGCTGCTATGCTCATCAAATGGAAGAAGAAAAGCTTACGGTGGTCTGCTCTGAGGATGTGGCAAAGATCGGCATGGATTTGGCAGAAACCTTTTTGTCGGCGGTACGGGAAAGTCTCGATTTTTCTATTGCCCACCCCTTTGAGCCCTTGCGTTTGGGAGAGGATTATGAAATAGTACCCTTACCCGCGCGGCACGCGAAGGGAGAGACCGCTCTTTTTTACATGATTCGCCAAGGGGAGACCTCATTTTTGTACGCCCATGATACAGGATATTTTTTTGAGGAGGTTTTTGCGTACATTCAGGAAAAGGGCTTGTACTTTAACGGAATCAGCTTTGATTGCACAAATTGCCAGCTTCCCATTAAGGATACGGGAAGTCATATGGGCTTTGAAAATATAGGAAGAGTGATTGAAAGATTGAGAGAATGCGGAGCCATAGATGATAGGACACAGCTTTTTGTCAACCATTTTTCACATAACGGAAACCCGATTCAAGAGATCCTAGAGGATATTGCCCGTTCTATGGGCTGTGAAGTCGCCTACGACGGATTCACGGCAGAGGTGCTCTGACATACCTGTAGGGACAGGCGTCCCTGTCCGTTCTACGCGATAAACCTTGCGCGACGTACATATGGTCATCCTCCCACCATGCCTCCATTCGTGTCAACACGCAGCGTAGCGAAGGATCCTTGCCGACGAAGGAGGCAATCCTATATCAGAGATTCTTCGCCTTCGGCTCAGAATGACACGAAGGGAGGAAAGTGCGACAGATAAGCTTTCATTCTCGCATAAACTATCATACGTGTCATCCAGAGCGAAGCGAAGGATCTTTGCCGACGAAGGAGGCAATTCTGTAACAAAGTAACAATGAAGAAACAATGGCTGATACACAGACAAAACTGCGTATCAGCCATTTTACATTGTTTACTTGACGCTTAATTTTTGGCGTCAGGCTCGATGGGCTCCAGCCTTAAGAACTTTTGAGCGTCACTTATTAATTTGTTTACACGGTCGGTCTGCACAAAGAAGCCGCCCCTACCATCAATGGTAAGGTAAGCCTTGCGGGATGCCGTGGGGATCTTGTAAAACTTGTAAACCTTGGTGTAGGTGGTTCCGTCAACATCCTTTGTGGTGATGGTCACGGTCAGCATGCAGGGAGCGCTTCCGTCCTCCAAAGCCGATTCGTCCAGCTCGTAGGAATCAACGATGGTGGTATATAGCATGGACTGGTAATAATCGCGGAAGAGGGAAGTGTCGTAACGAATGTATACCTTTTCCGAACGGTCATTGTAGATCACGCGAACCGTGTCAGCGTTGACCTCTACATCGTATTCCGCGCAGTCGATCAAGCCCGTGCGGCAAAGAACCTCATCACCAATGGCATTGTTTGCGTAATAGCGAACATCCTTGGCTACGGAAAGCGTCTTTCCGGAGGAATCAACAACGGTAATATTTGTGGGGGTAATGCTCCATACGTTTCCGTATATATCGGTGATCCTCAAAAGACCGAAGGTGGTCATTTGATTGCCTCGGGAATCTGTTGCTGTCAGGAAAAGATGGCGGGAGTTGACCTCCTCGCTGAGATCGCTCAGAGAGTTGTCCAGATCGAAGGTTACATTGTAATCGGGAGACTCAAGAGTGATCTTGTCCAGGTAAGAAATGTTATCCTGAAAAACATTTGTGCTGATCCACTCGGAGGAATCCCACGTGAGGAAATCAAAGGTGTTTTTGCTGACCTCAACGATCATGTCATAGCTGTAAAAATAGGAATTGATCTTCTTTTGGGATCCGTTGCTCTGCTCCTGATAAACGGTAACGGTAAGAGAGGTATGCGTATAATAATTACCGGTGGTGTCAACATCCTTGTCGCTGATAAGAATGATGTGACTGTAATTGTAGGTAATGGAAGGATCATCGGCATCAGGGGAATCATACTTAAACGCGATGGTGTAGGGCGAGAAGGGAACGTATTCAGCCTCGCCTTCACCGTCCGAGGGTTCCTTTATCGCGTAAAAACCGTATTCCACCATCTCCTCGGGGGAGGGCGTGAGCCTTATGACCTTTCCAAAGGTAGGCTGATACATTTTCTCCAAGCAGAGGTTGATATTGTCGGAGGAGGGGTAATATCCTCCAAGATCCGCTTTCATCTCGTAGGGGAAATAGGAAGCCATGGTATTTTCGCGAAGCGCCATATCAATAAAGCTAAAGCAAACGGTCTGGTCGTAGATATTACTGTCAGAGGGAGACGCGTTTTCTTTTCTTACAGAAATGGTAAAATCCTCAACATCCGTATAGGTGCTGGACGACATAGGCTCGGTCAGCATGGGGGTAACATAGGTTTCAATGGGAGCAAGCACCGTAGCGCCGATATCGGTGTCAAGAACATAAACCGCGTGGCGTTTTGTCTCAACTCCGCCGCTCATATCCACATACTGTACATAATAGCCCGCCTCATTTACCAGAAGATCGCCGACGATGACCTTGTGCTGAACCCCGTTCACATCGGTGAGAACATAGTAAGCAGGCTCGTAAAGGTACTCGTTGCCCTCCTCGTCGAGCCTTGTTTCGGGGACCAAGCCATACTCGGAGAACTCACCGTTCTCGTCCACAATGGGGTCCCGGATCTTCATGGTAGAAAGGGTATAGCCCGCGGTGAAATACAGAAGACCGAACATTTCCTGATCATAGGCAGTCAGCGCGGCACCTTTAATAATAAAGTCCCCGTCCTTGTCCACCTGACCTGTTTCGGAGTTATATCGGCAGAAGGTGTAATCGTTACCGCTGCTGTTATGCACGTCAATGGAAAGAATATTTGCCTTTTCCACACGAGGGAAAAGCAGAAGCCTGGTTTTGTATTCCTGAACCTCGCTGTCCTGTGTGTCGACAATGGCAAAGATCTCGTATTCGCCGGTTTCGCTGTTCACCTTGTATAAGGTACCCTTCAGCGTAACGTAATAGCCGTACTGCTCGTCTTTGGGAAGGATCGTCTCGTTGGCGTCATACATGGCGTAGACGCCGTCTTTTTTCATGATGTAATATTTGTCATTTCCCTCCTCCACAAGGGTGGTGCTTGAGAATTTCAAGACAAAGGGAAGGGAAACGGCAAGAATGAGAACAAGCAGCGCGGACACGATGATGGCGATGGTACGCCGCTTCATCAGGGTTTTGCTGTTTTTATCCGCTTTTTTAATCATCTGTTCTTTCTCCTAACAATTACGAAAATACCTGTACCAAGAGCGATCACCGCGGGGACAACAGTCAGAACGATTGTGTATTGTGTTGCCTCGGCAGTGGTGATGGTGTCAATGGTGTCGTCATTAAAGGGCTTGAATTTCAAGCCAACGGGAACGGGCTCCTGACCGATGGTTCTGAGGGCGTACTCAAGGAAGGTCTCATTTCCGTAGGAGTTGGATTGCAGCAGGGCTTGGGAAGCAAATTGAGGAGAACCGCAGGCAAGCACATAGGAAGCCTCGTTGACAGAAGCGCCTGTGGAGCTGTTTTCGGTTACGGGACGCTCCTCACGGGTAACGGTCATCAGCGTTAAAGGCTTTTGAGCGGTAGCCTTCTCCACGGTTTTTCCGTTTGCCCATGCCTCGGCATTTTCACTTGTTACAAAGATATCATAAATATTGCGGTAGGTTCCGTCAACGCCGTAGCTTCCGAAGTCAAAGGAAATTGAGGGATCCTCGCTGTCGGTGTAGTGATCGGCATAGTAGCGGTTCGCGTAAGAAATCGACATGGCGTTTTGGAAGACGATCATGGGAGGCGTGGTGGAGTTGTTGCGCATCTCATAGGTGAACTCTCCGCCAAGACCTTGGGTATTATACTCCGCCGCAAGGGTATAGCCATCCGTTGTCAGGGACTGGCTGGTATCCTGCACGATGTAGGGATGCAATTGTCCGCCTTCCTGGTAGCGGTCAAAGGAAATTCCCCATTCCTCCAGATAGTCCTCAAACTCGGTCAAACGTGAGGTGAGGGTGGGGGACATAAAGACCATCATGGAGTTGCTTCCGTCGAGGAACTTGTCCAGCTTTTCGATCTCGTCCACCTCGGAAACGCCGTCCCGAACAAGGAAATCGGATCTGGGATCGGAAACAACGATGAGTCGGCAATCCGCGGGAATCTCCTCGGAGGCAAGATTCAGAGCTTGAACCTTAAAGCCGGCAGTCTCCAGAGTGACGAGCAATGCCTCATCCGCTGTCTCGTCGTGGTTGACGGTCAAACAGGCAATGGGAGTTTCGGCACGGGTTACGGCAAGAATCGCGGCGGCAAAAATCTTTTCGCCGTTGTAAGCCCACGGCTGATCGTCGGTTTCCTCATTAAAGGTATAGAAGCTTCGGTTGGAGCGGACACGGTATTCGCTGCCGAATTCAATAATAACATTGGAGGTGTCCACCACACCGTATTTGTTAACAGAGGAGGGGTTGCGGAAAATATTTCGATTTTCCACTTTAATGTATTCGGGGAATTCCGCCTCCAGCTGCTTCGCGGTCTCAAAAACATACCGCTGGGCGCTGTTGGCTTCCCACGCGTCGGGATCGTCGCAAAAGATCAGCTTGATCATCAGATCCTCATCCTTAAAATTGGGATCCTCAGCACGCTTTGCCGCGCGGAAGGAATCCACCATTTTAAGAGGGGAAGAGCTGTTTTCGAAGGTGTCGTCACCATTTTCGATCAAATCGAGACATTGCTCGGAAAGGGTGAATAAAAGCTCAGGCGTCATGTCAATATACCAAAGGAATTTGCTTGCCAGAGCGGAAAAGATCACATTAAATATAATGATCGCCGCGATAATAAACGAGGTCAGTATCGCGGTAACCCCGCCATAGCGGAGCTTTCTGCTTGTCGCTGTTTTCATTTTCATGATTCAATACCCGCCTTTCTTTATCAACCCCAACGGCGCTTATCATAAACACGCACCGTCAAAAGTAGGAAAACACCCGAAATGGATAGATAATACAAAATGGTGGAAAAATCCAGAATTCCGGTTGTAAAGTTGGAGAAACGGGTCATAATGCTGAACCAGTTGATTACAAAGCGGATGGCATACACATTAATGTACTCATTGACCATATCGAGAACCAGCATAACCAGAATGATCGCCACCGTCATAACAGCCGCCGCCAATTGGTTTTCCGTCAGAGAGGAAACGAACAGACCGATGGAGATAAAGGCGATTCCAATTAAAATCAAACCCACGAGACAGGAAATGATCTCGGCGGTAATGGGACCAATGGGGATGATGCTTTCGGTTCCGTAGGTATTGGAGATACGTTCGGTGTTGGCATAGGAATAGAGGGGGAAGAAATTGATGCAGGAAACCAAAACCGTTCCCACAAACATGGTAACGGCGGCTAAAAACTTACCCATTACCATGCCCCAAACCGAAACAGGCGCGGTAAGCAAAAGCTGCTCGGTTCGAAGCTTTTTTTCCTCGGCAAAAAGCTTCATGGTCAAAAGAGGGATCAAAATGATAAAGGAAAAGATCAACATAATGAAGTAAGAGGAGGTGTTGTAGCTGCCCGATATTAAAGTGGTGTAACAGCAGATCAAAGCGGCGGCAGCCAAAAAAACACCTACGTAAACATAGCCGATGGCATTAATAAAATAAGAACGAAGTTCCTTTTTGTAAATCGCAAACATAACAGTTTATTGTGTTCCGACCCAAGGTCAGAATTACTCCTTTCTTTCCGTTCTGTCGGTGCTGTCCGTATCGGAATCGTCATCGCCAAAGAGAGCGGAGAATTCGCCGCCTTGCTTCTTTTCGGCGTTTTCCACCATGGTCTTCGCGAAATCCTGCTCAACGTTGGAGCGGGCAGGCTTTGCGTTGCGAGAGCGGGAATCCTTGCGCTCGTAACGGTTTTTGGGCGCGG
The DNA here is from genome assembly GCA_045537595.1 of Eubacteriales bacterium. Taxonomy (GTDB): domain Bacteria; phylum Bacillota; class Clostridia; order Oscillospirales; family CAG-272; genus HGM12713. The sequence goes on from JAZSPS010000064.1 coordinate 10,003, forward strand.
AGGATTGATCGACGATGGCGATAAAAATATCCTCAAGGCTCATGCCGAGAGCTTCCAATCCAACCAAGGGCCAGTTTTTCTCCGCCAAGGTGTAGAATAGGGTCTTTCGGATATCAATGCCGACCTCGCTTTCAATGGTGTAGCAATAAGCCTCACCGTCGCGCTGCGGCATAACCTCGGCATAAATGATACCGGGCTTGGAGCGGAGCATAGCGAGAACCTCCTTTTGAGGTCCGCAGATCTTAACATGAAAGCGTCGGTTGTTTTCCACCGCTCTTGTAATATTTTCGGTAAGCTCGTCCGCCACGACCTTGCCCTTGTTGATAATAACGATTCGGTCACATACAGCCTGAACCTCTTGGAGGATATGGGTAGAAAGAATGACCGTATGATCTCTTCCCAGATTACGGAGAAGATTGCGGATCTCAATAATCTGCTTGGGGTCCAGACCTACAGTAGGCTCGTCGAAGATAATGACCTCAGGGCTTCCGATCAAAGCCTGAGCGATACCGACTCTCTGTCGGTATCCCTTGGAGAGATTTTTGATCACGCGCTTGTAGACATCGCGGATCTTTACGACATCGCAGATCTCTTCCAAATGCTTGGTGCGGTTCAGCTTACAGCCCTTCAGGTTATAATTGAATATTAAGTACTCCTCAACCGTCATGTCAAGATACAGAGGCGGCTGCTCGGGAAGGTAGCCAATATGCTTTTTAGCCTCCAAAGGGTTGTCCAACACATCGAGACCGGCAACGGAAACGCTTCCGGAGGTAGCGGAGAGATAACCGGTCAAAATGTTCATGGTAGTACTTTTACCGGCACCATTGGGGCCGAGCAAGCCGACGATCTCACCCTTTTTGACTTCAAAGCTGATATCGTCCACCGCGCAGTTTGCGCCGTAGTTCTTTACCAGATGTTCAATTTTTATCATAATCAGGGAATTCCTTTCCTATTAAATTCCAATTAAATTCCAATAAATTAAAGGTCAAATCAATTAAATGAATACAAATAAAATGACCGAAAGATAAAAAAATTATCATATAGAATACAGTATATCATAAAAATATAAACATTTTGTGAACGGCTTTGTGATTTCACTAAATTTCCAATGTTTTTTGTGTGAAAATTTTGTGGAGAAATTCGAAAAGAATATAATAAATGCGATAGGAAATATAAAGTAATGCGATAAAGAATGAAATAAAACGTGAAATAAGGAGTCATAAGGAAAAACACAGTGAAAAAACGGAAGCTTGTGCGACAGATCAGCTTTAATTTTCGCACAAGCTACCGTACGTGTCATCCAGAGCGAAGCGAAGGATCTTTGCCGACAAAGGAGGCAATCCTGTGCCAAAGTAACAATGAATAAGAATTGATGCTACGCATCAATTTGCCTCGCAAGCTCGGCAAGGATTCTTCACCTTCGGCTCAGAATGACACGAAATGAGGAGAGTGCGACAGATAAGCTTTCATTCTCGCGCAAGCTATCATACGTGTCATCCAGAGCGAAGCGAAGGATCTTTGCCGACGCAGGAGGCAATCCTGTATCAAAGTAACAATGAAAAAGAATTGATGCCTCGCATCAATTTGCCTCGCAAGCTCGGCAAGGATTCTTCGCCTTCGGCTCAGAATGACACGAAATGAGGAATGTGCGACAGATCAGCTTTAATTTTCGCACAAGCTACCGTACGTGTCATCCAGAGCGAAGCGAAGGATCCTTGCCGACGAAGGAGGCAATACCATAAAAAGAACTTTTCTTCAATAAATTTCTTTCAAATGAATCGTGGACCTCCGCTTTTGATTCCCATTTTGGCACCCAAGCGCCTATTCACTCCCCCTTCGACCATTCCCCCCTCTTGACAGCAGTAAAAAAAAATTATATAATATAACCAATCATAAAACCCAAAAGGAGGGGGAAACGTGAACAGTCAATCAAAGGAAAAAATAAATTCAAATTCACCTGCCGCCCCCATAATATTGCCTAACTATGTCCTCTCCCTGATGGAACGCTTGGAACAAGCGGGGGAAGAGGTGTATTTGGTCGGAGGAAGTCTCCGCGATATTCTCTTGGGTCTCTCTCCTCATGATTACGATCTGGCAACCTCCGCCCCTCCGCAACGAACCGCCGAATTGTTCTGTGATAAAAGAGTGATCCAAACCGGCTTAAAGCACGGAACAATAACCGTTCTGTCCGAGGGGAATCCGATCGAGATCACAACCTTCCGAATCGACGGAACCTATTCCGATTCCCGTCATCCAGATCAAGTTATCTTCACTTCTCGTATTTCCGATGATCTTGCCCGAAGAGATTTTACAGTCAACGCGCTCGCCTATCACCCTCAAAAAGGCTTGATCGATCTGTTTGGCGGAGAAGCCGATCTTCAAAAAAAACAGCTCCGCGCCGTAGGCGACCCCAACGAGCGTTTTGAGGAGGATGCCCTTCGTATTATGCGGGCGTTTCGCTTTTCTGCCCAGCTTGGCTTTTTTATAGAAGAACATACCCTTGACGGGTGTAAAAAAAATAAGTCAAGACTAACCGATATAGCGAAAGAGCGGATCGCCTCGGAATTTCTTCGCCTGCTCCTGTCAAAGGATCCTTCTCCCACGGTTAAAAAAATGATGGAAACAGGCGTTCTTTCCTACGTCTGCGATGAATATGCTCCGTCCGAGAAAATTCTAAAAAGTATCTCTAAAATGCCCGCGCAAGATGTCGCAAGACTTGGCTTTTTCTTCGCTGACGCAAGCAAAGAAAAGGCGGCAGCTCTTATGCGAGATTTGCGATATTCCAACAAACAAATCACAGGAGCGCTGTCGGTGGTTAGTAATAGCAAACTACTTATCGCAACCCCGACAGAGGCAAGACAGCTGATCGCCCGAAGCGGGATCTATGCGCCATTGGCGGCACGCGCGTCCTATCTTTTGGGATATTCGGAAATTGAGGCGTGTGAGTGGGTCGAGGAAAATCGATGCCCATGTACTCTTTCTGAGCTTGCGGTGTCGGGGCGGGATCTGGTCTCCATTGGAATTTCGGGGCGGAATGTGGGACGTGTATTGGAATGGCTGCTCCAATCTGTGATCGAGGATCCTTCGCGGAATGAAAAGCAGCGTCTGATAGCGCTTTGCCAAGAGAAAAAGGGTCAAACGCAAGCCTTCGAAAAAGGGGAATAAAAAATTGGAAAAAGCATCATAAGCCCTCCAAAAAACGTATAAAATATAGAAAACGGAATGAATAAATCATGAATGAACAAGAAAATAATTTTGAAAAAATTTTAAACACAGCGGGAAAAATATTGGGGGTGGATTTTGGAGATACTCGCACAGGGCTTGCGGTCAGTGATCCCTCCCGACTTCTTGCCTCCGGAATCGGGTATATCAGTCCGGGCGGAATTGAGAAAACCGCCGATGCTGTTGCCGAAATTGCCCGCCAGCAAAGGGTTTCCGCCGTTATTGTCGGGCTTCCGATCAATATGGATGGGAGCGAGGGATCCCGAGCGGGACGGTGCAGAAAATTTGCTTTTATGGTGGAAGAAAGACTCGCTCTCCCTGTCGCCATGTTTGATGAGCGAATGACGACAATGACCGCCGCCCGCTATCTCAACGAAACAAACACCAGAGGAAAAAAGCGTAAGACGGTCATTGATACCTTATCCGCTCAAATCATCCTTCAAAATTGCTTAGACCGCTTGAAATATATGAATTGAACGGGAATTCCGAAATGTATGATATCACAAAAAAGCGCGGAGGTGGAATTTGACGAACTCGAAACTGAAAAAGCCGGCGGGAAATTGCGAGAGCTGCGAATTTTATGATTACGACGAATATTTGGATGCGTATGTTTGCAATCAGCGCTTGGATCAAGATGAAATGGTGAATTTTTTGGGCGGAAACACAGCTTCTTGCCCATATTATCGCTATTATGATGAATATAAAAGTGTACACAAGCAAATATGATCTCCTTCGTAAATCGCGAACAAATTTTGAGAACATGAAACAAATGAACCGTTGAATTTTTGAACAGTTAAACAGTTGAACAGAAAATCGCAAGGAGAAAATATGGGAACCTTATTTGATTACATTGATTGGCGGGGCGATTTGCTCTTTTCCGAGGCAGATTTCAATGAAGTTGACAATTTGATTTTAACGCAAATCAGTTATGTGGATTTAGAAGGAATCGTGCCCTCCGATTTTGACCGCACGCCAATCACGCTTTTAGACGCCACAAGGCGGTATCTGCGCCGCCACAAGGGAGAAATACCCTATCTTGGAAAAATTTTACCGCCGGAAATGGTCAGTCTTATGGCTAAGGCGGCGAAGTCCCGCAGATTTTCGGAGGTGCAATTGTTAGGATACACTAACAAGATCGATGATCAAGCGCAAAGTCAATTTTCCGCCATGACATTTATTTTAGACAGCGGATCGTCTTATATCGCGTACCGAGGAACGGACGACACGCTGGTCGGCTGGAAAGAAAATTTTAACATGAGTTTTATGCAGCCTGTTCCCGCACAGTTAGAAGCGACTTACTATTTAGAAAAAGCAGTTTCTTTTTTATTGGGGAATTTTTATGTCGGAGGGCACAGCAAGGGAGGAAATTTAGCGGTATATGCCGCTGTTTGCTGCGCGCCTGAGTTAAAGGACCGCATTCTAACGGTTTATAATAATGACGGTCCCGGATTTGATACCAATTTTATTGAGAGCACGGAGTACAAAAATATCAGAGGAAAAATTCGCACGATCGTTCCCCATTCCTCGGTGGTCGGGATGCTATTGGAGCATGAGGAAAACTATGAGGTCGTAAAAAGCAACGCCGCGGGAATTATGCAGCATTACGGTCTTTCATGGGAGGTCTTAGGCGGTAAATTTATTCATCTTGACACGGTGACAAACGAAAGTAAATTGATTGACAGCACACTGAAGGCATGGCTCAACGAAATGACAGCGGAGGAGCGAGAGCGGTTTGTTGATTCCATTTACGAGACCCTTTCCGCGACCGATGCCAAGACTTTAACGGAATTAAGCATGGAAAAGATCAAATTAGTTAAGGCTTGGGGGACATTGGACTCCAAAGCGAAAAGCGTGATACGAAAATGTATGTCGTTGTTGTTAAAGCAGACCGCGCAATCGTTGAGAAAGAAATAAAACGGAAAAAGCAGAGGAAGCAGGGGGGAGGGCAAATGGAACCCTCTTCTGCGCAAACGCTTCGCACGATTGTTATTGGAGAAATTTTCTTTTTTGTATTGCCTCCTACGTCGGCAAAGATCCTTCGCTACGGATGACACAAAATGAGGTGTGATAAGAAAGTAAGTGTTTGTACATCACGCAAGCTTATTTCTTAAAAAACTAAAAAAGGGGACTTGCGGTATTTCACGCAAGTCCCTGTTATCTTTTTCTGATTATCTGTTCAAAATCAGCTTTGTCAGTTCAACAGGCTCAACAATGGTTCCGTTTTTGTAAACACGCATGTTGCCCGAAGCGATCTCATCGATCAGGATAACCTCATCCTTGTTGTAACCGAACTCAAACTTAATATCCCACAGATCCAAGCCGATGGATTTCAGATCATCCGCAACGATCTTGGTGATCTTCAGCGTTTGCTCCTTCATGCTTTCAAACATAGCGGGAGTCATAACACCCAAAGCGGCAAGACCTTCACCGGTAACCAGCGGGTCTCCCTTGGCATCGTTTTTAAAGGTACACTCAACATAACCGCCCTCAAGAGGTGTGCCATCCTCAATATATTCGCCGTATCTGCGGATAAAGCTTCCGGTAGCGACCAAACGGCAGATAACCTCTAAGCCGTGACCGAAAACGGTTGCGGGAAGAACCTCCATGGTTGCGTCCTCAATATTTGCGCTTACATAGTGGGTTTTGATGCCTGCCTTTTTAAGCAGCTCAAAATAGTGAATGGAGGTTTCCAGATTTGCCTTGCCGATTCCCTCGATGGTCAAGCCCACCGTGTTCTCGCCGGGATCAAATACACCGTCTTTGCCGGTGCAGTCATCCTTGAACTTCAGCATAACATTGCCGTTGTCCAGCTGGTAAACATCCTTGGTTTTGCCTTGATAAAGCTTTTTCATAAAAAACACTCCTTTGTTTTGGAATAGGGTATCATATCAAATAATATTGTATCACTAAATTGCGATTTTGTACAGAGGTTTATTGAAAAAAATGTCAGATTTTTTCAAAAAATGAAGGGTTACCGAAGAATTTTTCTGAGAGCGGAGGTGATCACATCTGACATTTTGGAAAATCCAAGATCATTGGGATGGGTGGTGTCCACGGTGCAGGAATCCTGCCACTCTCCTTGGAAAAAGCCCTCACCGTCAATAAAATACACATTTTCATCGCCATGCTCAATGGCGTAACGGAAGGTCTCCAAAATCACATCGCGGCGCTCGATCGCGTTTTTTTCGTGACAGAAAAAGTCAGGCTTGGAAATCATAACGTAGGGAAGGGACGGATTTTTCGCGCGAATGGTTTCATACAGCCTTCTGTGGGTATTTTGCAAATGCTCCACATTGGGCGCGTTGTGATCATAGTCCGAAACGAAGATCGACATGGGAAGCTCTGCCATGTATTCCGCGATGGAAGCCTCCGCTTTACCGCTGCCCGAAAAGCCCAGATTGATATGATCGAGGTTAAGTCGGCGGCTTACCGTAGCGGTGTAACAGTTACCGGGACGGGAAGCGCAACCACCTTGCGTAATAGAGCTTCCGTAAAAGACAACAGGCAGCACATTCCGATAAGGCATGCCCTCGCCTACCTCCGCGTCCTCCTGCAGACCGATCCATACATCGGTTACATCGTTGTATAAAGGAAAGTTAATGGTAATATAGCGCTTTCGCCGATCGGGAAATTTCACAATGCCCTCATAGCCGTCGGTGCAGTCCAGCGGGGGACGGTAAATATTGAAGAAATAAGAGCTTCCGTCGTCGGGGTTGTCAATGTATAGGTCAAAGCCCGACATACCTGTCATAGGCATATGGTCGGCACGGCAGATAGAGGGCATCGCGGCGCGCAGGACCACATAGGCGGAATCGGTAGAAAAGCGTACACGTCCTCCCGCCGTGTTCCGATACAGCTGAGCGACACCGTCATTGACGGTTTGACCAAGGGAATCGGGCAGGCGCTTGAATTCAGGCTCATTTTTGTAATTATATAATCCGTAAACACGGAAAGGAGACTCCTTAACATTGTAGTACTTAACATCGGTTTGCGTAATGTTGGTCTTTCCCCACATGCGCTCATCGGGATTGGTCTTAACTTGGCTCATAAAAATCACCTCGTATAAAAAGTTTTTTTTAGGAGAAGACCGTATAGAACGGCTCTTCCCCTAAAAGAAAATGGTTATTTTGCGTTCATTTTTAAATAAGCATTGATGAAGCCGTCAATCTCTCCGTCCATAACAGCAGAGATGTTACCGTCCTCATATCCGGTTCGGGTATCCTTTGCTAAGGTGTAGGGCATAAATACATAGGAACAGATCTGGGCGCCCCACTCAATGTTGGTTTTGTTTCCCTGAATATCCTCAATGGTGTCAAGACGCTCACGGATCTTGATCTCCATTAATTTTGCCTTCAGCATTTTCATGGCAGTTTCTTTATTTTGTAGCTGCGAGCGCTCGGTCTGACAGCCAACCACGATGCCGGTGGGCTTGTGAAGAATACGAATCGCGGAGTCGGTCTTATTGATGTGCTGACCGCCCGCACCGCTGGAGCGGTGGGCAGTGACCTCAATATCCTCGTCACGGATCTCAACCTTATCAATGTTATCAAATTCGGGCATGACCTCAATGGACGCGAAGGAGGTCTGCCGTCTGCCCGCGGCGTCGAAGGGAGAAACACGGACGAGGCGGTGCACGCCGTTTTCCGCCTTTAAGTAGCCGTAAGCGTTTAAGCCCTCAACCATAATGGTGGCGCTCTTGATTCCGGCAGCATCGCCGTCCAGCCAGTCGAGCAGCTTGTATTTGTAGTTGTGACGCTCAGCCCAGCGGGTGATCATACGGTAAAGCATCTGTGCCCAGTCCTGTGCCTCCGTTCCTCCCGCACCGGGGTGGAAGGAAACAATCGCGTTATTCTTATCATATTCACCCGAAAGAAGGATCTCAATGCGCTTGGCTTCCGCCTCCTTGGTGATGGCATCCAGTTCGCCCTGAACCTCTTCCACATACGCCTCGTCATTTTCCTCGATCGCCATTTCCGCAAGGGTGATGGCATCCTCCAAACGGTTGCTTAAAGCCTCATAGCCTTCAATGGTGTCCTTGGTCTGCTTTACCTTTTGCAATACCTTTGAGGAATTCTCTTGATTGGACCAAAAATCGGGATCCAGCGTCTGCTTGTCTAAATCCTCTGCCAGAGCTCTCAGCTCATCAATACGAAGAGCCGAGCCCAATTCTGCGATCTCGGCGCGCATGCCGATCAGCTTATATTTTGCGTCTTCCAATGCGATAATCAAAAAAACCTCCCGCAACCGATCGTTGCTGTTATGATATAATTTCAATTTTAAGAAAATTGGGAAAATATAGATTAAGAAAAAGCGATGCGATGCGGCGGTTCTGCTCACGCACCGACGAAAAGCTTTGAATTATACTCCAATTTATTGTACCATAAACCGTCTATCTTGTCAAGAGCTTGTTGAAAATCTTAGGGGAATCTAAGGGAAATCTGAGTGTGCTTTGTAGTGACATGCCGCCACGCATATGCTATAATAAAGTATCATTTTGTATGGCTTTACCGGAGGAATCGATAAAAAGATGAACAGGGTAAAAAGAGTAGACAGGCTGAAAATGTTAAAAATAATAAAAAAGGCAGGGGCAATTATTCTTGCGCCTATAATGTTTTCCTCTTTTTCTGCTCTTGGTGTCTTTGCAACCGCTGCGTCGGGAGCGTGGGAAACCGTAGCTGTTGAAGGGGGAAATGTCTCATCCTATCTCCCCGCGGAAAGTCCCTTATATCAAAAATCCGTGGCTTTTTTCGGGGATTCTCTGTGTTACGCCAGAGGAGAGCAAAGCACACGTCCGTCAACCGCGGGATGGGCGGGACGGATCGGAAGCACGTACCGTATGGAATGGGAGAACTACGGAAAATCGGGATATGCCCTGTCAACCACTCGGAGTACGATTTGCGGTGTGATGGAATCCGCCCGAGGCAAGGAGTATGACTATGTAATTATTGAGGGCGGCACAAACGACGCGTGGGATCAGGTTCCTCTGGGAGCAATGACCGAAGGCTTTGTATATAAGGCTTTTAGGCAGAGCACCTTTGCGGGAGCTTTGGAGGCTACCCTGTATGAGGCAAAGGAGGATTTCCCCAACGCCACCATTGGCTTTTTGATCATGTACCGCATGCCCAACGCCGTTTGGGAGGGAGAAGCGGTTACGGGATTGCAAGACGTCAGCGCCTATGTAGATATGGCAAAGCAGATCCTTGAAAAATGGGGAATTCCCTATTTGAATTTTCATAGCGATGATCACTTTAATGAAAACGTGATACAGGTAGATTCTACCGCTTGTCTTTCTAATGACTATATTCATCTTAACTCAAACGGATATGATTGTCTGTCCTCCTATATTTCCACATGGATGGAGTCGCTTCCTACTATGCCTACAGGACCGGATTGTATTCCGCCGGATACCCGTCCGATTTATAACCCTTGGTATGAGGATGAGGAGAAGGAAGGCGAGCTGTCGGGGAACGGTGATGCGCAAAACGGGCAAGGCTTAAAGGAAAACGAAGAACCGGATCCTGCCTCCACTGATACGGAGCCAAATGATAACAAGGATAAAAAGGAGCGGGGATATGTGATCCCCGTGGCAGTTACGCTGGGAACGGTAGCGGTAATAGGGCCCTTGGGCGGCATATGGCTTGCGCGGTCTATCAGACGTAAAAGAAAGAAATAAAAAGAAATAAAGAAGAATTTTCGCGGCGAACCGATCATATTGGTTCGCCGCGGATTTTAATAGAGAAGTCTGGAAAGACCGGTGTCGGTAGCGAGCGTATCGATTCCCTGTAGGATCAGAATGTGATCGTAAGGATTGGAATTGATAAGTCGGAGGGGAGATTTTGAATAGTAGCGCAGGTCAACAATATCCAGATCAAAATGGAGCGCTAAAAAGGGAATTGCGCAGTTGGCAAAGCTATCCTTGATCAGTAAAAGACGGGGCTTTTCCTCAGTGGATGGGTTGGAAACCGTTAACCGTCCGTAATTTCCCCCCATGAAAATTTGATACTGGTCTTTTTTCTGTAAAGCGGAAAATTCATAAAAGGAGCTTGATATTTCTCCTGTTTCTTGGTTTTGAATCAAATAAGAGGTATCCTCGGGATACCGAAAAAGGGTTATTGTGTCGGGAGTATCGGAAATACCGCCCGAGGAGGAGTAAGAGGTGCCTAAAAAATTTTCGCTTACAACAACAGGGGAGAAATAATCCTGAGAATAGGGGAGGAGCTGAAGCTCGGAGGCGAGATACTCATAAGCCAGATAGGCACCGTAGACCGTCCAGTGGTGATCGGTCTTGTACCATACCCTCTCACCTCGGTTGGCGGCGGACCGCAACGCTTTCGTAAGGGAAAGGGAGATGGATGTCTGAGTATCGCTGAAAAGCTCGAATATGGCGGCGGAACGGGACACGGAGTAAAGAGGAGGGAGAGCGGCTTCCATTACATCGATACTGCGAGGGACAAACGCAACGGTAAGGGGAATGTCTCGAGAGGAGATAAAGGACTCAAATTGTTGCAAAGCCAATAAATTTTCTCGGGCGGTAGTTAAAGACGTATATTCATATCTTGGAATCAAATAGCCGTTGGCGGCAAAAATGATATGGTTATTTTCTTTCTTTCCCAAAGATCGCTCTGTGTTCGCTTTCAAGAGGGTAAAGGAAGAACGGAAAGGGAACTGATCGGTGTAAAAGGAATTGAGATGCTTAGAAAAGGAACCGTTGGCGATATCCTTTAGGGAAGGGGGGGACCAAAGGGTCAGCGGGCGGTTTTCCGTTTTGGAAAAGGAGGGGTGAGGGGAAAGAAAAATTCCAATTGCCAAACCAAAGATTAAGAGAATAGCGGTGCCAACCAAAGCATAATCAAATACGGAGTTTTTTTTCAAAAGAACACCTCTTTATCAATCAATAGCGGTCATTTAATCGATAGAAATTTATCGCTTGTAAATAGTGTTCCCAATGCTTGGATTTCTTATGAAATAAAATGGGTTTTAAAAAGCAAGAAAATATTATAAAAAGATTTTTTCTCTAAAAAAATAGTGCGAATCGTATGTGTAGGAGAGGATTCAAAAGAAGAAGGAGAAATCCGTATACTCTCGCTCCTTCTTTCTTTTTCGTTTCTCAAAAAATGAGCACCCGCCAAATGGCGGGTGCTTCAATCTGATATTTCTATTATTTCTAATATTTTTTCTGTTATTTTTGCACAGGGGATGATTTATCTACCGTAATGATATATCCACCCATGTTGTCTCCGCTCACGGTGTAGTGATACTTGGTGGGAACGATCAGATCCGAGCCCGAAGCCAAATAATATACACTGTATCCAACGCTGTTGCCCTCAGCATCCTTTGCGGTAATGGATAAGGGAGAACGGCAGGATTTGGTCTGTACAAGCGTGAGATATTCGCTTAAGGTTTTGTTGTTGTTGAACATGTAGGTCGCGTGGGCAACGCCGACATAACGGAAAATATGTTCCTCACCCTCCTCGGCAGAGGCTTGAATAAAACCGTAGCTTGCGGCGTTGTCGTAGATCCATTCATAAGTATCTACATTGTAAATGGAGCTCTTTTTCTCGCCTGCGGACGGATCATAATAGCCAAGGGATACAGCACAGCCTGTTTTATGCAGAGGAGTAACCTGATTAACTGCCGTAGGGTTATACGCTGCCATAACATATAGGTTGGCATCCTTGGTTTCCTCGTAAAAGTCGCTCATCATGCTGTTAAAGGCGTTCAGTGTTTCCTCAGTTAGGGCGTAATTCGTAGTATCCCAAACAGAGTAGACTGCTCCCACACCCTCTACAGAAGGTCGTGTGCCATCGATCTTTTTGGTGACAGGGGTGGCGGTACAGGGATGATCCGCGTCTACCAAAAGCAGATTTCCCATAGAAAGCTGAGTCGCGTCAAAGGTGGTCGTTGTATATCCGTTGGGAATAACAGTACCTGCTGTTCCGCTGTCGTCTTCATTTCCGGTATTGGAATTGTGAGATTTAATTGCCGTCGCCACAGATGCAATGATCAGCATAACCAACGCGATAGCAAGCAAAATGGCAGTAGCGCAAATCAGCCACGCGCCAAGTTTTTTTTGATTTTGCTGTTTGACAGTCCCGCTGTTCAAAAAATCAATCAGATTTTTCATAGGGAAATCCTCCTTATATTTTTTGCGGGGGAAGGGGACCCTCCCCCGCGTTTTTTATCGAAAGCAATTCGTATTTTCGTGGATTATTCAGCATCCTTAATGGAGAAGTCCATACGGCCCTTCTTATCAAGACCCATATATTTGATCTTCACCGTGTCTCCAAGCTTAAGAACATCCTCCACCTTCTCAATGCGGCGGGGAGCGATCTTGGAAATGTGAACCATGCCTTCCTTACCGGGGGCATATTCAACAAAGCAGCCGAATTCCTTAATTCCGGTAACCGTTCCGGTATAAACCGCGCCTACCTCAGGCTCGAAAACGATGGCATCGATCATAGCCTTCGCGGCGATTGCGGATTCTCCGTTCACGGCGGCAATGCAAATGGTTCCGTCGTCGTCAATGTCAACCTTCGCGCCGGATTCGGCAACGATCTTCTGAATTACGGAGCCGCCCTTGCCGATTACTTCACGGATCTTGTCGGGATCGATCTTAAAGGAGGTCATCTTGGGAGCGTACTTGGAAACCTCTGCTCTGGGAGCGGGAATCGCCTTGAGAAGCACCTCGTCGATGATATAATCTCTGCCCACGTGGGTCTGAGCCAAAGCTGCCTTGATGATCTCGGGGGTCAAGCCGTCGATCTTCAGGTCCATCTGGATCGAGGTAATACCCTTATGAGTTCCGGCAACCTTAAAGTCCATGTCGCCATAGAAATCCTCAAGTCCCTGAATATCCAGCATGGTATCCCAGCTGCCGTCCTCAGCGGTAATCAAGCCGCAGGAAATACCGGCAACAGGAGCCTTGATCGGAACACCGGCATCCATAAGAGCCAAAGTGGAGCCGCAAACAGAGCCCTGAGAGGTAGAACCGTTGGAGGAAACTACATCGGAAACCAAACGAATGGCATAGGGGAACTCCTCGGGCGAGGGAAGAACGGGAATCAAAGAGCGCTCAGCCAAAGCGCCGTGACCGATCTCGCGGCGGCCGGGGCTTCTGGTGGACTTCGCCTCACCGGTAGAGAAGCCGGGCATGTTGTAGTGGTGCATATATCTCTTTTCGGTCTCGCTGTCAATACCGTCTAACATCTGAGCCTCGGAGAGCATACCCAAGGTCGCAACGGTAAGAACCTGTGTCTGACCTCTGGTAAAGAGACCCGAGCCATGGGTGCGGGGAAGAATTCCGACTTCGCTGCCAAGAGGACGGATCTGATCCATTCTTCTGCCGTCAACACGCTTTTTGTCAACCAAGAGCCAGCGGCGAACGATCTTTTTCTGAATCTTGTAGATAAGCTCGTCCATCATAGTGCCGATCTCGGGATACTCCTCGGAGAACTGCTCAAGAATGGCGTCGGTAATGGGAACCACCTTTTCGTCGCGAATGTTTTTATCATCGGTATCCAAGGCTTCCATCATATCCTTTTCACAGAAAGCGAATACCTTGTCAAACATATCGTGATCCAGCTCGCAGGAAGGATAATCAAACTTGGGCTTGCCGATCTCATCGATGATGGCGTTGATAAAGCCGAGAAGGTCCTTGATCTCCTCATGCGCCTTCATAATAGCATCGTACATGGTGTCATCATCTACTTCGTTGGCGCCTGCCTCGATCATAACCACCTTCTTCATAGAAGCGGCAACGGTCAGCTGAAGATCGCTCTTCTTCTGCTCCGCCTCGGTGGGGTTAACAATCAGCTTGCCGTCAACCAATCCCATAAATACACCGCCGATCGGACCGTTCCACGGAATATCGGAAATAGCCAAAGCGGTAGAGGCACCGATCATAGCGGTGATCTCAGGGGAGCAGTCGGGGTCAACCGACATAACAGTTAAGGTCAAAGCGACATCGTTGCGAAGATCCTTGTGGAAGGGGGGACGAATGGGGCGGTCAATAAGGCGGGAAGTGAGAATGGCTTTTTCCGAGGGCTTGCCTTCTCTCTTGAGATAACCGCCGGGGATCTTTCCTGCCGCGTACATTCTCTCGTCATAGTCAACCGAGAGGGGAAGGAAATCAATCCCGTCTCTGGGCTTAGCGGAAGCGGTAGCGCAACAAAGGATAGCGGTTTCGCCGTAGCGGACCAAAACAGATCCGTTGGCAAGTCCCGCCATTTTACCGGTTTCGATCACCAAAGGGCGTCCGGCAAAGGTATAACGGAATACCTTGTAATTTTTGAATTCCATAGGTGTGCTGATGGTCTGTGACATAATAAACCTCCAAAATAATATATTTGATTATCCCACAGGGTTTAGCACTTAATTGCGGGTCATTCCGACATCTCTTAAAAATACAGAGAGGAGAGATATGAGAAGGGAAGAACAAGCGGGGGAATGGCACACAATTAATTGCTAATCCGATGTGAGATCGATCGACAAAAAATAATAAGAAAACAAAAAATTCAAATAGAAAGGACAAAATAAGAGTAAGGAGTGAGGAGTCGAGTCTAACCGCTCCACTCTTCACTCCGACAACTATTGAAATTACTTTCTGATGTTCAGCTTTTCGATGATCGCGCGGTAACGCTCGATATCAGTCTTCTGAAGGTAGCCGAGAAGATTTCTTCTGTGACCAACCATTTTAAGAAGACCGCGGCGGCTGTGGTGGTCCTTGTGATTGGACTTCAGATGCTCAGTGAGGTTGTTGATTCTGTAGGTCAGAAGCGCGATCTGAACCTCGGGAGAACCTGTGTCGCCCTCATGGGTAGCATACTGCTCAATAATTGCCTGCTTTTCGTCTTTTAACATTGTTTTCACCTTTCTGCGTAAACGCAATAAATTTATCATTAACACAGGCTTCGGCGGGTGAAATGCTGTTGATACAGCCAAGGATCCGAGGTCCGAGTTAACGACATATATCATTATTATATCATGACTTTTTATATTTGTAAATAGTTTTTAAAATTTTTCTCGATTTTTTTCTGAATTTTTCTGATTTTTAAGAGAAAGCGCCTCAAAAAAACGAAAAAATGTCGAAAAAAAGTCGAAAAAAAGTCGAAAGAGGTTGCATCACTTCCGTGAGAGACAACCTCTTTCGAAAAATTCAAAGAAATAAGCGGGATCAAAGAGCGAGATCGTTAATAATGGCGTAAAGCTCCTCGATCTCGGCACGTCTTTTTTCGCAAAGTGCCTTCATGTCATCGATCTGCTCGGGAGAGAATTTGTCCAGATCTCCCTCCTTGAGCTTGTTTTTATACATACGGTCAGCGGTCAAAGCAAAGAGGATATCCATGCTCTTGATCTGTCCGTCTTCTTCAATAACGACCAGATTGCTCTTGCCCTCCAGAATCAGGTCGATTGCCTTAACGCCCATCTGTGACGCGGTCAAGCGGTCGCGGAGAGAGGGAGTTCCGCCGCGGACGATGTGTGCCAGACGGGCAAACTTTGTTTCGATTCCGGTCTCGGCTTGAATTTTCTTTTGAAGGATTTCGCCGTAAGGAATCTTGTTTCCGTTTTCATCGGTGGCAAATACGCCCTCGCTGACAACAATAAGCATTCCTCTCTTCGCCTTCAGCTTAGCCGCCTTGATACGGTTGATCACAGCTTCCTCATCAAAGGGCATTTCGGGAATGGCAACTGCCATAGCGCCTGCGGCAATACCCGCGCGAAGCGCGATCTGTCCGCAGTCACGGCCCATAACCTCCACCACATTGCAGCGAGCGTGGGATTCGCAGGTATCGCGAAGCTTATCCAAAATTTCAACAACCGTATTCATAGCGGTGTCAAAGCCTACCGTGTAGTCGGTAGCCGTAATGTCGTTGTCGATGGTTCCTGTAACTCCGATGGTGGGAATCCCGCGGACAGCGAGGTCGGTAGCGCCGCGGAAGGTACCGTCGCCTCCAATGGCAACGATCGCGTCAATATTGTTTCTGCGGCAGGTCTCGATCGCCTTTTGCATGCCCTCTTCGGTTTTAAATTCCAGACAACGGTCGGAGTAGAGCATAGTACCGCCGTGCGTAATAATATTGGAAACAGCGCTGGTGGTAAGGGGAATCAGCTTTTCATTGATCAAGCCGTTGTAGCCGCCGATAATTCCAACCGCCTCAATACCCTGCTTACTTGCTTTTCTTGAAATGGCACGGATTACCGCGTTCATACCGGGGGCATCGCCGCCGGAGGTCAAAACACCGATTCTTCTGAATTGCTTCATAGTCGTTTACACTCCTTTTTTATCCTTATTTTATTCCGTAATTTTACCATTGTTATTTTTTTAACATATTTTTCAAAAAACAATAGCGCACAAGATTTATCTTTACTATTGTAATACATAATTTGGGAAAAATCAAGGTTTTTTAAAATTTTTCAGGAAATTCATAAAAAGTTTAAAATTAGGGCGCTCCCTTCTTATGAGCGGGAAAGACGGCAGAGGAGATTTACCGCAACCTCCACCATTCGGTGGGCATCGGAAGGAGAAAGGAAGGAGTTATAACGGGAGAGCTTGGATTCATAAACGCCCGCGCTGAAAGCGGGCTCGGTTACCAAATAGCCCACAGTGCCGTTGGCTAAGGAGGCTACCATATTATTTTCAAAGGGGGAACGGTCCTTGATGGAGAGCCCCGTTTCGGTGTATGCCTCACAGGGAAGACCTACAAGAGAGCAGCCGGCAATATTCATCGCTTGAATTTCTACCGTGGCATATTGCAAGGGATGGCGGTGAAGCGAAAGAAGCTCTTGGGAGTAAACGAGATCCTTTCGGTTGGGGACTTCTTGCTTTTGAATTTCCTCCGCCCAAGCCACCATTTCCTCGGTAGGCTGTCGGCGTTTGGCGCGGTAGATCTTTGAGGCACAGGCAAGCGCTGTGTTTTTTGTCGGAACGATCTGACGGTGGATCGACAAAACGGTCTGTGCCAGCATAGCGCCCATTGCCTTGTAGTGATCCTGAGGATAAGAAAAATTCGGTTCGAGATAGCGGAAGGCATCAATGTGATTGATATTCCCCGCGCAACCGTTAAAAAAGAGGATTACGGAGTCATTTCCAAAGTGCTCCTTCAAGAGCTTTCGCATCTCACCGGGATAGTCGGCGCAGTATTCCGATCCGCCTACCGTGTCGGGATGACAGGCGAAGTTGACGATCTGGGCAACGGTTTTGCCATTCGGTTCGTCAAAACGGAGAACCGCCACAGAAGGATCGGCAGCCGCCAACGGCTCCAAAATATCATGAGGACGGTATTTTCCGGGATTCGTCATAATGCTTCCGTCAGCCATGCGGAAATTTCTGTTAAAGCTGATACGGCTTTCTGTACCGCTGCCAAACCCCACGTGGACAGCCTTTCTGCCTTCAAAGGCTTGGATGGCGGTATCTACCACAATATCTGCCAGACGATTCATGGCAGGGGTGTTCTTTTTTACGCTAAAGCCTGTATAATTGGTGGGCTGTCCTGTGTGGATGTGAGTGGCGGCGATCATAATCGAATGGGGAGGAACGCCTGTTTTCTCGGAGATCCGTTTGCGTACGGCGGTGGAAAAGGAGGCTTGAAAATCCAGAATTTCAATAGAGATCAAAATTACGGCACGGTCACCGTTATCCAACGCGATGGCTTGCGCCATTAATTCGCTTTTGACACCGGTGGCTTTTCTCGCGCCAAAATAACCGGGGATAGAGAGCCCAAGCCTTGGGGTAATCACCGACTCGGCGGCACCGCATAGCATTTGCTTCATAACAAGCTCCTTTTTTGTATTTTATCCGATTATCGCCCATGGGTCACTTGAAGCGGAAACGGCTTCGAAGCTTAATAAGGTATAGAGAGATCAAGCGTGTCAGAGCGATATCGTATAACGGGAAAACAAATTCCGCGAGAAGGACTGCGAGAAGGTAGAGAATAAACGGATCGGCAGCGGCGGGGGTAAAAATAAATTTATAGAGAAGCAATAGGATGATCAACGCGGCGTGGAAGCTTACCTCTTTCAGGACCCAGCTAAGCCACCGAGGCTTTTTTTCGAATTTTTCCTTTAGAATCGGGTAATATCCGAAAAAGAGCAAATACATAAGGGCAGTGGATTTTTGGGGAAGCAGGATCAATGCCAAAGCACCGGTAACGGCATAAATCAGCCAAGGCGTGCTTTTTCCGTATTCAATAACGGCAAGAACGCAGCAAAGGGAGGCGAGAACCGCCATGGAGATCTCCATTACCGCTGTAGCGGAGCCAAGCCAAAGCAAGACAACCCCCAAAGCCGACAGCATGGCGCAGGTGGTCAGCTTTCGTGTTTGCTTCATTTTGTTCTCCATGCTTTTTCTTGCCACGGATATCCCTCCTTTTTACTTCTGTTGGTTTCTATAAGTTTCTATTGGCTTCTGACGGCTTTTGCCGGCTTCTGCCGTTTTTTCGTTTTCTTCTTGGCTAAAATTACATATTAGCTTGCGAATTTGTAAACGAATAAGGCTCAAATAAGGACCCGAATCAGCAGCAGGAGATCAGGTCGCCTCCGCAGCATTCGCAGCAGCAGTCAGCACACATAAGACCCGAACAAATATCACAGGTGGAG
>JAZSPS010000031.1:0-14545 GCA_045537595.1 Eubacteriales bacterium
TGGTGCGGGTGACAGGACTTGAACCTGCACGAATTAACACAAGATCCTAAATCTTGCGCGTCTGCCAATTCCGCCACACCCGCATTATCAGTAAGCGATACTTATAAAAGCGAAGAATCCTTTGTTCTTCTCTCTTTATCACACTCGCATGTGATTGATTTTACCACAAAAAACACCTTTTGTCAAGTGCTTTTTCACGCAAATAATCTCTCAGCGGCAATATTTCCGATGCTTTTCATACATCCCTATTGCCGCTGATTTTTTCTGGTTTTTTGTTTATCTTATCCGGTCACATTTTATTATATTTGTAACGCCGATATCCGCTTTTATATAACGGTAATTCTTCCCTCTGTAGACGAATAGAGGCTTCCCAGATTGCCCTGTAAAATGTCGGTAATATAGGTGGTAAGAATCTGATAATCCGAGATCCCCTCTAAAATAAGAAAATGATTATCCATAAATTTGGTGTAGCTGTCACCGCCGTCTCTGAGAAGATAATTATGAGAAGCAACCGAATAAACAGCTTCCGCGTCCAGAGGAACATACTCCTCGCTGTCATTTAAAACATACACATCCTTCACCCGTCGCGCACCGCTGACCGAAACAAAGTTTCCATTCTCATCGGTCACTACGGTGGATTCGATCGAGGTATCGATGGTGAATTTTAATCCCGACACCTGCATAAAGCCGCCGTTTTCTCCCACAGCGTTTCCTTGCTCTTCCGTGACCGCTTGTGTAAATCGGCAAGCCGTTTCCAACAGATCTAAAATTTCCTGTCCCGAAGCTTCCGCCACACACAGCGTGTTTCCAAAGGGATGGATCGCCAGCATATCGGCGTATGTAATATTTCCCTTGGGGAGATCGTCACGGATTCCGCCTCCGTTTACCAATCCGATATCCGCGTTTCCGATACGGCGGTATGCGTCCGCGCAGAGATTTCCAAGCGCTGTTTCTCGGTTACGAACCAACCGCGCTCCCGATTCCGACGAATCGGAAAGCGCAATATCCGAGGTGGCAATTACCTCGTTCATTTCAACAGCATACTGTGCCTTAATTCCCTCAAGATATGCGGTGATCGCCGCATCCTTCTCTGTATATTCCGAGATCAGACCCACAGACAGCTGTCCTTGCGCTGTGATCATCAGCCTTCCGATATTGGCAAGCTTCGTTCCCGTAGAAGAAAGAAGAACCTTTTGTCCGTTTTTGTTTAATTTTTCCTCGGATGCGATCACGCTGTGGGAGTGTCCGTCCAAAACCGCGTCGATTCCGGTTGTGGCGGCGATCAGATCCACAGAGGTATAGGGAGAGGATTCCTCATCGTCGCCCAAATGCGATAGCACCACAACATAATCCGCCCCTTGCGCCTTACATTCATCTACATAGGCTTGAACACAGTCATAAAGGAGCTGTCCATTATTTCCCTGAGAGAAATTGTATACAAATTCCCCATTCTCCATAAAATAGGTTGGCGTGGATTTCGAATGGCTCTCGGGAGTAGCTACGCCGATAAAGGCGACCTTCAAATTTCCGTATTCGGCAATTTTGTAGGGCGCCACCTTTTCCATGGCATTTTGCCCGCTTCCCGAATAGGTCATATTGCAAGCAAGATACTGAGCCTCCGCTTGGTCGATCAAATACGATAACCGCTCTATACCGTAATCAAATTCATGATTTCCGGGGACAGCGAAGGCGTAATCAAGCTCATTCATAATATTCACGATATATTCGCCGTTAGAAACCGTTCCGATAAAATCTCCCTGTATGGCGTCTCCGCAATCTACCAGCGTGACATACTTATATGCCTGCTGCATGGATTTTTTGTAGGAAGCCAGTCCCGCGTAACCGATGTTTTCCTCGATTCCGCAGTGCACGTCGTTGGTAAACAGCACAACAATATCGTCCGACCGTGTATCGGTTTCTGTGTCCGAGATTGCCCCGTTTGGATTTGGTGCCGTTTCGGAAAGAGGGTCATTGCTTTCCTTCGCGCAGGAAAAAAGCGCGGCGAGCATTGTCAATATCAAAAGAACACATAAAATCTTCTGAAAGCTTGTTTTTTTCAAAATCATATTTTTCTCCTTTGTTTTCAAAAATATGCTCTATGCCTAATGCCTATAGAATTCTTTTGCCTCGCTTATTTTGTCAAACCAATCGCATATTTCTCTTTGCTTGCCACAACCCGCGAGATCGAGTGATAGTCGTTGGTCAGGATCACGTCTATGCCCATTTTCAGATACTCCTCTGTTTCCTCGGGATCGTCTGACCAGAACACATTACAGATGATTCCGTTTTCGTGGGCACGCTTCACCATCTCCTCATTAAAGTAGCCTTTGACAAACTGCAGCTTTTTACAGCCGAAGCTTACCGCCCGCTCAACGATCTCCCACCTTCCCTTGCCGCCTCCGCAGCAACGGGAGATATGCGGATACTCCGTTTGCAATCTTGCCAGCAACGCGTCATCGCCGCTCATAAAATAAACATATTTTTCGCAGTCATATTTTTTGATCAGCTGAACGACCTTGTCTAAATATTCGGGTTGCTCTCCCGCTGTTTTCAGATGAATGTTCATAACGCAATGGCAGGCGAATTTCTTTAGGATCTCCTCAAAGGTGGGGATCCTCATTCCTTGAAAGGCATTTCCGCACTTTGCGCCAAAATCCAATTTTCTCAGCTCTTCCAGCGTGTATTCCCAAACCTTACCCGTTCCGTCGGACACACGGTCCAGTGTGGAATCGTGGATCGATACCACTTCTCCGTCCTTGGTAAACCAAAGATCAAACTCAATCTCCTCCGCTCCCATTGCCACCGCGGCGCCAAAGGCGGGCAAGCTGTTCTCGGGCGCTATGGTATTAAAGCCCCGATGGGCGCACACTCTGGGATAGGGCATGAGATCGTCATGGCGAACGATGGCGCTTCCGGCGGGACGGTATTTCCATGGACGCCGACCCTGTTCAATATATTCATAGTGTGCCGCGGGGGGATTGCCAAAGCCCGCGGGCTTATAATATTTTTCACGGGGATCCAGCTCCACCGAAGCCATTCCCACCTTGCTGTAAAGATTGGCAAGGACCTTTCCCGTGGGAGCCACAATCATGGACGCTCCCCCGATATTGGAATTTTCGTCCATGGAGACCGAGGAGCGGATTACATAAGCGTTGGTGTTATACGCCAAAAATTGGGACATGATCTGCAGAGCCTCGTGGGTATCGCTCCGCTGATGGGAGCAGCCAATAACGATATCTAAATTTTGACGCGCCATATTGGCATATGCCTCATAAAAATAGAAATCGTAGCAGGTCAAAAAGCCAAAGCGCAAGCCCTCCATTTCAATCACGGTAGGCTCGGAGAACTCAAAGGTATAGTCGCTGTCCAAACGGATCTTGGATACCTCGCCGGGGGTAAGATGCTGCTTGAAATACTTACCTACAAGGTTTCCCTGCCGATCGATGGCATAGGTGGTATTGCGTTCGCCGCTTTCCTCCCGAGAGCGCGCGTTAAAGAACAGCATAGCATGGCAACGCTTGGCGGTTTGGACCGCCGCCTCAAAAAATGTTTTATTATATTTTTGCGAGGAGGCGTCGGCATCCGATTTAGAGCCGGCAAGACAAGGAATATCGCAAGCCTCGGGCAAAACGATCAGATCCATACTGTCGTCGCACCGCTCCAAAAGTGCCATCTCCTCGGCGAAATACGCATCGGATTTGGTGTAATCGGTAGAATACGCCGGCTGGATAATACAAACCTTCATTGAAAATTTCGCTCCTTTATCTTATTCTGTTTCTTTTATATTCTACATATTTTTTCTGTGTTTAAGTATATCATATTCCAATTTTCCTGTCAACAAGGAGGGAGTATTTGCCGTCAAAAAAGTTCTCGCGATCCTCGGCGCCAAAGGATATCTCTCTGTTTTTGAAGGGAGGAAAAAACGAAGCTCCTCTTGAAATCCTCTTGATCATCTTGACAGACGATTCAAAAACCAGTATAATGACAGTAGAATCACAAAAATCAAATTGAGAACCCGAAAAACAGGGAGATGTTATGATAGAACAGCCAATCAGAAAGCCGGAGCTTCTTTGTCCGGCAGGGTCCTTCGCCGCTCTTTTGGCGGCAATTGAGGGAGGCGCCGATGCCGTTTATCTTGGCGGCGTAGGCTTTAATGCCCGTATTCACGCGAAAAATTTCACCTCCGAGGAGTTGAGAGAAGGCATTGCCTTGGCTCACGCTTACGGAGTTAAAATCTATATTACCGCCAATACCCTGATTTATGACCGTGAGATCGACAGCATGCTCCGCGCGGCGGAGGACGCGTATCTTTGCGGAGCCGATGCCTTGATCCTGGCTGATATGGGTTGCGCTCGACTGATCCGAGACAGGATCCCCATAGCGCTCCATGCCAGCACGCAGCTTTCGGGACATGGCGCCGATGCGGCGCGCCTTCTCAGGGAAGCGGGCTTTTCCAGAATGGTGTGCGCCCGAGAAATGGGAAGGGAAGAGCTTAGGCTCTTTACTCAAAATTCCCCCATCGAGGCGGAGGTCTTTGTCCACGGTGCCCTGTGTGTGTGCCACTCGGGACAGTGCCTGTTTTCCTCTCTGGTAGGCGGACGAAGCGGAAACCGAGGCGAGTGCGCCCAACCCTGCCGCTTGCCTTTTTCCGTGGGAAAATCAACAGGCTACCCCTTATCGCTGAAGGATTTGAGCCTTGCTCGGCATATTCCCGAGCTTTGCGACATGGGAATTGCCTCCTTTAAGATCGAGGGGCGGATGAAATCTCCCGAATATGTTCGGGATGTTACAAGGATCTGGCGCCGATTGATGGATGAGGGTCGGGGCGCGGATGATCGGGATATGGAGGAGCTGGCGGCGGTCTTTTCCCGCGGCGGCTTGACCGATGGGTATTATACGGGACGGATCGGACACGCCATGCTGGGAATTCGCTCGGAGAACGATAAGCAGACCACGCGAGCGCTGGACCGCTTTGAAGGGATCACAAAAAAGCTTCCTGTTTCTCTTTATGTATCCTTGCGCCATAATGAGCCCTCCCTTTTGCGGATTACTGCCGAGAATGGACGGACGGTTTCGGTCGAGGGTGAGATTCCTCAAGCCGCGCGAACAGCGCCCATAACACGGGAGGACGTGGTCCGAAGTATGAGTAAGCTTGGGAATACACCGTATATGGCAAAAAAGACAGAGGTGGTGTTGGAGGAAGGACTGATGCTTCCGATCTCTGCGATGAATGCCCTTCGAAGAGCCGCCGTACAGGCTCTGACGGAGAATAGGGACGAGGGAACAGGCGAAAGAACAGAAGGGGATTTTTCTCCTATTCAAAAAAGGCAAAAAGGCGAGCCCCTTTTTAAAGAAAGAGAGGGTCGCTCGGCGGTTTTCTATTTTCCTCAGCGGATCCCACAGGAGGCGTATGAATATTTTGATATTCTGTATACTCCCTTGGAAAGCTATGACGGAAGCACCAACGGCGTATTTTTACCGCCTGTGATATTCGATACCGAAAGGGAGGAGCTCCGCCGTATGCTCGCGTCAGCCAAGGAATTGGGCGCGGAGCATGTTTTGCTTGGAAACGCGGGACACCTTGCTCTGGCGAGGGAGACAGGCTTGAAGCTTCACGGCGACCTGCGGCTGAATATCACCAATGGGGAAAGCGCCGCCGTATGGGAACGTCAGGGGCTTTGTGACTGGATCCTTTCTCCCGAGCTGACCCTGCCGCAGCTTCGGGATATTGGAGGAAGAAGCCGCGCCGTGGTTTACGGAAGGATCCCCTTGATGGTAACGGAAAAATGCGTGGGAAAAGAAATTTCCCGCTGCGAGAGCTGTAAGGAGGGAAGGGTCACACTCACCGACCGCCGACAGATCCGTTTTCCTGTGCTTCGGGAGTGGAAGCATCGGAGCCTGATCGTCAATTCGGTGCCGCATTACATGGCAGACCGTCAAAAGGAGATGAAGCGAATGGGGCTGAACGGTTGGCATTTTATTTTCACCGTGGAGACAAAAGAGCAGATCTCCGACATGATCCGAGCCTATCAGAAGGAGCTTCCCTCCAAAGCCGATGTAAGAAGGATCCGCCCATAAGAATAAAACACTACACAAAAGCAACAATGAAAAAGAATTGATGCTTCGCATCAATTTGCCTCGCATGCTCGGCAAGGATTCTTCGCCTTCGGCTCAGAATGACACGAAGGGAGGAGTGTGCGACAGATAAGCTTTCATTCTCGCATAAACGATCATACGTGTCATCCAGAGCGAAGCGAAGGATCTTTGCCGACGCAGGAGGCAATCCTGTATCAAAGTAACAATGAATAAAAGGGGCTGTCTCAAACGCCATAAAATTCGCGTTTGAGACAGCCCCTTGCAATGTTTTCTCTGCTTCAAAGCCGAATCAAAGAACCTGATATCCCGCCGCCGTAACCGCAGCCTTCAGCGTGCTCTCTTCTACCGATTCCTTTACCTCCGCTCTGACCGACTTTGTGTCCAGATCGGCGACCGCGGATTTTACGCCCTTGATCTCTAAAAGAGCCTTTTCCACATGCGCCTTGCAGTTTTTGCACATCATACCCTCTACCTCAAAGGTAACGGTCTTTGTTTTTCCAAACATCTCCCTATCCTCCTTTTCTTTGTTTTTATTTATTTTCTTTATTTTTTCTTGCTCCTTCTCACGGAGCAGGCGAGCTTTTCTTTCCGCTTTGGAATCACCGTAAAGCTTGACCAACCGCAAGCGCAGGGAATTCATTACAACGCATACGGAGGAAAGACTCATAGCGGCAGAGCCGATCATAGGAGACAGAGCAAATCCAAAGACAGGATACAATGCCCCCGCGGCGATGGGAATACATACCGCGTTGTAGATCAAAGCCCAGAAAAGATTTTGCTTGATACAGGTAAGGGTGGCGCGGGAAAGATCAATTGCGGTTACCGCGTCCTCCAGTGAGCTTTTGGAAAGAACCACATCGGCGGAATCCACCGCTACCTCGGTTCCCGCCCCAATGGCGATCCCAATATCCGCCGCCGCCAGAGCGGGAGCATCGTTGATTCCGTCTCCAACCATAGCGCATCTGCCTTTTTCGGAATAGCCTCGAATCAGCTTTTCCTTGTCCTCGGGAAGAAGTCGGGCATAATACTCCTCAATGCCGCATTCCCGCGCGATCGCCTGAGCGGTTCGCTCATTGTCACCTGTCAGCATAATGGGCGTGATCCCCATTTTTTTGAGCTTTCTTACCGCCTTGGCGCTATCCTCCCTCAGATGATCGGCAATGCCCACGATTCCCAAAAGCTTGTTCCCAAAGGCAACACAGACCGCCGTCTTTCCCGCTTTCTCAAGAATAGCCATTCTTGCCTCTATGGCGGAAAGATCGGAGATCTCCACTTGATTCTCAAGAAGGAAAGAGGGCTTGCCTACCAAGCAGTCACTGCCCGAAACGCGAACACAGATCCCCTTTCCTACCGAGGAAGCATAATTCTCCGCGGCAAGCTTCTCAATTCCTCTTGCCTCTGCCTCTTTGCAGATCGCCTCCGCCAGCGGATGGATCGACATAGCCTCGGCGGCATAAGCATAGCGCAAAAGGGTCTCCTCGTCGGTATCCACGGGAATCAGATCGGTAACGGCGGGCTTTCCTTCGGTGAGGGTTCCTGTTTTGTCGGTCAGAAAATACCGTACCGAGTGTAAATTTTCCAAAGCCTCTGAGCTCTTGATCAAAATACCCATGCTCGCCCCTCGGGAAATTCCCACCATAACCGCGGTGGGAGTCGCTAGCCCAAGCGCGCAGGGACAGGAAATCACCAGCACCGATACCGCGCAATTCAATGCTCTTGCCGCGTCCTTGGCGGCAATAAGCCAGACGATGGCAGTGAGAGCGGCAACGCAAAGCACGGCGGGAACAAAAATTCCGCTGACCTTGTCGGCGATTCGGGCAATGGGCGCCTTGGAGGAAGCGGCATCCTCTAAAAGCCCGATGATTCTGGAAAGGGCAGTGTCCTCTCCCACCTTCTCCGCGCGGATCTTCAAATAACCTCCGGTGAGCGTGCAAACGGCGGTGACAGGATCCCCCACATTCTTTTCAACAGGAATGCTCTCTCCGCTGATGGCAGACTCATCCACAGTACCCAAGCCTTCGAGCACAATGCCGTCTACGGGAACAGTCTCGCCTTCCCGAACGATCAGAATGTCCCCCGCCTGTACCTCAGATAAAGGGATCTCCAGCACCCGTCCGTCTCTCTCGGCAAAAGCCGTCTCGGGCATCATTGCCGCCAGCCGTCCCACGGCTTTGGCTGCGTTTGCCTTCGCCCGTCCCTCCAAGGCTTTCCCCAAGGAGACCAAGGTCAGGATCATGGCGGCAGATTCAAAATAGAGATTATGATAATATTGATGGACCAAACCGTGATCTCCCGTATGGATACCGTAGCCCATGATCGCGACAGAAGCGATTCCATACAGCAAGGATGCCGAGGAGCCGATGGCAATCAGGGTGTCCATATTGGGGGCGGCGTGAAAAAGAGCAAAAAAGCCGTTACGGTAAAATCGGAAATTGAGAATTACCACGGGAAGCGTGAGGACAAGCTGGGTCAATCCGAAAACAACGCCGTTTTCCGTGATAAAATTAGGAACAGGGAGTCCCAACATATCGCCCATGGCGATATACATAAGGATCAGAGTAAGGATCGCCGAGGCAATGAGACCTCGGATTCCTTTTTTAAAATCCTCCTCAGCGGAGCTTTGAGCTTTTTCCTTATCGGATTCCAAACCGTAGCCGGCAGAGGAAAGAGATTTTTTCAGCGCCAAATAAAGCTTTGTCTCATTGGCTTCATCCTCGGCGGTTACCGTCAGGGAATTGGTCAGAAGGCTGACGTTGATATTTTCCTTACCGCAAACCTTGGCGGCAGCGTGCTCTACATGAGCCACACAGGCGGCACAGCTCATGCCCTTGACACAGTATCTTAATTTTTTCATTTTAATTCCTTTATAAATTTCTTGACTGAATGGCAAACTAATATGAGAATATTTCTCACAAGGACCTTATGAATTTTATTATATCCTAATTATACACCCTTGAGGAAAAAAAGTCAAGAAAATAGAGGTTTAAGGAAGACTTAAGGGGGACAAATCAACAAAGAAATTTTTTGAAACCTTGCTTTGCCTGTTGACAGATCGGCGTTTTCGTTTTATAATATTGATATACACTAATATAAGCTATAAGGAGGTTTTTTATTATGCAGATTACAAAAGATACAATTATCGGCGATATTCTTGACAACGCGCCTGATACCGCTCCCTTTTTCCTTGAGATCGGTATGCACTGCTTGGGCTGTCCCTCTGCGAGAGGCGAAACGGTTGCCGAGGCTTGTATGGTTCACGGAACCGATGCCGACGCTTTGGTTAAAAAAATTAACGAATATCTCGCGTCGAAATAATTGAATCGGATCACCGGAGCAGTTAGGGGGACTTGGTATCAGCTTCCAAAGAAGCCGAACCGGTCCCCTTTTGAATAAAGAAAAAATAAAAAAGATCAAAACATAAATTAAAAAATAGATTTGAGAAGGAATATATGACGCAAAAAAACAAACCGAAAATAAGCAATCGGCTCAGACGCGCGGGGGAATTTGTTCGGCAGAACGCTTACGTGGCGGATGTGGGTACCGATCACGCCTATCTGCCTATCGCGCTTTTGGCGGAGGGAAGGATCCGAGGGGGCGTTGTATCCGATATACATAAAGGTCCTATCGAGAGAGCCATACAGCATATTGAGAGCTGGGGAGCGCAGGAAAAGCTGATCCCCGTGATGTGCGACGGACTTTCTGTCCTTGAGCCTTATCATCCTGAGGATATTCTGATCCTCGGAATGGGCGGGGAATTGATCGCGTCAATTTTATCTCAAGCGCCGTGGACGAAAGCTCCCCATATTCGATTGATCCTTCAGCCTATGACCCATCCCGAAATCCTGCGCCGCTTTCTTCTGGCAGAGGGATATTCCATTCTGGAGGAGGCGCTGGTAAAGGAAGAAAAAATTTACCAGATCCTCTGCGTTGAATATTCGGGCGAAACCGAGCGCTATAATGATACAGAGCTGTTGCTTGGAAGGAAAAATCTTCTTCGGGGAGGGACTCTGACCGAGGAGCTGCTCGCGCATTGGGAACAGGTCCTCCTTGCCCGTCGGAGCGGTAAGCTCCAAGCAGGCGCCAATACGGCAGAGGAGGATCAATTATTAAAAGAGATTGGAGAATTAAAACATGACGGTGCTTGAATTATACAGAATTTTAAATGAGCGGATCCCCCCAGCCTTGTCTTGCCCGTGGGATAATGACGGCTTGATGTGCTGTCCTGACGGACAGAGAGAGGTGCGCCGTGTTCTTATCACCTTGGACGTTACCGAGGGGGCGGTCCGCAAAGCGGCAGAGGAGAAATACGATCTGATCCTGTCTCACCACCCCTTTATTTTCAAAGGAATGAGATCGATCTGTCAGGGGAATTATCTTGCCGATAAGGCAATGCTCCTGATTCAAAACCGAATTTCCGTCATGTCCTTCCATACTCGCTTGGACGCGGTAGTGGGAGGGGTAAATGACGTGTTGGCGGAATTGCTGGGGCTGGAAAGCCTTACTGCCTTCGGGAACGAGGGGGAGGAGCTCGGACGGATCGGTGACCTGCCTCATCCCATGACGGCGGCGGAATTCGCGGAGCGGGTGAAAACAAGGCTGGGGGCGCCCTGCGTGCTTTTGTCCGACGCGGGACTTTCGGTAAGCCGAGTGGCGGTTCTGGGCGGAAGCGGAAAGGACGAGCTTGGGGCGGCGAGAGCGGCGGGCGCCGATACGTATGTCAGCGGAGAGCTGTCCTATCATGCCTTGACAGATGCCCCCGAGGAGGGAATGAACCTGATCGAGGCGGGACATTTTTTCACCGAACAGCCCATCTGCGGAAGGCTGGGAAGGCTGCTGAGCGAGATCGATCCCACCCTGACCTTTGACCTGTATTACAGCAACACGGTCCGCGCCATCTGATTTTCACGCGGATTTTATCATCGTTTATAAAAGCTTGTAAAGAGAGATATAAGAGCTACATAAGAGATATAAAAGAAAGGAATTTGAATTATGACATATGTTGTTTCCGATTTGCACGGATGCTTTGAAAAATTTAAGAAGCTGCTCTCTCAGATCCGTTTTTCCGATCATGACGTGATGTATGTTCTGGGAGATATCGTGGATTACGGCGAGGAATCCATGGAGCTGCTCTGCGATCTCAGTATGCGCTATAACGTGATCCCCATTGTGGGTGACCACGATTACCGCGCGCTTCGTCTGCTGACCGAGCTGGATAAAATGCTTCGCGACGGAGCTGCTCCCGATGCCGAGATCCTCGGTGAGATGGCAGAATGGATTCAGGACGGCGGTCAGAAAACCATGGAGGGCTTTAAGGAATTGGATGACGATATGAAGGAGGGCGTGCTGGAATATCTGGCGGACCTTTCCCTTTATGAGGAAGTAGAGGTGGGAGGAAAAAAATACTTGCTTCTTCACGCGGGGATCGCGGATTTTGATCCCGATACGCCTCTGGACGATTATATGCCCGAGGACTTTATCAGCCGATCCTTAGATGTGAACCGTCGGTATTTTGATGATGTAACCGTCGTGGCGGGACATGTTCCCACTTACACGCTTTCTGAGGGAGAAAAGGGTAAGATCTTTTACGGAGAGGGATGTATCCTTTTGGACTGCGGCGCGGCATTCGATGAGGCATTGGGTTGCTTGTGCCTTGATAACGGCAAGGAATATTACGTATCATGAGCAAATTGCGCCAAGAAGAAAATCAAGAAAAGCAAGAGAACGGTAAGAACTCTTTGAAAAAATTGAAAAAAGAGGAGCTTTTGGAGCTGGAGATCACCGATCTCAATAATTTGGGATGCGGCGTGGGACGTGCCTATCAAGACGGACCGGTGGTGTTTGTTAAGGGGGCGGTCACGGGTGATCGGGTTCGCGCCAAGGTGATCAAGATCAATCAAAGCTATGCGGTGGCACGCTTGGAGGAGCTTTTGACCGCGTCTCCCCACCGTGTGGCGAAGGATCGCTGTGAGGCGCCCCTTGCCTGCGGCGGCTGTGTCTATCGGAATGTTGGGTATGAGCATGAGCTGACACTAAAGGAGGACCGCGTAAGAAACGCTTTTATCAAAGCGGGCTTGCGGGAGGTGCGCGTATTGCCGGTCCTGTCAACGGGAAAAACCGAAGGATATCGAAATAAAGGGCAGTATCCCCTGCTTCAAACAAAGAGTGGGGTTCGGGCAGGCTTTTACGCGGCGGGCACGCACTCGATTATTCCCACACAGCGGTGCCTGATCCAGCATGAGAGCTTCGCGCCGATCGTGGACTTTGTTTGTAGGTATGCGGACCGTAAAGGACTGAGCGTTTATCGTGAGGATACGGGAAAAGGACTTTTGCGGCATATTTATTTACGGATCGGGGAAAAAACAGGGGAGATCATGGTCTGCCTTGTGATCAATGGGGAGGGAATGCCCCATGCCGAACGATTCGCGGAGGAGCTGACACGGGAATTTCCGTCGGTGGTCAGTGTGCTGGTGAATATCAATCGAGAAAATACCAATGTGGTTTTGGGAAAGAAATTTATTACGCTTTACGGAAGGGATTACATAGAGGACGAGCTGTGCGGACTGCGCTTTTTTGTCAGTGCCGATTCCTTTTATCAGGTCAATCGGGATGGAGCGGAGCTGCTTTATTCCAAGGCGGCAGAGCTTGCCGAGCTTGGCGGAGATGAGCTGTTGATGGATCTGTATTGCGGAACGGGAACCATCGGGCTCTCCATGGCAAGGAAGGCGGGTCGGGTGATCGGCGTGGAGATCGTCCCCGCGGCGGTCGATTGCGCGCGGGAAAACGCGGCGCGGAATGGAATTAAAAACGCGGAATTTTACTGCGGAGACGCTTCCAAAAGGGAAACGATCCTTTCCTGTACGGGTGGAAGAGCTCCCGACGTAGTAGTTATCGATCCGCCCAGAAAGGGAAGCACACGGGAGCTGGTGGAATGTCTGTCGGGATTGGAGGTTAAGAAGATCGTGTATGTTTCTTGCAATCCCGAGACACTGGCGAGAGATTGTGTGTGGTTCAAAGAGAAGGGATATGAGTTGGGCGAGGTACTGCCGGTAGATATGTTTCCACGGACAGGGCACGTCGAGTCTGTCGTTTGTCTGACGAGAAAGTGAGCCAAAACCGGCTTAAAATGGACAAAAACGAGCCGTTTGGAGTGATTTTGAGATAAAATTTCAAAAAATCGGTGTTCAAAATTAAAAATCGCCCTGATTTTATGCAGGGACAAATGTTACTTTTGAGCAAAACTCGAAAGTTCATTTTACAGCAGTAATGGTTAACATATCGAAGTATTAAGAGAAGTTAGGAGAAAATCTCATGAGAAATTCAGAAATTGATACATTAATTCTTAAAACTATCAAGACAATCGAGGAGCATAATGACAGCACATTTAAACCGAGAATAAAAACCATCGTATCATTTCTAAAAGGAGCAGAAAAAAGTCCGTTTTATTCTTATTTCATTGAACATAAAGATATTTGCGGAAAAGCAATCGTGTCATCGAAAATAGTGGAGGAATCTTGTTTGCGCTTATGCAATCGAAATCTTATTGTTAGGCACACTGAAAAAGGTAAGGTTGCATTTTATGAAACCAAACCATTAGGCTCTTTTGAAGAGCAATGTACACAAGAGGAACAGCGGTTAATTTTCGAAATAGAAAAATACATAAAAAATAAATATGCATTTATTCGTTCGGTAGATAAAAAGAATCGATATGCTTTTTATGATTCAAGGATAAAGTGTTCTGATGGAATAGAGTACGCTTGGATGTGGTTTGCTTTTAAAGATATGGAGCTCATTTTTAGGTATAAAATTTCTGCCACTGATAATGATAAGATTTCTCACGAGGGAAATCAAATTGTAGTTAATGAATTTCACAAAAAAACTATTATAAATTTAATCGATTTAATTTTACAAAACTGATTTTTTACAAACAGACGGTTTCGCCTGTGTCATCCTGAGTGGAGCGAAGCGGAATCGAACTTTTTCGTCCGAGATCCCAAACGATGCTACGCACCGTTTGATCCTCGCTATGCTCGGATTTCGACTACGCTCAGGATGACACGGACGAAAAAGCGCCGAGCAACGCGAAGGCGGGATCTCGGGCGAAAAGGAGAACGATGTATTACGTTTACATACTCACAAACAAAACCGATGCGGTTATGTACATTGGCGTTACAAACGATTTGCACAGACGCTTGTATGAACACAAAAACGAGCAAATCGAAGGTTTTACAAAAAAGTATCACGTTCACAAACTGGTTTACTTTGAGGAGTATTCTGAAATTAACGACGCAATATCACGAGAAAAGCAGCTGAAGCGTTGGATACGTGCTAAAAAGAATTGGCTGGTGGAAACAAAAAATCCCAATTGGGATGATTGGGGCGAAGGCTTTATTTAATCGAAAATATACCTTTTGTCTTTACAACCCCCACCAACAAAAATAACACATCGAGG
>JAZSPS010000096.1:0-9792 GCA_045537595.1 Eubacteriales bacterium
CTTACGCCCGGAGAGCCTGCCGTTTGTCTTGGCAACGGAGAGCTGGGCTTTGAGTGTTGTTGTGACGAGTGCGACTACTTTTTGCTTTGTTCTCCCGAATTTGATCCAAAAAGCAAAGAAGAAAATATTGTTATAGATATAAAAGACAGTTTTGATATTTAATAATATCTACCGACAGGAAAAGGACAGAGAATGCTTTTGACGTTCTCTGTCCTCTTTTCTTGACAAGCACTGCCTTTGTGGACACAAATACAAAAATACGGCATACCTCTTTCGAGATATGCCGTATTCCTGCAGAGCTGTCCTTTAGAGTACTCGCCTAACCGTTCGTACTCTTTTTCTCACGCCTTGTCCCGCAAGGTGCTGAGTGTTGTACTGTGACTTATGAATTATTTAATGGGATAACCCTTTTCGGAGTAAATACCGTTCAGACCGTCAAACGCTTCGTTGATCAATTCGATCGCCACATTGGTACATTCGCTGTCTCCCACCGTGGTTGCATCGGCTGCGGTAAATTTACCGTTTTGATAGTAAGTATCCATGCTCAGGTTGTAAACCAATGCCTTGTACGTCTCGTCAAGAATCCACTCTAATCTCTTTTCATCCCATTTGTGGACCTCGTATTCCACCTCAAGGCTGATCGAGTTGGCATCAATGCTTTGCATCTCGCTGTTAAACAGCTGACGCTCCTCGGCATCCACCCACCAGCAGATCTCCATACTCAGATCGGTTTTGGAAGTATCCTTAACAACAACGAACTTTCCTGCTTTGAAATCCAGACGATGCTTGTAATGCTGTCCAAACGCAAAGGCTCTCACCTCGGTAAAATCCTCGTTGTCTCCGCTCTGATAGGTATCGGAGGATCTTACCAAATAAACATCGTTTTCCATATCCGCGGCGATCTCGCCGTCATCCACAGCTTGCATGATCTTGTGCATATTGGTGTCACCGCCGGGTCCGCACGAAACAAACGTGCCAAGGGTCAGAAGCGCAAGGCAAAGGCATAAAAGCTTTTTCATTTTTAATTCCTCCAAAAAGTAAAAATGTTGTTTTTTGAGACATACTTTTTTACGGTACATCACAGGGGTATTATACCACGGTTTTCCTCAATTTGCAAGATTATGAGAAAAAAACACATTTTTATTTATTGTTCACAAGACAAAGTGAAGAAAAATCACTTGATTTTGCGCGGTTTCGGTCAAATAACCGCGCCTGCCGCTCTTATCGCCGCGGCAATGGCTTTCTTTTCCGCCTCACTATATCGCTTCATAGGGAAGGCAGCGTTTCCAACCGCGAATCCCATCTCCTCAAGAATGACCTTTGTGGCAGGTATCGTCTTATACGTCAATAGCGCGGAGATGATTCGATCCGCACGCGTCTGTTCCTGTCTGGCTTTTTCGATATCGTTAGCCATAAAACTATTGTATATCGACTTTATAATATCGAGCATAAAGTTATACGTGGTTCCGATACCGCCGTCAGCTCCTGCCCCAAGCCCCATCAGAAGCATCTCGTCAGGACCGTTTATGATGTTCATCTCGCCGTGAGTCAAATCCTTTAATTTTATCATTTCATAATAATTCGAGCTAGTCCACTTTATCGCGGTTATGTTGTCGATCTCAAACATTCTTGCCGCGAATTGAGCGTTTATGTTAAAGCCTGCCGCGGGATTGTAATATATCATCATAGGGATATTGACCGCTTCCGCAAGAGCTTTGTAATAGTTATATATATCGTCCTCATCATATTGAAAGAATAAAGGAGGAGTTGCGGATATAGCATCGGCACCGCTTTTTTCGGCGTGCTTCGCAAGCAGGATGGCATCGCCAAAGTCGGCAGCCGCCACCTGAACGATGCAGGGCTTGTGTCCCTTTACCGCGGATATTGCCTCCTCGGCAAGTATCATTCGCTCTTCGGTCTTGAGTGCGATTCCCTCTCCCGTAGCGCCCCCGACATAAAATCCGTCGGCGCCTTTTTTAAGCAAAAATTCTATAAGCGCCCTTAAGACCTCAACATTGACCGTTTCGTCGGCACGAAGCGGAGTAACCAGTGCAGGCATGATTCCCTTAAATTTCATCATCTTCAAACCTCCATTTCTGTTGCATAATAACCGCGGGGGTGTCTTCTGCCGGATGAGCGTAAAATACAGTGAGCATATCTCCGTTCTCAAGCTCCACTGTCGACGGATAACCAAGATCGCCAGATACCCCGCCGTTTACATAAACATCGTGATCGATACTCCAAGTCTTTCCGCTATTCTTACTGAACATAGCCTTGATTCCGTAGGGCTTCTCACGGTAGCCGTATGTACATATCAGCATTCCCGAAGAATGTCTGAAAATATGAGGAGGCGCGCCGCCCAAACGCTCAATCAGCTGTTGCGGCTTCGTCCAAGTCCTTCCGTTGTCAAAGGATTCCGACTGGAATATCGTAAACATACGGTCCTCTCCGCTTTTCTGTACGCGAATGTGGGTCAACAGACGTCCATCCTCACACAAGAGGGTATGGGGCTCACAGGATAGCGGTTGAACATCGCCGTCCTGTATATTCTCAATATATCCGACATATTCCGTCGTTCCGTCGAGATTTATTTTATGCGCCTCTATTCTGTCTACGCCAAGCATCTGCTTGTCCTCCGAGCTAAAGGTCCTTCCCACCCACAGAAGCGAACCGTCAACCAGCTCAACAGGACCGTGAGGCGACGTTATGGGGCTCTTAAACATCTCACCGAAGGTAACTCCGCAATCGAAGCTAATACGAAATGTCGACCCTAAGGCTTTTTGCTCTTCCTCGGGCGTCACAGTATCAAGATATGCCAGCGCATAGGCGTTCTTTTCCGTGTTTTTGTTTGCTATATTTCTTTGAAAATTAACAGTATTATTAAAAGAAGTAACGATAACGCCGCTCTCTCCAAACGGAACAATCCCTCCGTCTCGGTCGTCAAGCACCGTATCGATAATGGGTGCCGGAGCTGTATAGGTCTCTCCGTTGTCCTCGCTGTATGCGATCACGGTTTTCCCAAACGGACAGATATGGTGCAGACGAAATCCCGACGCGACCACCGCGATCTTACCGTTTTGAAGCCTTGCCACCGACGGCCAACCAAAATAATTATGCTTGCTCTTCGGGTTGCTCATTATTATTTTCGGCGCACCTATTGCCTTTACTTTCATATTTATCTCTTTTCCTCCTTGACATTTTCTGTATTGGTAGTATAATACTATTATAGCACGCAAAGCCGTTGTAAGCAATAAACGGTTTTGACAATCTAAAAA
The DNA here is from genome assembly GCA_045537595.1 of Eubacteriales bacterium. Lineage (GTDB taxonomy): Bacteria > Bacillota > Clostridia > Oscillospirales > CAG-272 > HGM12713. Next base: position 3,276 of record JAZSPS010000096.1, read on the forward strand.
TTCAAATGTCGGATTAGGAAATGCAATATGCATAACGAACTTACAATAAAAATAGGATCGCAAGAGCGCAAAGCTTTTTTGCAGGACGGCTTTTATACCAATATCTCTCCGTCAAACCATCTTCACAAGCACAATTACACAGAGGTACATCTCGTATCGGGCGGTCAGGCGCTTTTTAATGTCGGAGGAAGCATGTACTCGACCGATGGGGATACTATGCTGGTAATACCCAGCGGAACGTTTCACAGTTGCTCGGCTATGGACACAGGAATGCGGCACAGTGCCTTTCAAATCACCTGCTCGGTTGATAGATTTACTGTCCACAATATAGACAGCGGTATCATTCCGTCTTTTTTTGAGGAAATCAGGAAAAGCGAGAAATCAACCGATTATACCATCGTATGCGCTTATATCGCTCTGTTCGGCAGTCATTTTTTTGCGGAAGAGAAGATATCTGCCCATCAGATAAGTGATTACGGGTTTTTGATCTATGAGTTCTTTTCGAAACGCTATGGCTCAGACGTTCGCTTGAGCGACTTGGCAAAGGTGCTTTGCCTTTCGGAAAGGCAGACCGAACGGCTCGTCATAGAACACACGGGGAATACCTTCAGGCAAGAGCTCGCCGCAACACGAATCGTTATGGCAAAGCATATTCTTGCGAGCTCCGATCTGTCCCTTGAGGAGATTGCGAGATATGTCGGCTACCGTTCATATTCGGGCTTTTGGAAGTCTATGAAAAAATATGAGTTGCCAAGAAAAGAATAAGGGTAACAAAGGGCAACCTGCGATATGGACATTAAAAGAAATCCTTTGTTTTGATAATACGCGTTTTTTGGAGAATACTGTTACTATAACATCTTAACGCAAAAAACGAAAGGAGAACTTTTATGGATAATTCGGATTATCCCTTCGGCTTTGGCTTGAAGCTGATGAAGAACAAACGGGCAATGGAGCATTTATTTGCGCTTTCCGACGATCAAAAACGCAAATGGGTCAAGGAGCTGACCGTGCTGAACACGGAAGAAGAGCTGTCCGAATGGATCACCCGTATCGCTCAAAGTGAGCCAACCTCCGCGCGGGTCCGTTACGAAAGACCCTAAACTGGTTTTTTTACGCAACGGCGCGCATAATTATAAAAAAACGAATTTTTTCATTAAGATCTTTAAAAGTCTTTGAAAGCACCGCATTTTTTGAAAAAGCTTTCATATTCTCTACCCATAATCGGAAAACATTTTCTCCTTGGCGCGTGATATAATGAAAAAAACGACAAGGAGAATAAAATGAAAGCAGTTGTATTATACGAACCCAATCAGGTTGATGTGGGAGAACTCCCTATTCCCACGCTCGGTGCGAATGACGTGCGTGTCAAGGTAGTATACTGCGGTATCTGTGGCAGTGATTTTCATAAGGTTGAGGGAAAACAGAACACCCATCCCGTTCGCTATCCTGTGGCTCTTGGACACGAGATATCAGGTATTGTGGCTGAGGTGGGTGAGAATGTGCATGGATTTCGTGTAAACGACCGTGTCACCGTTGACCCTAACTGGAGCTGCGGCAAATGTCGCTATTGTAAAGCAGGAAGACCTTCCTTCTGTGAAAATGGGCGAGGTGTAGTTAAGGGCATGGCGGAATACGTTGTTTCTCCCGAGGAAAATGTCTACCATCTGCCTGAGCAATTACCGTTACGCACAGCGGCGCTGACAGAGCCCTTGGCATGCTGTCTGCATGGCATGGATCTATTGGATATCCGACAGGGAGAAACGGTTGCGCTCATCGGATTCGGAGCGATCGGTGCCATCATGCTTCAATTGATCCGTCTTGCGGGTGCGGGGGAGATCGCGGTAATCGAATACAATGAGGAACGGCGCGAGCTTGCAAAAACGTTGGGTGCGGACATCTTTTTATCCTCACGGGATGCGGAAGCGATCTCGGAATACGCAAGCAATCGTATTGTGGATAAGGTAATCGAATGTGTTGGACGGTGTGAGGCGCAGGATACCGCGCTCAAGATTGCGGGACGGGGAGCAACCGTGGTTATGTTTGGCGTTGCGAACGCTGCCGAGCGAACACCCGTTTCCTTTTACGATGCGTTTTCTAAGGAGCTGACAATCAAAACCTCGTATATAAACCCTCATACCACCGATCGCGCTATCCGCTTGCTGGCATCCGGCGCAATTGACGCTGAAAAGATCATATCCGCGGAGATCAGCATGGAGGAGGCAGTCGAGGAGTTTCGCACTCCGAAATACAGCCGCCGCGGAAAGGTTTTGGTCTGTATTAATCCGAATCCTGAAAAATAGCCCTTGCAAAACTATATCATTTTATGTTACAATATATGTTACAATATATAATATAAATTGAGTTAAGGAAGGGTAAAATGGAGATTTACTGTATGCCCACGTTTCGATTATCCGATTCCGAACGTGCGGTAGTGGATTATATCAATAAGCAGAAATGTATTATTAATCTGTTGTCTATCGAGGATGTTGCTCAAGGAGCCTTTGTTTCCAACGCTACGGTCTCGCGCGCCATCCGTAAATGCGGCTTTTCCTCTTTTTCCGAGATGAAGTTCCGTCTTTCGGATGATGCCAAGCAGAATGCCGAGACCTACGAGATGAATCGGATCCTTTCCAAGTCTTATACCGAGTGCATTGAAACCATCAAGCGCATCGATATTCCCTCGGTAGTTCAGATCGTGCGGCTGATTCGTCAGGCATCGGTGGTATACATCCTCGCCAATGGGCTCACCGCCCTTATCGCGAATGAGTTTGCCATCCAGCTCCAATGCCAAAAAATCAAGGTCTGTCTCATCTCCGACTCGGAAATGATGAGAAAAATGGATCTTTTCGCAACCCCTGATGATCTGATTTTTGTTTTATCGGTCAAAAATTCCACGCCCGAGCTTTCCATCGGTGTTAGGCTTGCCAAGGCTTCCTATACAAAAGTAGTTACCTGCTGCTGTACCCCCGGTACAGTTTTGGACGAGCTTTCGGATATCACGCTTTACGGATATACCCAGCCTATCTATCCCAATCGTATTTTCGGAGGTACCTCCCGCCTTGCTCTTATGATCATGACCCGTACAATCGTGGAATATATGGCAAGCGAGGCAGACCGAGCAAACGAAGAAGATATATAACCCCCGCCGCTGATCAGCGCATATGGAATAATGGGAATAAAAGAAAGAAAGCAAGGAAAGAGCCCATTTAAACAGATTTTTTGGTTTTTGTAAAAAAAGTTCTTGACAAAACGAAAAATTTAGATTATAATAATAAGGTCGTAGGCTGGTGTAGCACAGTCGGTAGTGCAGCTGATTCGTAATCAGCAGGTCGTGTGTTCGAGTCACATCACCAGCTCCACAACCTAAAACCAACAAAAACCACGGTGAGATCGACCCACCGTGGTTTTTACAGTCGTGTAGTGATTTGCTTCGCAAGGCTGATTCGTAATCAGCAGGTCATGTGTTTGAGTCACATCACCAGTTCCTCACCTAAAACAAAAACCACGGTGAGATCGACCCACCGTGGTTTTTACAATTCGAATCAGAAGGGTACAAATTATGAATCTTTGTGATCTCAAAACCATCAAACAAATCATGGCAATGTTCTCTCTTAATTTTCGCAAGGAATTCGGTCAGAACTTTTTAACCAACAATATGGTCGTGGAAGATATTGCCGACAACTGCTGTGACCGCTCGGAAAGCACCATTTTGGAGATCGGTCCCGGGATCGGTTCTCTTACCCGTGAGCTTGCCGAGCGCTACGCAAACGTAGTCGCTTTAGAGATTGATCACGGCTTGATCCCCGTTCTCAAGTACACCTTGGACGGTTACTCTAATGTTACCGTGATCAACGAGGATGTTATGAAAGCCGATCTTTTCCTCATTCTTGCTCCCTATTTTGAAAAGGGACCCGTTTCTGTTTGCGCGAATCTGCCCTATTATATTACGACACCGATTCTTATGAAGCTGTTAGAATCGGGACTCCCCTTTGAAAACATTACAATTATGATCCAATCCGAGGTAGCTGACCGTTTGTGCGCGGCTCCGGGCGGTAAGGACTGCGGCGCTATTACCGCCGTTCTAAACTACTATGGTCAACCGGAAAAGCTCTTTAAGGTCAGCGCGGGAAATTTTGTTCCCGCTCCCAAGGTAGATTCCTCCGTGGTACGGATCCGTCTGTACGGGGACAAGCCATACAAGCCGCTGAATGAAGCCACCCTCTTCCGTACCATTCGCGCCTCCTTTGAGCAAAGACGAAAGACACTGCCCAACGCTCTTTCCGCTGTATTTAGCGAGCTGACCAAGGACGAGCTGACCGCCACCGTAGTCCAATGCGGACACTCCGCAGACATCCGCGGAGAAAAGCTGAGCATTGAGGAATTCACGGCTCTTTCGGATGCGTTATGGAAAAAAATACAAGAAAAAAACGCATAACATCACATAAAAATATATCGAAAAATAGCAAAAAGCGATTGTGAGTAAAAAAATCACGATCGCTTTTTGTTTTAAAGTTTGCCTACCCGAAATAAAAACGCTTCCTATCTCACCATCTCCCCGCGAAGAAACTCAAGGATCTTCTTTTCCTCTCGGGAGACTTTGACCTGTGTGATTCCCAAGTGATCGGCTGTCTGCTGTTGCGTTCGATTTCGATAAAATCTCAGCATTACGATCTTTTGCCACTGCTCGGGCATTTTTGCCACCGCCTGCCCCAGCGCGATTCGATCAAACATTCGTTCAAATTCGCGTGTGCTTTCCTCATCGGGCAGAATTGCCCCCAGCTCCGCTCCCTCCTCATCTCCAAAGGCGCTATCGGAAAGGGAAACCACCGGAGACATGGATTCCAACGCCATAGCCGCCTCTTCGGTGCTTACCTGACATATCTTTGCCAACTCCCCGATATGCGGCTCTCTTCCCTCTTCGATCAAAATTTTATTTTTCGCGTTCATTAAAGTCACACCCAATTTTTTATAATACCGACCGACCTTAATGGGACCCTCATCCCTCATATGGCGGCGAAGCTCTCCGAAGATCAATGGCACCGCATAGGTTGAAAAGCATGTCCCTCGCTCCAGATCAAAGCTTCGTATGGCTTTCAGCATGCCGATGGTTCCGATCTGCATCAGATCCTCAAATTCTACCCCTCGCTCGCGAAACCGCAGGGCGATACTGCGCACCAGCCCCACATTTAAGCGAATCAGCTCAGAGGCAGCCTCTTCTTTTTCCCGCTCGTCTCCATTTTGCGCAAGTCGGATCAAGCTTCTGTTCTCCGAATAGGCTGTTCCCTCCGTCTCCGCTCCTTCACAGGATAACCGCTCCGCTGTCATTAACGTTTCTCCAGCCGTTTGTATAGCGTTACCGTTGTTCCCTTTCCCCATTTGGACAATACCCTGACCTTATCACAAAAACTTTCCATAACCGTAAAGCCCATACCGCTCCGCTCTCCCTCGGCATCGGTTGTATAGAGGGGCTGTCTCGCCACATTGACATCGGCGATTCCGCACCCTTTGTCCCGAATTTCAATTTTTACCGTTCGGTCACCGTACAAGCGAACCGTTATGTAGATCATGCCCGATGTATTTCGATAGGCATGAACAATACAATTTGTCACTGCCTCCGACACAGCGCATTTAATATCCGCAAGCTCCGTGGCGCAAGGATCCATCTGCGCGCAAAAGGCAGCCACCGCCGCCCGAGCCATAGACTCATTCACCGACAAGGAAGGTAACTGCAATTTCATTTCGTTAATTTTCTCGACACCCGCACGGGTTACGCTTTTTATGTCCTTCATTGATCTTCCTCCTTTTGGCTTTTCTCAATTTTTACCATGCGCTCCAATCCGGCAAGCTCGAATATTTTTACGATTCTTTCATTGGGATTCCGCAAAGTCAGCTCTCCCCCTAATTTTTTCATGAGCGCATACCGTCCCATGATCAGTCCCAGCCCCGAGCTATCCATAAACTCAATGGCTGACAGATCCAACACGGTCTTTATGGGATTTTTCTCATAGATCAAGGCATCCATCTCCATACGGATCCCCACCGCGCTGTGATGATCGATCTCACCACGCAACACCAGCTCCAACACACCTTCCCGCGCTTCCGCTTGGAAGGAACAGTTCTTCTTAACCATTTCAACCTCCGTTATTTGAAATTCCTGTTTCATCATTGTATCATACCTCCTATGAAAAAAATGTCATATACCGACGAGTACAAATATTTTTCATAAGAAATTCATATCCTTGCGGTTCTTTTTAACGCAAAAACAGCGTCGCCATGAGCTCTTACTCATAGCAACGCTGTTTTCAACATGCTTCTTGATCGGTCTTATGACCGAAGCTTATTTTATGTTCGGATCAGGCATTTGCCTTTTTATAATCCTCTACGATTTTAGCGGCAATGTTACCGGGAACGGTATCATATCCCGTTACCTCATACTCAAAGCTTCCTCTTCCCTGTGTCATAGCACGGAGCGTAATGGGATATTCCATCAGCTCAGCCTTCGGTGCCAAGGCATGTA
>JAZSPS010000028.1:0-28480 GCA_045537595.1 Eubacteriales bacterium
GATGACACGTACGGTAGCTTGTGCGAGAATGAAAGCTTATCTGTTGCACTTTCCTCCCTTCGTGTCATTCTGAGCCGAAGGCGAAGAATCTTTTCTTATTCGAAGGTACCGTATGTATGTTGATCGATTTACCAAAAATTAAAATGGCTTTTTGTACATAACAGGTAGCTACAATTAAAGGAAAAGTCTATCAACATAGCAATAACAAGAAAAAGGGCGGTTTTCTTTTGCGCTTTTAACGAGATTTTTTCTGTCAATTTGCATAGCATTCCCCAAAGCGTTGCCATAAAAAGAGTGATCAGGATGCCCCAAAGAAGGCTATATTCTATACATACCACACCCGCAATGTTGCCGTGCTGTTGGCTGTAATCCCAAAGAGGTGTGCCGAGGGCAAGGAAGATCAGTCCTGTAATGAGCTCTACCAGCGTGGACAAAAGTGTCGCTCCCGCAAAATAAATTGTATATCGTAGGATATGAGAGGTGGTTTTTTCGGTGGGAGTAAGAAATCGAAGCAGCCGGTCCATGCCCTTTGAGGGCGCTTTGGGTGAGCCGAGCAGAAGGGCGATGAGAAGAATACAGCTGCCGTAAATGGGGCACAGGGGCAGAGTGAGAAAGCCTCGGTCAGTAGTGCTGTGATAAACAATATACCGCGCGAGCTTTTCAAAGCCCCAGCCGAGGGCAGAGATGAGTGTGAAAAGGATGGCGCAATTGTACAGATTCGGCATACGCTTTTCGCGCGGCGGCTCGAATAGCTCCTTTTGTTTTTTCATGGGGTCCTCCTTGGCAGGTCTTTTTGTTCAGTTACTCTATCATTGGCATGTGGCGGAGGTTTTATTCATATATTTTTAGTAGTCGATTTTAGCAGTCGATCGGTGAATATTTTCGGAAAGGACGAGTGTGAATGAAGGCTACGGAAATTGTAGGGAATCATAAAGAGCGGAAAGCGGATTCCGCAAAAGCAAGGCAGAGTGAGACAATAAGGGATTTTCGCCGAAAGGGGCGGGGGCTTTCCTCGGAGGAGGTGACAGCTTCCCGCGCAAAATACGGTGAAAATCAGCTGTCCCGTGCGGCGTCAAGAAGCTTTTTGCGCCATTTCTTTTCAAATTTAGGGGATCCTGTTATTCGAATTTTACTGTGTGCTTTGGCTGTAAATCTGATCTTTGTTTTTCGGGGCGGCGATTGGGTGGAAAGTGTGGGAATCGCGGTTTCCGTGTTCTTGGCAACGCTGATCTCCACCCTTTCCGAACGGGGCAGTGAGGCAGCCTTTCGCCGTCTGTCCGAGGAATGTGACCGCTCGGAATTCCGTGTCTTTCGTGACGGCAGGCTTTGTCAGGTGCCTATTTCCGAGATCGTGGTGGGGGATACTCTTCTGGTAAGCGCGGGCGAACAAATTCCTGCGGACGGTTGGATCTTGGAGGGGTGTATTGGCGTGGATCAGTCGGCGATGACAGGGGAAAACCGTGAGGCGGAGAAGAGAAAATGCGGCGAGCGTGTGAAAAATCCTAACTGCGCGGGAGCGGTATTTCGGGGTTGCTCAGTATTATCGGGTGAGGCTGTTATTGAGATCTTTGCTGTGGGAGACAGCAGCTTTTTGGGGCAGATTTCCCGTGAGGTACAATTGGAGACGAGGGAAAGTCCGTTAAAGCTTCGACTTGCCAAGCTGGCAAAGCAGATCAGCCGTTTGGGATATTTCGCCGCTGTTTTGGTAGCGTTTGCCTATTTATTTAACACTTTTTTTCTTGACAGCGGCTTTCAGACGCAGGTGATCGCCATGAAGCTTAGGGATATCCCTTACGTTCTGAATCACTTGTTGCACGCGTTTATGTTGGGGCTGACGGTGATCGTTGTAGCCGTACCCGAAGGTTTGCCCATGATGATCGCGGTGGTTCTTTCTTCCAATATCCGCCGAATGATACGGGATCAGGTTTTGGTTCGCAAGCCTGTGGGAATCGAGGCGGCGGGAAGTATGAATTTGCTGTTTACGGACAAAACGGGAACGCTGACTGAGGGAAAAATGAGCGTGGCGAAGATTCTCACGGCGCAGTCCGGAGAATTTTCCTCTTATCAAGATATGCGCAAGCGTGAAAAAATGATCGCCGCGCTTTATGAGAGATCCTGTCGGCATAACACAGCCTCCCTCCTTTCAGAGGGAAAGGTCTTGGGGGGCAATGGTACGGACCGCGCTTTATTGGAATCGGTAGCGGTATATTCCGATCAAACGGCAGGATATGAGCGCGTTTCCGTTTGTCCCTTTGACAGCGATCGAAAATTTTCTGCTGTGGCTTTAAGAGGAAGAGGCGAAGAGGTTTTGATAAAAGGTGCCCCTGAAAAGCTGATCCCCTCTCTTCGGTATGCGTACGGTGAGGGGGGCAAGGTGATTCCGTTTTCGACAGTCTCGTATGATTTTTTACGTAAAATCGGGGAAATGACCGCACAGGGCGGCAGAGTTCTCCTTTTGTGCCAAGGAAATCAAATGCCAATGCAGGATCATTTCGGTGAGCTATGTCTGATTTGCGCTGTTATGCTGCAGGATCGGATCCGCCCCGAGGCAAAGCGTTCGGTTCGGGAATTGCAAGGAGCGGGGATCCAAGTCGTAATGATGACAGGTGATAACCGAGATACAGCGCAGAGCATTGCCCAGGCTTGCGGTATATTATCCTCACGCCATCCTTTGATTTTGAACAGTGAGGAGCTATCACGCTTGTCCGATGAGGAGCTGAAGGAAATGCTGCCGAGGCTGGCGGTGGTTGCCAGAGCGTTGCCTGCCGACAAGAGCCGCTTGGTACGTATTGCGCAGGAGACCGAGCGTGTTGTGGGAATGACGGGAGACGGAATCAACGATGCTCCCGCGCTGAAGCGCGCGGATATTGGATTTGCTATGGGTACAGGTACTCATGTAGCAAGAGAGGCGGGGGATATTATTATTTTGGATAATAACCTTGCCTCTATCGCGAAGGCGGTTCTATACGGGCGCAATATCTTTAAAAGCATCCGCAAGTTTATTACCTTACAGCTGACTATGAATTTTTGCGCCGTTGGGGTTTCCATGATCGGTCCCTTTGTCGGTATCGATGCCCCGGTGACCGTGGTGCAGATGCTTTGGATCAATTTGATCATGGATACGCTTGGCGGTTTGGCTTTTGCGGGGGAGGCACCCTTACCCTCCTGTATGAAGGAAACGCCCAAACGGCGTGATGAGCCGATCCTCAACCGTTATATGGTGAATCAAATTTTGTTTTTGGGAGGCTTTACCATTACACTTTGCCTATCCTTCTTATTACACCCTTTCTTTACCGCGCGTTTTCGTTCCGTACCGAATCGGTTATGCCTACTGACGGCATTTTTCGCTTTATTTATTTTTACCTCGGTATTAAATTGCTTCAACGCGAGGACCGACAGGCTTCGTTTATTGTCGGGAATATCACGAAACCGTGCCTTCATCGCGGTCATGACACTGGTTTGCGTTGTTCAGATCTTGTTTGTGTATCTTGGAGGAAGCGTTCTGAGAACCATGCCGTTAACCGCGGAGGAATTGGGCTTTACGCTATTGGTCTCTCTTTTGGTTTTTCCCGCTGAGCTTTTAAGAAAGATATTCTGGCGACTGAGGGGAAGAAGGGAAGGCTTTTAAATAAAGTCTGAATTGAAGAGAAAAATATGAATAAATATTTACGGCGGTGAAAATTCCGCCGTTAAATTTTTGTACGACTTGTTACATTTTCTCCTCATCCGTTGACAAAAGCGCCAAAACAATATATAATATTATATATTGTATATTGAAGATAGGATAGCTTGCTTGCGGAATCGTGTGGATTCAGCAGGGAATTTTCTGATCCGGCGGAGGAAGTTTTTTCATGAAAAAAATAGGGATGGCGCTTTTAGCGCTTTTAATGATCTCATCCTTGCTTTTGGTCTCCTGTAATAAAGACGGAGAAGAGGGAGAGCCAATATATTACACGGTTACCTTTGATTCAAAAGGGGGAGGAGAAGTGGATCCAAGGCAGGTTCTCGAGAACACGTTAATGGGAGCGCCAAGCGACCCTGTCCGTGAAGGCTATATGTTTTTAGGCTGGTATTACGGCAGTGTGTTATGGGATTTTTCTTTGCATGAGGTTCAAGGGGATGTTTTGCTGGAAGCAAAGTGGATCGCTAACGAGCAGGTGTTCGCTTTTTCAAAGCTTGAGGGAACCGATACGGTGGAAATTACCGGACTTAAAAACTGGGTGGATCACATGATCGTACCCTCGGTCCTCAGCGGATATACGGTGGTTAGGATCGGCGATGGCGTTTTTGCCGACCGAACCGAAGACACGATCAAAAGTCTTACCATTCCGCATACCGTCACGTCCATCGGCGAAGGAGCTTTTCGCAATATGCAGGGGGTCAAGCTGGTCTTTGATGAAAATTGCGTGATTTCCGAGCTTGGAGAACAGGCATTCTTAGACTGTACATCCCTGACAAGAATCCGTTTGGGTGAGGGCTTGGAGAAGATTCCTTACGAGGCGTTTTCCGGTTGCACCGAGCTGGAGAACATTTCCTTGCCCAAGAGTGTGACGGTGATTGAGGAAAGCGCGTTCCTTGCTTGCTCTTCCTTGCAATACGTTATGCTCCATGAGAATGTGGAAATGATTCAGGACAGCGCGTTCCAACGGTGTAACGGTCTTAAATCGGTATTTTATTACGGAAATGGGGAGCAATTAGATGCTTTGAGAAATGAGAAGACCTCCACCATGAACGACTCTTTTAAAGAATGTAAGGCGTATGTATATTCCGCTGATGAGCCAAATGGGACGGGCACGTATCCGTTTTGGTATCTTGACGAAAATCGAAATGCCAAGGTTTGGTAAAGAGATGAAGCGGTAATTCCGAGGAGAGGAGATAACATTTGGTAAAAAATGAGTAAAAAAATGAGTAAAAACAAGAATGAAAATAAAAGCGTTGCGTGTGTCAAAAAGACCTCGATCGGCGGACAGGCACTGATTGAGGGAATTATGATGCGCGGACCGAAAATGACCGCTATGGCGGTCAGAAATCCGGAAGGGGAGATGGTTTTGGAGAAATGGGAGACCGAAGCTCCAAAATCCAAGGTTACACGAATTCCCATCATCCGCGGAGTAATTAATTTTGTTTTATCCATGAAATTCGGCTACAAATGTCTCATGCGATCGGCGGAGATTGCCGGTTTGGAGGAGGTTGCCGATGATGCGAATACCAAAAAGGATAAGGTGAAAAAGCGAAGGTTGAAATCGGAGGATATGCCAACTTCCGAAGCAAAAACAGTGACTGAATCAACCGAGGGATTACAAGAAAAGATTCCCGAGGTCAACAGCGCAGCGGAAGGTGAGGCATCTGCTGAGGTCTCGGAAACAGAAACCAAGAAAGAGAAGAATACGGGTTCTTCTGTACTGATGACAGCAGTTATGGTGATCGCTACGGTATTGGGCGTTGGATTATCCATTGGATTGTTCGTAATGCTGCCTACCTTTATTTATAAATGGAGCGCGGGAGTTATGCCATTTCTTGCTCCCGAAAATCTGGCACTCAGCTCCCTTGTAAAATCTGTGTTTGAGGGCGTGTTGAAGATCGCGATCTTAGTGGCTTATATGCTGTTGGTTACCTTAATGAAGGATATTCGAAGAACCTTCCAATATCACGGAGCAGAGCACAAGACCATTTTTTGCTATGAGCATGGGAAAGAATTGACCGTTGAAAATGTAAGAAACGAGCGTCGTTTCCATCCTCGGTGCGGTACCTCCTTTCTGATTTTGATGCTGCTGGTGGGAATGTTTATCTCCTTCTTTATTGATCCTCTGTTTATTTGGTTGACAGGATCGGTTCCTGCCACCTTTATCCGCGCTTTGATGAAGCTGATTTTACTGCCTCTGATCATGGGACTGGGTTATGAGCTGATCAAGCTGGCAGGACGGCATGATAACACGTTTACACGGATCATTTCCGCTCCCGGTATGTGGTTACAGCATATTACGGTATTGGAGCCAACGGATGATATGATCGAATGCGCGCTTACCGCCTTTAAAGAGGTTCTCCCCAAGGAGGAACGGAAAAAAGCGGAAGAAGCGGAAGAGACAAAAGAAAGCGATAATAACTAATCTTCCGTATACAGTTATATACCTTATATACAATAAAGCCAAGCGGCTGTCCTACATTTTGTAAGACAGCCGCTTGGCTTTTTATAATCATTGGATTATGAATACATCAGTGAGGGATCTCATTGTTTTGATCGTTAGGATTGCTGTTAGATTGTCCCTCGGGGGAAATTGTGGTTTCCGCGCCGCCTTGCGCTTGTGCCATTCTTTCCTCTTCCTCTTTTTTGCGTTTTTCCTCGGCTTTGCGCTTTTCTTCATTTTCCTCACGGCTCTTGCGCTTTTTCGCCTCGGTCATTTCCTCCAATTCCTCAAAGGTGGGATTGCCGTCCATTGCCGCCGCAAACTGCTCGCCGTCCATGATCTCGTTCTTCATAAGGAAATCTGCCACAAAATGCATCTTTCCCATATTCTCGGTCAAGATCTTTTTAGCGGTTGCGTAGGCTTCTTGAATAATCGCGTGGATCTCGGAATCGATCTTAGCCGCAATCTCCTCGGAATAGTCCTGTGAGCTGGAGAAGTCTCTGCCTAAGAATACCTCGCCTTGATGGCTGCCAAAGGAACGGGGACCGAGAATGTCGCTCATACCCAATTGGGTGACCATTTTCTTGGCTGTTGCCGTGGCTCGCTCGATATCATTGGAGGCACCGCCCGACACGTCGCCGTATACCAGCTCCTCTGCCGCGCGTCCGCCCAAGAGCATCGCGATCTTTTCCTTCAACTCGCTCTTATATACGCTGTACTTATCCTCCACAGGGGGATTTAAGGTATAGCCTAAGGCGCTGCCGCTGGGAATAATGGAAATTTGCTGTACAGGATCCAGGTGGGGGAGGACATGGGCGATGATCGCGTGTCCCGCTTCATGGATCGCGGTTTTTCGTAACTCATCTTCTTTGCGTGCTCTTGTTTTCTTCTTGGGACCCGCAATAACCTTAATATAGGCATCCTCGATATCATCCATACCGATCAGATTCTTGCCTCGGCGTGCCGCCAGAAGCGACGCTTCATTCAGGAGATTCGCAAGATCGGCACCGGTAAATCCGGCTGTGGTTTTCGCGATGCGCGCAAGATCAACGGACTCCTCCAAGGGCTTATTCTTCGCATGAACCTTCAGAATTTCCTCACGTCCTCGGATATCAGGATAATTTACCGTGATCTGGCGGTCAAAACGACCCGGGCGGAGAAGAGCGGGATCCAAAATATCGGGACGGTTGGTTGCGGCAATTACAATAATGCCCTCATGAGAACCGAAGCCGTCCATTTCCACGAGCAATTGGTTTAGGGTTTGCTCACGTTCGTCGTGCCCGCCTCCGAGACCGGCACCTCTGTGACGTCCTACCGCGTCGATTTCATCAATGAATATGATGGAAGAGGGGGCTTTTCTCGCGTTTTCAAACAAGTCACGAACACGGGACGCGCCTACGCCTACATACATTTCCACAAAGTCAGAGCCCGATATAGAGAAGAAGGGAACGCCCGCTTCTCCGGCAACCGCTTTTGCCAGAAGTGTTTTACCTGTACCGGGAGGGCCTACAAGGAGGACACCGTGAGGGATCTTGGCACCCAGTTTTCCAAATTTGGCGGGATTTTTGAGAAATTCCACGATCTCTTCCAGCTCTTCCTTTTCCTCATCCGCTCCCGCTACGTCTTTAAACAAGATCTTGCTTTGCGCTTGGTCGGGAGTTTTGACCCTTGCCTTTCCGAAATTCATCATTTTACCCGCGCTGCCCTTACCGCTGGATGCTTGTTTTGCGATAACCGCGTAAATGATGATAAAGATTACAATAACGATAATGTAGGGCAGGAAAGCAACCCACAAGGGAGTTGTTTTTTCAGGCTGAATATCATAGCCTACCAAATTGGTATTATTTTTATAATATTCTCCGAATTCGTTTGTGAAATCGATATAGTTGGGAATCTGGAAGCCGATTATTTTTGTGGGCGCGGTGATCGCTCCGTTTTCGTCACGTGTGAGTTCCCCTTGCTCGTTCAGCTGATAGACCTCCATGGTAAGATAATAGCTATCATCTACGATAAATTCTTTTACGGCATCCTTTTGGAAGTAATCCACGACGTCACCGTACTTGATTTTCTCGGGATCCTCTTGGCTGAACATGGTAGACAACACCAAAAAGATGGCGATGATGAGCACAAAATAGAAGACTATAATTTTAAAATTGTTTTTTTTCATCAGGTTCCTCCGTTTAAGAATGGGACGTTTTAGCGATTGTAAATCTCTGGCTTGAGGATACCGACATAGGGTAGATTGCGGTATTTTTCATCATAATCAAGTCCAAAGCCGACCACAAATTTATCGGGTATGACCTCGCCGCAATAATCGGGTCGAAAATCTACGGTACGGCGATCGGGTTTATCTAACATGGTACAGGTACGCACGCTGTTGGCACCTCTTTCAGAGAGATAGCGAACCAAATGGGAGAGGGTTCTTCCGCTATCTATAATATCCTCCACAACGATAAAATCAACGTTCTCCATATCATCCCTCTTAATATCCAGATGAATATTAATAACTCCGGACGAGGAGGTTTGGGAACCGTAGGAGGATACCTTCATAAATTCGATCTCTACGGGCAGTGTGATCTTTTTCATCAGCTCACAGGTGAACATTAACGAACCCTTTAAAATGCAGATAAGAACCAGCTTTTTTTCTGATTTGGCGTAATCCTCATTGATTCGGTCGGCAATACGGGTTGTGATCTCGTCGATTTTTTGAGGGCTGATAAGTATACTTTCAATGTCGTTTATCATAAGCATTAGCCTTTCCGTTTTTTTGTTTTTTCATTCATTTTTATCTGTAAATAATATATTGAGAATTTCGGTTATATTCATTTATTCATTAAAATTAAAAATGAAGGATAGCATCATAGGCGAAGCTTGTGGGTTATGGGATGCCGTGCCATCTCGAACTCCGATCAGGGGAATTGCCAAGATTCCGCTGTCGTCACAGAGCACAGGAAGCCGCGCGCGGAGAGAAAGGGGGATCTTTTTGTCGCATAGCAGCTTTTTGATGCTTTTATGCATACCGCCCATAAGGATTCGATCTCCCGCTTCCCGATTTCGTACATACAGATTCCCATTTATTTTAGCAGAATCAATGGACAATAGTATTGAATTTTTGTAAATATTTTTCGCATTTTGTGATGTTTTCATGATGATTTCACATCCGGTCTGTGAAATCATGTTTTCGCCTTCCTTCAGAGGAATCCGATAAGGAAGGATATCCGCTTTTTGGGGCGTGTCCCGAAAAATCACGCATCCTTGCTCTATGACGGCTTCTATTCTGTTTGGAAGGGTAACACGGGAATGGGGCACCGCTTTTTTTGCCAATTCTCGGATGGCGGTGACGTGGGAATATTCCAAGGAATGTCCTCCGGAATATTCATGATAGAGAGATGCCAATGCCCGATTGACGATCGCCGCGGGAGAGCCGTTGATCTTTTCGACCTCCAGCGCGTAACCCTTTCTCATTTCCTCCAGAAACAGGTTTGTCATGCTTTCAAGACACAAATAATCGGCGCGAAGATTTTGAGCAAGCTTGGCGGAGTTTTTCACCGCTGAGCTATTGATCTCATTTAGCAGAGGAATAATCTCCGCGCGGATTTTGTTTCGTGTATATTCCGTGCCGTCATTTGTGCTGTCGGTGACAAATTCAAGAGCGTTCTTTTCGCAATATGAAAGAATTTCATCACGTGTCATTCCCAAAATGGGGCGAACCACG
This sequence comes from Eubacteriales bacterium, assembly GCA_045537595.1. Classification (GTDB taxonomy): domain Bacteria; phylum Bacillota; class Clostridia; order Oscillospirales; family CAG-272; genus HGM12713. Next base: position 9,841 of record JAZSPS010000028.1, read on the forward strand.
GTTCCGTTCTCACAAAGGCGGCTCAGGGGGATTCCGCAAATTCCGCTGAGTCCGCAGCCGCGGATCATATTGAAAAGCATAGTTTCCAAATTATCCCCCGCGTTATGCGCTGTGGCGAGAATCGGAATTTGATATTTTTCCATCAAAGCATCAAAAAAATCATATCGGACACGACGCGCGCAGGTCTCAATACTCTCTCCGCTTTCCTTCGACAGACCGGGAACATCAGCATGGAGGACAAAAAGCTTTACGGACAAGCGGGATGCGGTCTCTCTGCAAAACGCTTCATCCCGATCTGCCTCTTCTCCGCGGATTCCGTGGTGGACGTGGGCAGCGTAAATTGTTGAATTGTGGATCCTTCCATAATAAGCCAGCATATGGAGAAGGGCGGTAGAGTCCGCTCCCCCCGAGTAAGCAACCAGAATCGGTGTGCTTGGAGGCATACCCGACAGCTCGGCAGGATCGGTAAATCCTGTTGGAAGGAAAGGGTCGGGAGTGAGATTCATATTCATGATTTTTCGTTCTTTCGGTATGTTACTATTATATTGTTATTGTTGTTATTGTTATTGTTCTTCCACATCGGTAGCGATAGAACGGAATTTGGTATATCTTCCGATCCAGCCTACTTTGACGGTTCCTTGCGAGCCGTGTCTGTTTTTGGCAATGATCACTTCCGCAATGTTGCCGTCCTCCTGAGCGGTATCGGTGTCGTAATATTCGCTTCGGTAGAGGAAGATAACGGTATCCGCGTCCTGCTCGATGGAGCCCGATTCGCGGAGGTCAGACAGCATGGGTCGCTTGTCGGTACGGCTTTCCGGTCCGCGGGAGAGCTGAGAACAGCAAATAATGGGAACATTTAATTCCTTTGCCATCAGCTTAAGTCCGCGGGAGATCTCTGCTACCTCCTGTACACGGTTATCGGTTCTTCGGTCGCTCTGCATAAGCTGGAGGTAGTCGATCACTACCAGACCGAGGTTTTGGACACGGCGGAGCTTTGCCTTCATCGCGGTGACCGAGATGCCTGCCGTATCATCAATGAGCATATTGCATCCCGCCAGCTTTGTTGTGGCGTTGGCGATATCCTCCCATTGCTTGGTATCCAGCTTTCCTGTACGTAAGGCATAGCTATCCACCATTGCCTCGCTGGAGATTACACGGGTAACAAGCTGTTCCGCTGACATTTCAAGCGAGAAGATACAAACGTTTTTTCCTGTTTGCAGGGCTACGTTTGTGGCAATGTTAAGACAGAAGGAGGTCTTTCCCATACCGGGACGGGCGCCGACCAGAATAAGGTCGGAGTTTCCCATCCCTGCCAATACGTTATCGATTCCCGAAAAGCCGGTCTTTGTGCCTTGCGCCGACTCACCCTCGGTTGCCATGGTATGCAAATGGCTGTATACTCCCTGAATTACCTCGCGGATATGGCGAAAGCTTTTTGTATCCCGACCTTGGACAATGTCAAAAATAATGCTTTCCGCGTAATTGATCAGCTCCTCGGTGGAGCCCTCCTCGCTGTACGCTTTGTCGGAAATATCCGAGCACGCCTCAATGAGCTTACGCAAAAGGCTCTTGTTTTTTACGATATTGGCGTAATCCTTGACGTTCAGTGCGTTAGAGACCGATTGGTAGAGAGAGCGGATGTAATCCTCTCCGCCGGATTTACTGTAAATCCCTTTGGTGACCAACATATCGATGAGGGTGACCACATCGATTTCTTTATTGATCAGGAACAATTCGTGCATGGCGGTATAGATCTGTGTATGCTCGGTCAAATAAAAATCTGCCGGCGTAATGATCTCCGCCACTTCATTGAGCGCTTCCGGATCTACCAAAATAGAGCCCAACAGCGATTGCTCGGCAATCAAAGAGAAGGGAAGCTTTCTTACAAGTTCGTCATTCATGACCTAATATCCTTTATGTTCCTTTGTGTTCTTTTTGGGGGCGGGGAAATTATTCCTTACCGCAGACTTCTATATGGATCTTTCCAATCACGTCGGTGAAAAGACGGACATCGGCGCTGAAGGTGCCAAAGGACTTGATGGGGGCAGCCAAGGTGATCTTTCTTTTATCTACCTCAATGTTATAATCCTTTTTCAGCGCTTCCGCGATTTCCTTGGAGGTTACCGATCCGTACAGCTTTTTGTCGGGACCCGCGGCGTATACAAAGCGTACCACAATGGCTTCAAGCTTTGCGGCAATCTCCTGCGCGTTTTTCTTTTCCACATCCAATTTGTGCTGCTTGGAGGCTTCTTTGTTTTTTATTTCATTCAGCGCTTTGGAATCCGCGGGAATGGCCAGCTTTTTGGGAAGCAAAAAGTTTCTGGCGTAGCCGTCGGACACCTCAACTACCTGATCTTTTTTACCCTGTCCTTTAACATCGGCGGTTAAAATAACTTTCATTTTATTTACTCCTTTTAGATTTTAGTTTTTAGTTTGGCAGAATGTTTATATAATGAATTAAGTTGGCTTTAAGATTTTGAGCGTAGGTTGTTTTCGAAGTAATTATCGATCGCTTCCATCAAACGGCTTTCCGCGTCCTTAAGACTGCTTTCGGTCAATGCCGCGCCCGCTACGTCAAAGTGACCGCCGCCGCCGATCTTTTCCAATATGATCTGAACATTGATGGTACCGTTGGAGCGCGCGGATATATGAACCGTTGAGCCGATACAGATCAGGGCAAAGGCGGCGTTGACATTGCGTACGGTCAGCAGCTTATCCGCCGCTTTTGCCGCGGAAACTCTGTCGTTTTGTGTTCCGCTTCCTTCAATGGAGGTAATGGCGATCTGATCCCGATAGATCTTTGCCTCGGATCCGAACTGCGCTTCGGCACGGTAGTCGTCAAATGCCTCTTCGAAGAAAACTCTGGCATCCTCTGTACGCGCGCCCTGATTGCGCAGGTAGAGCGCTGCCGCAAAGGTACGTGTACCTACGGTACGGGTGAAATTCTTGGTATCCACCATAATACCTGCCATGAGGACATTTGCCTCCTCCTGTCGGAGGGTTCTTTCGGGCAGGCTTTGCTCTAAAATCTCGGAGACCAGCTCCGAGGCAGAGGAGGCGGTGGCATCGATATAACTCAATTGAGGCTGATAGCCGCTGCCGTCCTTTTCGATCTTTGTAATATGATGGTCGATGATTACGGTTTGCGCGGAATTTTTCGCGATCTCGGGTTCCTCAAGAATAGCGAAATTGTTGGCATCCACGATAATCAGCAGGGTTCCGTGATCCCGCTGGCTCAAACCGTCTACGCCGTCGATGAACATATTCTTATAATCGGACAGGCGGGTAAGCCGTGAGGTACAGGCTTTAAAGTTTTCCGATTCGGTATCGGTAACAATCTTTACACGAGTGCCTAAATGGAGGCAGAGGGCAGCGATTCCCACGCAAGCGCCGATCGAGTCAAAATCGGGGTTACTGTGACCCATGACAAGAACCGAGGAGGACTCTGTGATCATGGAACAAAGCTTACCCGCAATAACCCTGGACGAATTTCTGGTACGCTTTTGCTGCGCTTTGGTTTTTCCGCCAAAGAAGAAATTTCCAAGCTCGGTCTTCATTACCACCTGATCTCCGCCTCTTTGCAGTGCCAAATCTAACGCAACCAAGGCATCCCGCTCGCGGTTTGACATGCTGTCTCCCGAGGTGGCAACGCCCATAGAAATAGTGATCGGCATATTTTCTGTACCGATGCGTATGTCACGGATTTTATCCAAAATCTCAAATTTATTCTCGATACATTCTGAAAGCATGGCTCGGGAAAGCAGGAGAATGAATTTGTTTTTTTCGTATTCTCGGAGCATGCCCCCCAGCTCGCTTGCCCACTCCTTCAGCAGTCTTTCCGCCTGTCTCGCCTCGGAGTTGTAGCTGACCTTTACATACTGCGCAAGCTCTTCCAAATTATCCATTACGATATAAGCGATGGCAGTCAGGTTATTTTGATGCTTTTCGGTGATCTCCCAAAGCTCGGTTACATCCCGAAAGATCAGCATGTAATAATGTCTTCCTTTTGCGTGAAGCGGATGGCAATCGATCTTATAGGTTCTTCCCTCGATTTCCACAAGGTTTTTGACCTCCGTGTTGGCGATGGTGTAATCGGGAAACATTTTTTCGGGGTCCTCTTCCTCGTCACCCTTTTGATTTTGGTATTCTTCCATGGCGATATGAAGAATATCTTTCATGCTGCGGTTACAGATAGAGGAAATATCGGAATTAAACAGAGTATCCCATGCCCCCGTGCATTGTCTCATGGCGTTATTTACCGTTAGGATCCTTCCGGTCTCTGTTACCACCGCGTAGGGGATGTTCAGCGAGGTGTGAAAGGCGTGGATAACGCTGTTGTTTTGTTCCTCTGAGGTATTGGATTCGATTCGGTAGAGAACCAATCGCCGATGCACGAGCCAATAGAGAGTGCCGCATATAGCCGCGTACAGCAAAAGGAGGACCAGCCCTGTGACAGACGGCGATGCCTCGGTATAGGTGCAGATCGCGATATGCACTCCCAGCATAATAATTGCAAAAATGACATACATCCGAGAGGGAAGCTCCTCAACTCGGTGCAACAGATCGTGTTTTTTATTTGACATGGATATTCTATCCTTTCATAAACGTGTCGTAAACGAGCAGTTTGTTCGGTATTGGATTCGGTATGAAAACAAATAAATTTTAGAAACAACTACCCTATTATATTATTATATCATATAATCTTTCGTTTGTAAACATTTATTTACAAGTTTCTTTTTACTTTTAATAAATATAAGAAAGATTTTATGCTTCGGAGCGCAAAAAAATTAAAATAAATTTTAAAAAAGGTATTGCAATCGGATAAAAAGTGTGATATAATAACATGGATGATGAGAGTGGGTTTGAAAGAACCCACTCTTAATTGTTGAAATAGCCGCTCTGTTCGGCACGGAGGTTGGAATGGCAAAAAACACAAGCATTGCTGAAACGGTTCGGGCATTGGCTGAGCCTATCGCGGAGGAATTGGGCTGTTGGCTCTGGGATGTGGAGTACGTAAAAGAGGGCGCGAGAAGAATCCTGCGTATCACCATTGATTCAGAGGACGGAATCACCATTGACGATTGCGAAAAAATGCACCGCGCGCTGGATCCTGTTCTGGATGAGGCGGATCCCATTGAGGAACAGTATTATTTAGAGGTTTCTTCTCCCGGCGTGGAGCGCGATCTGAAGACAAAGGAGCACATTTACGCTTGCGAGGGATGGGATGTGGAGGTTCGTCTTTATGCGCCCTTAAACGGATCAAAGGTGTTTCGCGGCGTTTTGCTGGAATCCGATGAAAACGGTGATATCCGTATCGATTCCGACGGAACGGTTTTGACCTTCCCTAAAAATACAGTTGCTAAGCTCAGAACTTATTTTGAATTTTAAAATTTAAAAATATAGTGGAATTACAAAACTTATTGAATTTTTATAAGGATGGATACTTGAAATGAACAAGGAATTTTTTGTTGCGCTTGATCTTTTGGAAAAGGAAAAGGGGATTCCTAAGGAGTATATGCTGGAAAAGATTGAAGCGGCTTTGCTTTCCGCCTTTAAGAAGGAGTACGGAAACAACACCTTGATGCGTGTTGCTATAGATCCTGTGAAGGAGGATGTTAAGGTTTATCTTCAGAAGGAAGTCGTGGAAGAGGTGGTCAATCCCCAATGTCAGATCTCCTTGGAGGACGCGAAAGCGATCAGCAAACGCTACACGATTGGAAAAATGGTGGAAACCGAGGTTAAAACCAAGAATTTCAGAAGACTTAGTGCCGCCGCGGCAAAGTCTGTGATCATTCAGGGAATCCGTGAGGGTGAGCGCAAGGTGATGCAGGATGCTTACGAAAGTAAGCGTGAGGAGATCATTACCGCTACGGTCAGCAAAATTGATCCTGTGAACGGAAACGTGGTTTTGGAGACCGGAAACGGCCGCGCGGTTTTACTTAAGGGCGAGCAGATCCCCGGCGAGACCTTTGAGGTGGATGCTAAGGTTAAGGTCTTTGTTATGGAAGTGAACAAGGAGAGCCGCGGTCCGTTGGTTACACTGTCCAGAGTACATCCCGGCTTGGTTCGCAGAATGTTTGAGCTGGAGGTCCCCGAGATTCAGGACGGTATTGTTATGGTTAAGGGCGTTGCCCGCGAGGCGGGTTCCAGAACGAAGATCGCTGTTTGGTCGAGAGACGAGGATGTGGATGCTGTGGGAGCATGTATTGGTACTCACAGTATGAGAATCGCCGGAATCGTGGATGAGCTGCGGGGCGAGAAGATCGACATCGTTAAGTACAGCGAGGTGCCTGAGGAATATGTGGCGGCGGCTCTTGCGCCTGCCGCGGTTAAGTCGGTTACCTTTACGGCTGAGCGCGCTTGCCGTGTAGTGGTTGACGCGGATCAGCTTTCCTTGGCGATCGGTAAGGAAGGACAAAACGCGAGATTGGCTGCCAGACTGACCGGTATGAAGATCGATATTAAAGCGGAATAAGCGCATAGGGAGGGAGATATGGAACAGCAAAAAACGAGAAAGATCCCTCAGCGTCAATGTCTCGGCTGCAACGAACATAAACCCAAAAAGCAGCTTTTACGTGTTGTAAGAAGTCCTGAGGGGGAGGTCTCCCTTGATTTTACCGGAAAAAAATCCGGCAGAGGGGCGTATATCTGCCGCGATATTCGCTGTTTGAAAAAGGCAAGAAAGTCTCGGAGAATCGAGCGAAGCTTAGAATGTAACATTTCGGATGAGATCTATGACAAAATGGAAAGTGAGCTGGACGGTCATGATTGAATCCAATAAATTTGACCAAGGGGAAGATTTCAAAAACGCTGAAAAAACAGCCGATTCGCCCAAGCGGATAAGGGATGAAAAGAAGCTGTTGGCGTCTCTCGGACTTTGTGTGAGAGCCGGCAAGGTGATCTTCGGTGTTCCCATGATCTGCGAGGCAATGCGTCGGCAAAGCCCAAAGGAATCTCCCGTATTGGTCTTTGAGACCTCGGATACATCGGAAAACACGCACAAACGCATATCTGATAAATGTGAGTATTATCAAGTGACGCATATACGGCTTGCATGTGACGGAGTAACTCTTGCCGCCGCGTTAGGTAAGACCTCCTCTCTGGCGGCGGTTGCCGTAACCGACCGACAGATGGCTCAAATGGTTGAAAAATATATTTGATTTTGAATTTCGGCAACACCTAAATCCCAAATCGCCTAAATCCAAGGAAAGGAAGTCCTTCATCGACTGCGAAGGACACGGTATGAAATATGGCAGGAAATCATTCTAACTCATTATTGAAGATGAATCAGTTCGCAAAGGATCTGAATATGAAAACAAAAGACATCACGGCGATCCTTGAAGAAAAGGGAATTGCGACCAAATCGCAAAAGCCCTTGGAGCCTGCGGAGTTTGATGTTCTTTTTGACGCCTTGACTAAGGAAAATCAAATTACGAATATTGAGGATTATCTGGATGGAATTACGTATATTCCGTCTTCGAAAAAAAGCGCAAAGGCTGATAGTTCCGAAAAGACAAAGGATGAAGCCGTTGGAATGGCTGACGCGCCGAAAACCGTGGATAAGGATGGTACGGATGAGGTAAAACCCGAGACAGGGGCGAAATCTGTTTCGGATAAGGGTGTTGACAATGCTTTGAAGAAGGAGAAGCTCCTTCAGGAAACAGATGGTAAGGCAACCGAAGGCGAGAAGGCTGCTTCTGTTTTGTCGGAGAAAAAGGAATCAAGGGAACAACCGGAACAAACCATAGAGAGAGAGAGCAGACCCTCAAAAGAGTTTGGCGGAAAGTCTGCCGAAAAGGCAGAGACTAAGCCCGCTCGGGAGGAAAAGAAGCCTGTATCGGATATGGCAGGTGCTTCCAAGCCGCAGCTTAACCATAAAAATCAAAACGAGGCAAGGGGTCAGAATGGGGCACCCCGCAGTGATTATTCTGCCTCGTCGCAGGGAAATGGCTTCTATCAGAAGCCCAACGGCAATGGATATCAGCCCCGACAGGGCGGAAATCCGCAACGCTTTGACCGACCGGAACGCACGGATCGTTCTGACCGTTTTGACCGTTTTGAAGGAAAGCCCGCGCAACAAGGACAGGGCGGCTATTCTCAGCGTCCTCAGGGAGCCGACCGCTTTGCCAATCCCTTTGGCGGACAACAGCAGCGCGGCGGTCAGCAAAGACCGCAGGGTCAGAAAAATGACCGCTTTGGGGGACAGCAGTTCCGTGATAAGGATGAGAGAGTGCAGAACGCGCCCAGAGAGAAATTTAAGCCTCAGCCTATTGTGCGCAGTCAGACCGTAAAGGGAGACGAGGCACCCAAGCAGAGAGGCGCTACCCGTGTGGTAGATATGAGAGCGGGAACGGTGGATCTCTCAAAATATGATGAAAGACTGGATAACTTTGTTCCCGATTCCATTGGAGATATCCGCGGCGGCAGCCAAAAGGTGAAAAAGCAAAATTCCGCCTCGAATATGAATCGAATGGGGAACGGAACCAAAAATAAATTTAAGGGTAAGAAGAGCACACAGCCTGTAACCAAGGCGCCTACCGGTGTCACCTTGCCGGAAGAAATCCTTGTCAGCGAGCTGGCATCCAGGCTGAAGGTGACTTCTGCTGAGATCGTTAAGCGTTTGATGATGCTTGGCATGATGGTAACGGTAAACCAGACCGTTGATTTTGATACGGCGGCGATCGTCGCTGACGAAATGGGAATTGCCGCGACCAAAGAGGTTGTGGTGACCATTGAGGAAAAGCTTTTTGACGAGGAAGAGGACAATGAAGCCAACCTTCTTCCCAGAGCTCCCGTTGTTTGTGTTATGGGACACGTTGACCACGGAAAAACCTCGATTCTGGACGCCATCCGCCATACCCGTGTAACGACAGGAGAGGCAGGCGGAATCACTCAGCATATCGGCGCGTACCGTGTAAAGGTAAACAGTCAGGATATTACCTTCCTTGACACCCCCGGACACGAAGCGTTTACCGCTATGCGCGCACGAGGCGCGCAAGCTACGGATATCGCGATTCTGGTCGTCGCTGCCGATGACGGAATCATGCCTCAGACCATCGAGGCGATCAACCATGCCAAGGCGGCGGGAATCGATATTATTGTAGCCATCAATAAAATGGATAAGCCCACGGCAAATCCCGACAATGTTAAACAGGAATTGACCAAATATGATCTGGTTCCCGAGGAATGGGGCGGTGATGTTATTTGCGTTCCCGTGTCAGCCTTGACCGGAATGGGTATTAACGATCTGCTTGAAAATGTGCTGCTGGTGGCAGAGGTGAAGGAATTGAAAGCCAATCCCAACCGCCGCGCGAAGGGTATCGTGATTGAGGCGAAGCTGGATAAGGGAAGAGGTCCTGTGGCTACGGTTTTGGTTCAAAACGGAACGCTTCACAATGGTGACATTGTGATCGCGGGAACCGCTGTGGGACATGTGCGCGCTATGACGGACGACAAGGGCAGACAGGTAAAGGAAGCGAAGCCTTCTGTTCCCGTTGAGATCATCGGTCTGGCTGAGGTTCCCTCATCCGGAGACGAATTTAATGCCGTTGAGGATGAAAGAATGGCGAGAATGCTTGCGGATCAGCGCCGTGAAAAGGCGAAGGAAGAGGTATTTAAGGCAAACGCGAGAGCAAATCTCAATGATCTGTTCGCTCAGATCTCCGAAGGAATTAAGGAGCTGAATGTAATTGTCAAAGCAGACGTGGGTGGCTCCGCCGAAGCGGTGAAGCAATCCTTGGAGAAGATCTCCAATGAGGAGGTTAAGGTGCGCGTGATCCATGCCGCGGCAGGCGGAATCCGAGAGGGAGATGTTATGCTGGCGGCGGCATCCAATGCCATCATTGTCGGCTTTAATGTCCGTCCCGATAAGGGCGCTATCGACAGTGCCGAGCGTCAGAATGTAGAGATCCGAACCTATCGTGTGATTTATGACTGTATCAATGAGATTACCGACGCGATGAAGGGTATGCTTGCTCCTCAGTACCGTGAGAATCTTCTCGGTCACGCTGAGGTCAGACAGACCATTCATGTTCCTAACGTGGGAACCATTGCGGGCTCCTATGTTCAGGACGGTAAGGTACTCAGATCGGCTATGATCCGTGTTGTGCGTGACGGTATCGTGATCTTTGAGGATAAGATCTCCTCCTTGAAGAGATTTAAGGACGATGTCCGTGAGGTGGCACAGGGCTACGAATGCGGTATCGGATTGGATCGCTTCAATGACATTAAGGTGGGCGACGTTTTGGAAGCCTACATTATGGAAGAGATCGAACGGTAATTGAATCGGCTGTAAATATAATTTATTATAAAGAAGAAAAAACCAAGTTTTTCCGATAGGAAACGCTTGGTTTTTTTTGTTTTTCTTATATTTGATATGGGATGTGTGGCGGTTAAAATCGGGAAAACGGTTAAACCCGATTCTTTTCCGATTCAAAAAAATGAAGGATCAATTTTTGAGATTGCTCCGCCGCCTTTTCGCAAAGCTCGGGATATTCCATGGCTCCGGCGGTATCGTCCGCATTATCGGAAATACAGCGGATAATGACATAATCCACGTGGTTTACGTAACATACCTGACCAATCGCCGCTCCCTCCATTTCGCAGGCGATGGCATCGAAGGTGTCGCGAATATAGCTTTTCTTCTCTTCGTTACCGATAAATTGGTCTCCCGATGCGATGACACCGCGGACGCATTCGATTCCGAGCCCTTGCGCGGAACTCTGAATTTTTTTCGCGAGAGCTTCACAGGCGGGGAGCTTTACAAGATTAATTCCCGATATCATGCCAACAGGATCTCCTAAGGCGGAGGTGTCCATGTCGTGCTCCACTACCGCGTCGGAAACCGCTATGTCCAATAAATTGAGAGATTCACTTAAGGTTCCCGCAACGCCTGTATTTATGATACGGTCTACTCCGTATCGAAGGATCATTGTTTGTGCGCACATGGCGGCAAATACCTTGCCAATGCCGCATTGCGCAATAATAACATCGTTTTCGCCGATGGAGCCTCTTACAAATTCAATGCCGCTGACCATCTCGGTTTTCGGATTCTTTACCAGCTGATTCAGCGCGTCGGTTTCCACACGCATGGCTCCTATAATTCCAGTAAGCATAGTATTTCCTTTTCATAACCTTTCTTGTGCCGAATTTTGTGATTTTCTCTTAGAATTTAAATAATCTATATTTCTCCGTAAATTTCCAGCAAGCGCTCCTCCAAAGCGTTTTTCTTTGTATCAAGCTCGGCAAGCCGAACATAATCGTACGCCACGTCGCCCGCCATTTCCTTTTCAATTAAATCAAGCTCGGTCTCGATAGAAGCCGCTTCCGCTTGCAGACGTTCCAGACGCTTCTGCGCTTTTCTCGCCTCGGAGGCATCGCGTTTGTTTTTTAGGTATTGTTCTTTCTGAGTAAGGGAGTCATCCGTGTGTGGGGACTTGTCAGAATTTTGTGGCGTATCGGCTTCTGTCTCCTGTTGGGCACGTCGGGCGCGATCGCGGCAGAGCTCCTCGTACCCACTGCCAACCCTTTCAACACGGATATCCACAGCTCCTTTATGTGTAAGGTCGATCAGGCGAGTTGCCAGCTTTTCAATAAAGTAACGGTCGTGGGAAACGGTGATCACCGTACCGTCAAATTCCTCCAGTGCCGTCTCCAAGGCTTCACGGGAATCGATATCCAAATGGTTGGTGGGCTCGTCCAGAATCAGGAGGTTCATATCCGATAGGATCAGCTTGGAAAGCGTCAGTCTTGCCCTCTCGCCGCCGCTCAGGTCGGAAACAGCTTTATAAACGTCCTCGCCGATAAAGCGAAACCGAGCCAGTGTATTGCGGATGGTCAGCTCGGTTTGGGTGGGGTAGGCGTTCCATAGCTCATCCAAAACGGTATTGGAGGGGGTGAGGTTTTGGTTTTCCTGATCGTAATATCCGATGGTCACATTGTATCCCGCCTCGATATAGCCCCGAGTGGGTGTAAGCTTACCCAAAATCAGCTTGAGCAAGGTAGATTTTCCGCATCCGTTGGGTCCTACCAAAAATAAGCGGTCATTTCGCTTTACAAGATAGGAAAGATCCGTGAACAGGGGGATATTTCCGTAGCCGAAGCTTACATCTTTGACGGTCAGCACATCGTTTCCGCTGACAGAAGAGGAGGAAAAGCGGATTTGAATGGGCTTGGGGGCTTCCTTCGGACGCTCCAGACGCACCATTTTGTCCAGCATTTTTTGGCGGCTTTCTGCCGCGATAATATTTTTCTCCCGATTCCAGCGCTTTTGCTGGGCGATATACGCCTCTTGCCGCGCGATCTCCTTTTGCTGGTTTTTATAATGCTTTTCGGCGATCTCCCGATCGATCTTTCTTTGCGCCATGCTTTGAGAATAAGAGCCGTTGTATAATTTGGCACGGCAAAATTCGATATGCAGAGTTTTGTTCGTGATACGGTCCAAAAAGTAACGGTCATGGGAAATGACCAATACACATTTTTTATATCCCGCCAGAAAATTTTCAAGCCAACCGAGGGTTTCCATATCCAAGTGGTTGGTGGGCTCATCCAACATCAAAATGTCGGGCTCTCGGCAAAGCTCGCGGGAGAGCGCCAATCGGGTTCTCTGTCCTCCGCTCAGGGAAGAGAAGGGACGGTTTATCGCTTCCTCATCAAATCCCATTTTCAAAAGGGTGGAAGCGCAACGCCCCCGAAATTCCAATCCGCCGTCACGAATAAAGCGCTCGTTGAGCACCGCATATTCGGAAGCGAGAGATTCCTCGCTTCGGCTTGGATCGCCCTTTTGCAAAAGCAGCTCTAATTTTTTTAACTGCGCTTCCGCCGCCAACAGCTCGGGAAAGGAATGATACATGACCTCAAGTGAGGTAGCGTCTCCGTTTTCTCCCTGGAAATCGCAAAAAGCGTCATCCTGCCGAAGGATTCCGACGGTCTTGTTTTTTGAAACATACACATTTCCCTCGTCGGGTGTGTATTCCCCGAGGATCAAACGAAAAAGCGTGGATTTACCGCATCCGTTTGCGCCGATGATCCCCAGACGGTCTCCTTCGTTAAGGGCAAAGCTGACATTTTGCAAAATAGCCTTTGTCCCAAAGGAAAGGGAGAGGTTATCAACATTTAATACGATCATGGTGGATTCCTCGCGGTTAAAGTTTAATTTTTACTTCTCGGGCAACGCCGAGGATTCTCGCTTCCCCCGATTCGAAGTCGTCAGTGGTCAAATGGATGGGGTCGTATTCTTCATTTTCGGGCAGAAGATAAATGTTTTTGTGAGATCGGCGAAACCGTTTTACGGTTGCGCTGTCGCCTCCCACAAGGCATGCCACAATATCCCCGTCCTCGGCATACTGCTGTTTTCTGAAAAGAACAAGGGAGCCGTTTATCATGCCGATATTTTTCATGCTGTTCCCGCAGATCTTCAAATAAAAATATTCATCGCTGTCCTCAACATCGGCACTTTCATATCCAAGTAAGGTCTCGTTGGTGATAATGGGAGAGCCCGCGCGGATCTCACCGATGATGGGGAGCAGGGATTCTTTTTTTGATCCCTTATCTGTATCGGTGCTGACACCGTCCAAAAAATATTCAAGAGGCACGTCAAAGTATCCGGCGATTTTTCTCAACTTATCGGCTTTTGGGGCAGAGCGGCCATTCTTCCAATCGGTAAATGTGCTTGCTGAGATTCCTGTAGATTTGGCAACTCGGTAAACCGTTGTTTGATGGGTCCGTAACAGGTTTTCAAAATTTTGATAGCTCATACTTCGTCCTCTTGTCTATTTTTAACAAATATTAATGAAATGCGAAATATATATTGACAATAGTTCGGATTTCCGATATAATAAGATCATACAAATACATTATACATTTTTTTGCGCGGCTTGTCAATGCTTTTTATTTGTATTTTAGCAAAAAATGTTTTACGGCGAATATTTGTGTAAAGGGCAATTTATTTTGCAATGAACTGAAAAAGGAGAAAACATATTCAATCATGTGCGATATTTGCAGAAATTATCGCTGTCCGAGCTCGTGCCCCGCGTATACTGCCGAATCCGCGCGGCGGCACAGAAAAAAGCTTGAAATCATTGATTGGACTTTTTATTCTTTCCCTATGGGACAGAGCAGAGAACCGGAAGGGAGTATGGCAAAAAAGCAGGATGGCGATAATATGGATTTTCGAATGAAAAACAAGGATAAAAATTGAGGTATATAGAAACGCGGAAATAGAAAGTGAGGAATAGAATGGAAAAAGCATTGATTTCCGAAAAGGAAATCAGAAATATGGATAACTATCTCAAGGGCTACACTCTTAACCGAAAGCTGCTGCGGTTGGATCGGTATGAGCGTGCCTATTTTGGAAACAAAAAGGAAGAGGAGGACTTTCCTGTGGATGCGCCTCTTGCTCGCGCCAGAATGTTTGAGGTTCGTCATTTTATTATGGAGATGGCAAACAGCGATGAAAAGCTTCTTCTTTATTATCATTACATACGGGGAGAATCGGTAGAGAGGTGCGCAGAGCTGTTGGGGATTTCGAGAAGCAGCGGCTTTCGGCTGAAAAAGCGGGCGCTGATACGAGCGTGCGAGCAAAGAATGAATTGCCCTGCGGGCATGACTTGATATTTCACTCTGCAAAATTCATGAATTTAACTTCGTTCATGAATTGCACCTCCGGCGCATGAGATCAAAGGACAATTCATTACTGACGGGAGAATGTGCCCAAAGTAACGAAAAAGCACTTATGACAAACGGTTTTATTCGTTATCATAAGTGCTTTTTTTAACTTCGATATCGCTACTTAACGTATGTCAGCGCACAAGCGATTCCTCCCTCGATTTTGTAGGGGATGGCATCCTCGACATCCCGAGAACAAAGGGGGGGATGAGACAATGTGGTTACGTAAATATTATCCCAACAAAAGCAGACAAACAGTCGTACTCCTTTTGCTAAAGGTTTAAATTAATAAGGTCTTACGCCTTCCGCAAAGATGATGGCGGGAGCGGATGCCCAGGGGTGGAAGAGACTGGTGTTCCATTTTTGATCCTTCCCCCATGCCTCAAAGGTGGCGGTGGCTCCCTCACGGAGCATATTCAGCCAACAGCCTTCGTCGGTTGCCAATTTCTCCGCCAGCGGATCCTCGCCATGTTTTTTTAGGGCGGCAAGGGCAAAATATGCCATGTAAACCCCCATGCTATTCAGCCTTTTTTGGGCGAGAAGGTTGATCATACGGCGGTAACGCTCGCTGTTCTCTGTTCCGATGTCAAACAGAAGAGGGAGTATGTTGGAATGAATTGCCGAATGGCTTTTCTCGGGAGAATCGCAGAACAGCCCTGTTTCCTCGGAATAAAAATTTTGAATAAAAGCTTCTTTAGCTTTTTGGGTTCGATGGGTTTCTTCTTTTCCGAGAAGAGAATAAAATTCATCCATGGCTTGAAGAAAACCGCACCAGAAAGCGTTCAGAACATTATGCGCTCCGTCTCCGATGGGCTTTGTCAAGGGGAAATTGTATCCGTCGCGGAGATTATCGGGCCAATCGACTAAATTCCATTTTTCGGTCACTCCCTCAATAAGTCCCTCCGAATTCTCGTATTGGAGAAAATATTGATAAAGGCCTGTGAGATAGGGCTCGGCATATTTGAGAAATTCTATGTCCTTGTCTATGCTGTAGACCCAACAGACCTGCGCGGGGAGCTGAAGCGAGTAATCCGCAATCTCCTGCATGAGTGAGGAGGTGGAAACCGCCATGATCCCGGGGCAAATAAAGGAGGAGTCAAAAAAGTCGGTGATCGCTTTTTTTATCATGTCGGTTTTTCCTGTGAGTACGGCGTGCGCTCTTCCGGAAATAGAAACATCGCCTAAATATTGTCCTTTTTCACGGGTAGGACAATCCACAAAAACCTCTTGTGTGCCGTAATGGATGGTGTCCTCGCAAAGGGAAAGAATTTGCTTTAACTGGGTGTTGGAGGTCTTGTAGACCGCGCGGTTCTCAAATGGATAGTGACGGACGGTCATACGAATATTTGAAAGCTCAGTTCCTTCGGGGAAAATCAGCTCCGCGTAACGGAAGGCTTTATAATCGAATTGCCGTAAGATGTCGTGCTTTCCCGAAAGGATCCATTTTTCCTCGTATCGGCAATTGCACCGCAGCTCATATCTGACGTGTCCGTTTTCGTCTAATTCTTCTCCGTACCGCAAAAGGATCTCATCCCCGATTTTGCCGTCTGCTTCCGCGTACAGATATCCTACCATCTCTCTTCCAAAGTCGATTTGGATACGGTTGCTGTATTGGGTCATTGCTTGAGGCTTGATGTCATATAGACAAAGCTGGGAGGTGGTTTGCTTTTTTAATATGTAATCCGCCGCCTGATAAATTGCCGCGTACTCCCAGGCGCTGTCATTGTAATCCTCGCTGAAAAAGCTTTCCTCGGGAGATGCGCTGTTGTAGCATTCGGCAAAGGCGGTGTCATATCCGATACGTCCGTGCTCTGTGTATCCTGTATGATTGGCACAGCGCCAGTCGGTGTTGCTGACGAGCACCTCCTCTCCGTTGCTCGTTAAAGAGAAATATAACATTTGGCGGCGGTCGCCTGATACCCAAACACGGTTGATCAGCCCCTGATAATACGTATGGACGGCAAATGTATTTTCTCCCTCGCGCAGAAAATCGGTTATGTTTATTTCATTATAGTTATAAGAATGGGGATAGCAGGGAGAGGGACCTTGCGTGACAAATTTTCCGTTGATATAGAGCTTATAATAATCGTCGGCGGTGATCCGCAGGATCGCTTTCTCTGTTTTGGCTAAAACCGCTTTCCTTCGAAAAAGAATATGGCGGTTTAGATACGGAGCCGAGGGTTCGATTTTAAGCTTTTTCTGCTCCTTGTGAAAAACATCGATGGGAGTGATGGCGGAAAAATCCTTGTGGCAGATAAATTTTGCGTTCATTATAACTTCATAACTCCTTGGCTTTTATAAGATTCTGATTTTACATTATAATTTATTATAATAATTATACTGTGCGGCAATGGAAAAGTCAAGAGCGGAGGGGTTAAAAGCTAAAAAACGCTGTTAAAGGATATTTTTTCACTATCCGCGATTTCCTGAATGGCATCTGAAAATAAGCTTCGGTATTTTTGAAATTCCTCCTCTTTTTGTTCCTCATGCGCCCATCGCATTTCTGTTATCAGCTCGTTGAGACGTTCTACCTCTCTGTATGCCACGGAAAGACTGAGCCAATCGCGGTGAGAATACCAATACGCCTCTAATTCGGACAAATGTGTTTCTCTGGAGACGGGCTTCTCAAGAGAATCGATGAAATATGTCACGCGGTCTTCGAGCTTCTGGATGTAACAGGCGTTGAAAATGACACAGCTGAGCAAAGCGGAAAATAAAATAATGGATGCCCAGAAAACCTTCATACTACTTCATCCTTTCTGATAATCTCAACATCCTTCTCGTCGCTCATCATCATTAAATAAACGTCTTTAAGCGTGAGCCTTTGAGAAGCAAGCTTTTGGGTGATGTCAGCGTGGGAGAGATTTAATTCCTTCAGATTGTGCTTGTTTATAACACCTTTGTCGATGATAATATGGTAAAGCCCAGAATCCCTGACTTGAATATTCATTTGCCGCGCGTTGGGAGGGCGAAATTGCGCCTTGGGAATGACCGTGATTTTTCCGTTTTGCTCTAAAATCGCGTGACGAACCTCGGATGGGTCCGCAATATCCTTTTGACGTAATTCGCTGATCAGCTCATCCATGGAAAGACGCGCTTGTCTCATGGCTTTTTCGCAAATTTTTCCATCACGGATCAATGTTGCGGGACGGGCGGTGATAAAATTTTTGATTTTTGGGAATGTGGCGAGCAGTCCGGAGGATACCACTTCAAAGGTGAGAAGGGTAATGATTGGGATAATGGCATGCGATAGAGGAAGCTCGTTGTCCGTGATGGGAATGGATGCGATTTCTGAAATTAAAAGAGTGGTTACAAAATCGGAAACCTCCAATTCGCCAATCTGACGTTTCCCCATTAATCGCATGGCGATAATCAAAATCGCGTATATGATGACGGTTCGAATCAAAATTGTGGTCATTTTGTCACCTCGTGCAGAGAAATACAGCATTAGTATTTGTGCAAACAGACAAAACAATACAAAAATCGAAAAAATTTCAAAAAAAGGCTTGACAAAGAGGGAAAGAAGTGATAAAATAGACGAGCTGTCCAAAAGGGACGGATACCACGGAAGAGAGTCAAGCCCTTAAAAAAATCCAAAAAATTTGAAAAAAGGTATTGACAGAGAAGAAAAGATGTGGTATAATAGTCAAGCTGTCGCGAGAGCGGGAGCAAAGATGGTCATTGAAAATTGAACAACAAGAGAGAAGTACAAAGCATATTGTAAGTGCGAAATACGAATCTCGTCGATTAAGAGTTATATATACTCAACGAGTAAAAGAAGCTAAGAATTAAAATAGCTCGAAAGAAGCAAGAGATTGTAGCCGAGGGAGACCTTGGATATAATAGAATTTTTTCGAGAGTTTGATCCTGGCTCAGGATGAACGCTGGCGGCGTGCATAACACATTCAAGTCGAACGGAGCAACGAGAATTAATCCTTCGGGAAGCGTTTTTGATGCTTAGTGGCGGACGGGTGAG
>JAZSPS010000002.1:0-12534 GCA_045537595.1 Eubacteriales bacterium
TCACAGAACGACATGGCTACGATCCGACTTAATTTTTATTAATGATTGTAAAGCCATAATTTGTTGGCATTAACCGTATCACAGCATGTGCTACACATTAATAAATTCGAATTAATGTCCCATCGATTACCCATACACATTTTTGCTTTCATACGATTTCCTTTTATGATTGCGGTGTTACCTGATTGACCTCAAGAACCGTCATTTGACCTGTCCAACAGATTCGAAACACGGTGTTGTCGCTGCATTTAAAATCTAATGTAGACAAGCCAAACGTTTCACTTCCTGAAGGTAACCCTACTTTTTCGACCACTTCAAATACATTCATTCCGACGGTAATTTTAGAAAAATCGTTTGCCTCGGGCGTGACATAAGCAAAGGTTTGTACTTGTTTGATCGTTTTATAATCACCGGTGTCAATCTCGGCAACGATACTGCTGTTTTCGGATTTTACAAAAATATAACAATCATATTCTAATACGATCTTTTGATCATATTTTGAAACAAACTCATCACGTGACATGCTGTCACGCATTGTATTGTCATAGCTTGATTCTATTGTGTTTTGTGATGGTTCATTCGCGCTTATTGTATTGCTTGCGGTATCGGTGACTTCAGATGGATCATCGAATGAAGCACACGCGGAAAGCATAAAAAAGCAAAGGAAAAGCAAAAGTGATAAAAATTTTTTATTCATGTGTTCCTCCTATTCTGATACAACAAGAATATTGATTACCGTTAATGGCGGAGGAGAAGGGGACATTTGAATTACATTTACCATCATCTCTCGTCATTTTTTGCCATCTTCTCTCTTGTGTTGCCCCTTGCCGAAACAAGGGGCAGAAATCTTTTTAAGAGAATTAGTAAAGATCAGAAAAATTCAATCAATATATTTCATGATTTTTTTCTCTTTTGAAGCCTTAAATAAACTATCTTTTGAAGAGAGTATAAAAGAAGAGCTTCCGAGGTACGTCAACGCAACAATATAGGTTTTTCCTTCGCGCACGCTGTCAATGGGAAAGATTATCTCTATAGGAGTGTCTGCTTCTATGTCACCTTTTAGTACGGTGATGACAGTACAGTCAACAGTTTCTCGATTTTTGGCGGGGCGGTATGGTCTTTTATCGATCTTTACTTTCAGAACAAACTCCGATTGCTTAATTATAGTTTCCATATCATCGGAGTCAATGGCTTTCGTTCCGTTAAACAAAGGACGGTTTTCAATGGGATGAGTTTCCAAATAATGAATGATATAGTTAGCCACATCCTCGTTAGATTTGAGAGAAGTAATCTGGGAATGGTTTAAAATTGGCTGTCCATACATGGTACTTGCGGACAAATTTGCACAGGGTAAATAACTATTTCCGGATTGTAAATACACATCTACCGGATCAAGAGCATCGACCTGCCGCTCTAATACTAAAAAATATTCTTCATTCGGTTCATAGGAAATATCCTGTTCATAGAAGGATAAATTTCCTGTTTCATTCCCAACCACAACAAGGCGATTTTTATGGATTATTACGTGAATCGTATTGATTCCGTCTTCTCCTAAATAACGCTCTAATACTTCAAACTCATATAGAAGATGATCATATTCGTCACTGACTGTTATGCATTTTGCTCTGACAATATCGGTTGCGTGATCAATGGCATCTTCAAATGTAAAATAATACGCATCTGCTGTTGAAGATTGTGTATATTCTTTTTGACAACCGCTCAGTGTAAGGATTAAAAAACAAATACATAGATATAATGCAACAATTTTTTTCATAGCTTCCTCCTTAATCTCCCAATAAATGTTCTGCCGGCGCATAAATCTGAGCGATATCATTATTTTGAACCATCGTCATTTTTCGCCATAAATCCCTTTTCCCCCCTTGCCAAAGCAAGTTGCTTCGGCAAGGGGAAATTTTAAGATATGCTTCTTTTCTCGAAAACAAAGTATTCACTTAATTCCTCAGCGGATGATACAATACGATCATCGGAAAATTTGATACTTACCGCTGTGTTTTCTTTATTTATATACCAAGTATTATCTTCAGCATCATATGCCGCACCATTTTCGGGAGTTAAATCAAGTTGATCCATTAACGCATCGAAAGTATCTTTTTTTCTTGATATTGTAACGAGTATTGTTTCATAGGAAAAACTACGATCTTCTTCACTATAATTTACAGGAACATACTCATAGTGATAGAAAGTTTCAAAAACAGTACCTCTCATTAATAATTTTCTTTTATTACGGCAGTACAAGCATCACACCATTTTTTGGTTAATTTCCTCTATTCCGTTGAAACGGGAGCATTGCTATCTATGAATCGAACGGGAATTAAGATTCGCTGTAAAGGGGTTGAAGCTTCACCGTTCGATGAATGACGGTAGGTTACTGATACGGTATATTGAATATGCAATTCATTCTTGTATAATACGATTTGAGAAAAGCGCTTGTCATGTGATAAATATTTTGATTCCGAAGTGGTATAAATGTCCTCTAATTTGAGAACGAGAAGTTCCTCCGCTAAATCATCATCAATATTTAGATCAATATTAGCTATATTTAGATCATTAATGGAAAATCCGGATACATCTCCGTTATCAGATACAGATACCTTCATATAATCGGTCATATAACCGTCTGTCGTGTTGAAATATAAGAAGGAATACATGCCAAACTCTTTTTTATTATTTTCATCGTATTTGGGCATATCAATATTTTTGTATTTGGAAACATCCGTCCAAGTACTAATAATGGGCTCAACTAAAGCGCGAACGCTTTCAGGTGAAGCTGTTTTATCAATATCCAATGTAACAAAGTTAAATAAAAGGGCAGAGACAGAACCGTCTTCGTTAAGCAAAACGGAACCCATATTATTTCCTTCAACCATATATTTATGAACTTTTTTTTCGCTAATAGGATAGTATAGGGTTTCATAGTAGCTCAAATTAAACTCTTTACCACAAATTTGTATTTTTTTGGTTGCCTCAATATTTGAATCAACCGAGGATACAGAGAATGAAGAAATTAGATTCGTGTGATTAAACAAATGTAACGCTATAATATCTTCCTCAACTTCACAAATAGAGCTTAGATACTCATTTTTCATTTGTTTATCAATTTTAGAACGATTGCAGGAAGAAGCAGTAATAATAATCAAAAAAGATAAAACAAACATCATAATTCCTTTGAAATATCTTTTCATGTCTTAAATCCTCCTCATTTTAATTAATTACAAGGTGCAAAAGTATCAGAACCTATCAGATAACGATGAGATGCGTCAGTTGAGCGTGCTGGCAGAAGATCACAGTCTGAATTGCTCTCAACCGCAAAATCTGCCGTTTGCATTGCAACGTTTATTGAGTCACCATTCGCAAGTGCCTCCATGAAAACTTGTGTCCAAAGATTTGTTTCAATAACATAAGTTTCATCGGTAAATCCCAACACAGTATTGACACCTTTGTTATGTAATGCATTCATAAAATTATTTTCATCGGTTGTTCCTTTTCCTGTTAAACATGCTCCAAGATAAGCGAATTCTAGATTATTAAATACATTATCATCCAAGGCATTTATATCACTTATTGTGAGTAGACCGTCTGTTGTTGTAAGTCCGGTTTGAAGTCCATGGGTAATGCATGAGAAAATAGAGCTAGAAGAAAGATGAGCTATTAGGTCGTTTTTATTTAATGAAGTGTAGGCATATCCATCCATGTTTGCATAATTTCTTAATGATTGGTCTACAGCATTCAGTATTGGGGGCATTAATGGATCCCCGACGATATATCCTATATACATCAAGGTATAATCCTTTTGTACATAAAGAATCCATTCGTCTCTATAATCCTCGTCACTGGAATAATTTTTTTGTTCAATATTAATTCCGTTTGAGTTAATACCGTCACCTACTGCCAAAACAAGGGATGTTCCTTCCCATGATTTAGCTTTTACAATATATGATCCGTCAGATAATTCAGTAAAATACCAAAGCTGTCGGCTGGAGGGGTGACCTACTATACTTTCCAAAAGAATTTTCTTTTCTTCTTCAGTAGTGTCCTGTGCGGTCAAATATAAATAATTATAGTTGTTTTGAATGGAGTAATATCCATTTCCTTCATGAACAACAGACCACCGTTGAATATAACTTCCGTTACAATCATGCTGCTCCGCATGATATGAGTTACCGTTGTTTTGCTGCATATACTTAGAAGTCCCCTTGTTTTTTAGGAAATGCATACCCTCCATAGACTCCTCAACCGTAAGATTGACATACCAATACATGGAAGTGTTAGGGAAGGAAGCGCAAACCCGAAGGGAGCCCAAGGCTTCCGCAGTCACCAAGCCTGTTGTTTCAAGAATGGTAACATTTTCATTGCCGCTTGCAATCGCGTTTCCATTTGTGTCCAAAATGTAGTATTCAACAGGACCGTTTTTACCAATTACCGAGCTGTACATAGCAGCCTTATAGGTAAAGCTTTCCCCGGGAAGCAGAACCGTGGCATAGCTTATCCAATTCAGTCCCTCCATTGGCGTGGTATAGCGCTCCAAGGTCCATTGGCAGAGGGAAGGGATGTAACCATTGAGATGAATAACATTTCCAAGAGAGGAAGAGCCGTTTGTGGACATGTAAAGCTCGGTGTAGCCGTTCTCAAAGGTGTAATACCCGTCACTCGTCTGAGAAATACACCATGCATCATCCCATAGTACATTTGCCCATTGGTCGCTAATGCTCATTTCAACCGTGTTGAGGATTACTCCAAATAAACGATTAAATGTGTTCCATCATAAAAATAGTAATCTGGATTATCTTTTGGTGATAATTTTGCTTCAATATAAAGCTTAAGAACCAGTTTTTCGTTCTCTACTTTACTTAAAACCATTTCCTTAGTAGAGTATTCTATCGTATATTGCTCTTCTAAATGGGAATAAATAGTGTCAAGCTTGGCATCTACTTGATCTTGAATTCTCGCCATGTCCTCTTCTTCCGGAGCTTTAGCATTTTTTAGTTCTTCCAAACAACTAAACGAATGGGAGAAAACGGTGCCAAAAACGGTTACTCCTATATGAGCGTTGTCCTCTGTCAGTAGATCGTTTACTTTTCTTGTAAATGTGAAATTATAGACTGCCTTATATTCAGGTAATTCTAAAAATTTTTCCTCCGTAAGAGAATACGCCTGTGGATCGGAAATGAAATCATTAAAATAATTTTGAGCAATGCTTAAACATTCATCTCTATTCAACTCAGGCAGAGAATTATTTTGCAAGTAGTTTAGGTCGGACATAAAGTAGGAATCACATCGTTTAGTTTGGGGATTAAAACCGAAAGACAGCTCAGCATTATTCCAAGTCCCCTCATAGTAATCAATCTCTCTATAACCATTGAAAGCTTTTGTATGGGAATATTTTCCTTCTACAGACTGGTTGCCAAAATCAAATTGTTTGGTTTTAAATACTTTTAGCTTTTTGTTTGTTTGAATTGATTCAGAATATTCAAAATTATGATTAGCTTCCAAAAAACAATCATAGGGGCCTGTTTCAAGAATAGAACATTCTTCTTGTTTCGAGCAGGAAGAAATTGAAAAAATGATTAACAAAAATATTAATAGAAAGGATATTGTTTTTTTCATAGCAACCCTCCTTTCGATAAATTTGGTGGAAATCTTATTCCTCCCCCTCCGCGGTTGAGTAAAGCTCCTCCAACGCAGCTGCCGCGGTTTCGGAATTCAGCAGACGGCTGGCAATAGTATCCTCCCCGTCTATGGGATAACTTGTAAAATCCATAGGGGCAGTGCTTTCTGCTGGAAAATAGCATAGACCATAGCGAACGTCATTGTGTACCCAATATATGCACACCAAACGGCCATCAACATAACGGTACATTAGATTTTCTAAATAATAAAATCCGGTTTGAGGAGATTCCAAGCTTCGCATATCGCCATTTATAGTTAAATCGGTAAGCTCGTCAAACGGGAAACCGTCATTTTCGTCAAATGGTTCGGATAAGTTTAATTCTAATATACCCGCATTGGCATCTGTTACATAATACACAGAAACTTGATAGGATGGGCTGAAAATCATGTATGAATAAAAGCTTCCAAGCTTTTTAATCCTGTCGTAGGATACAAAATCATCCGGCAATTCTGATAGATAAGCAGCATGACGTTCATACTTTTGGGGAGCCTTTCCAGTTTCTAAAAAAAGGATGTATTCTTCGTATGTACTAAATATAACGGTAAAAAAATCATCTTCAATATAAACATCCTTGGAGTTGGATGGGGGAGTAGCTTCTGATTGATTTGAGGTCGCCGCTTCGTTAGTGTTTAAGGTTTCATTATTTTTATCGGCTGGTGAAACAGCACAGGCTGTTAATATAAAACAGCTTGCCAATAAAAGAAGAAATAACTTTTTCATAGGAATCCTCCTTTCGATAAATTGGGTGGAAATCTTATTCCTCCCCCTCCGCGGTTGAGTAAAGCTCTTCCAACGCAGCCGCCGCGGTTTCGGAATTCAGCAGACGGCTGGCAATAGTATCCTCCCCGTCAAGAGGATAGTCGCACAACTCAGGACGTCTGCTTGGGCTCAACCAAAATTGCACTCCATTATGCATCCAGGATATCGAGCTTAACCTTCCGGCGTTATACCGATAAACAATATTGCCTATACAATAATATCCGCTATCCCTGGTTTCTAAGGTTCTCATATCGCCGTTTAAATTTAGATCAAGAAATTCTTCCGGTGGAAATTCTTTGAAATCTTGATACCGCATATCCAAAAGTAATTGACAATCATTAGTATCTTTAACTACATAGGTGAACATAATGTAACTGACATACACTGCTTCTGTT
The DNA here is from genome assembly GCA_045537595.1 of Eubacteriales bacterium. GTDB lineage: Bacteria > Bacillota > Clostridia > Oscillospirales > CAG-272 > HGM12713. The sequence goes on from JAZSPS010000002.1 coordinate 6,844, forward strand.
TCTTCATAGGCTACAAAACTCCCGAGCTTTTTAATCATTTCATAGGTTACAAAATTATCGGGAAGGGCAGGATACTGTTCATCGTAAATTTGACTGTATTCGCTTGGTACGTTTCTTGTTTCGATAAAATACAGGTAGTCATCATATATTTCAAATGTCACTGAATAATTTATACCGGAGCAATCTGAGTGAAAAATATTGGGTTTTTTTTCAAAGCCCGGTTCTGTTAGCTCAGTGTTGCTTTCTACGGTGTTTTCGGTGTCGTCATTGTTATTACCGTTTGTCATAACTGTGGCGCAAGAGGTCAATATCATGCAGATGGAAAGAAAAAGAAAGAATAATTTTTTCATAGAAATCCTCCTTTTGAAGAAAATAGGAATTAAAAATATAGGCATGTATCATGGTAAACTTACGAATATCTGTTGTAATTTGCTTGGATTATATTTCTGCAACCGGTACAGATTATTAAATTTTCTTTTATATTTTGGTCAGATCTGGATTCCCCATACATACAATTCGGACTAAAGCTGTTGGTTCCGTATGTGGCATTCATAGATTCTGTTGAAGGGGTGCTACCGCCATAGTGATCTTTTGCACCATAAAAATGTCCAAATTCATGGATTACCGTTTGAGCGGAACCAAATAAGTCGTTTGCTTCATATTGAATAATTGCAACATTAACCCCATGAAACCCTGAAACTCGGGTTCCGTCATGATCTACCGTCCCATGTTCGCCATCTATATTATGGCAGAATCGATGTCCGGAAAATGCCATTTGTAAATTAGAAGATGTGGCAATCGACTTAACATGTAATGCTTCCGCATGAATATTAGTATGGTGGCAATTGTTAAAATTAGGATTTCCCGATGAATCATATGTATAGTTTTCACAGCTGTCATCGGATACACATGTGCAAAGGCTTAGGTAGCTTGTTACCGAATCGCATGATTCGGCTATTGATCGATATTGTATTGGAGTACTGTAATTAACCCATATATTGAAATCTTCAATATATTTTTCTTGCAGAGCATCGGCATACTGCAAAAGGTCCATCATTTCGTCGGAGGAACGGTTAACAAAGAATTGGTCATATTTAATATCAACATTCACAGTAACACAATTTTCAGTTTTTATTGCGATATTGAGCGTGCTTGGTGAGGAAGCCCCCTCAAAGGTTGCGGAAAGGACTACCGTTCCCCAATCCAGCGCCAAAAGCATACCGGTATACGTATTAATCGTTGCTTTTTCGGTGTCCAATCCATCTACATTCTTTAAAGAATAGGTAACCGGACCGTTTCTGCCAATTACAGAGCTATACATATATGCCTGATACGTAACGGAGGGATTCGTAACAGAGGTACGGCTTTTGATGATGGTTGTCGGAGTATTATCATCCCATAGGATCTCCTCCATAAACAGATTGGTATACTGCTCCAAATCCCATTTTGCGGTGTCGGAGATGCTGTCGGCGGTAATCAAGGTTTGCCCCGCAAGCTGGTTTGCAGGCGTGGACAGGTAACTGGAATAGGTCGTTTGCCCATTTTTTAAAATATAGTGATCCCCTCGAAAAGATATATACCAGATCGAATCCCACGACAGATAATCCCATGTATCACTGTAGCTGATTGGCTGTTGCTCTACATCTCTGTTTGTGCCGGAGAGCGCCGAGGAAATTCCCATGGCATTATTGGTCATAGAACGGATGCTATAATAATTTTTACCGTCTATCGTGTTAAGATACGTGATTTTAAACATTTGATTGCGTCGATAATCCAATGTCTCTCCGCTCCATTGCACCAATTTAGTGCCCGCGGTATGTTTTCCTTCCGTAACATCCATATAGAAGCCATTGTATGTGCTTTTTAATTTGTAAACACCGCTGGCAATCTGTGCTTCGGAATAAGTGATCACAAAATAGGGTGAATAGGCTCCTGTCTCCGCGGATTTAACACAAATGCCGTAGGTAGTACCCGATTCGCGAAGCAGGGCAATACCGTCATTATTCTGTCCGTTGTACCAATGCTGAACCGCGGCGGTAACATTTGCGGATGCCAAGCCGGGCGTTGTGGATGTAATACTCGTGGCGCAGGGCGTAGTAACAAGATCAAGACGGTTGGGGGCTAAGCCCATGTTTTCATAGTTTGACATAAGCTCATAGGTCAAGTAATCCTCGCTCCACCAATCCAAAACCTCATATACGCCGATATCAAGATAATGACCGTCATTTACACCGGGATCATAATAGTAAAAGTATAAGGTTCCGTCATGAATTTGTGAATTGGTCGGCAGAGAAAGAAGATTCGCTTTGATATATACAATGGTACTATCGGGATCGATAGGCATTTCTTGTTCAAATCCAAAATTTTCTTCGGGATATGCGGGATGAATATATCCGTCATAAATCAGACTGTTCACCGTAATGGTGGGGTCAATGATTACGGGAAAAGCGCGCTCCTCCGCGTTCATCCATTCCTCATCTGCCAAGACACTTAGCATATATCTTCCGTTCTTTAAATCAATAAGCTCATAGTGAACGTTATCATAAGAAACACAACCGTTGGAATCCTCCATATACGGCGCGGGGATCAGATATTGCTTTTCATGACTTTCGCTGTCGTACAAAACGATACAACCGCTTTCTTTGAGGTCTGCATATAATCCACTCAAAGAAAGGAGAAAACGATAGCAGTAGCTGCTTGCTTTTGTTTTTACAATAATATTTTCCTTTACATCGTTTCCATCTAAAATATATTGAAGATCTACATTGGAAGTAACATTCTTATAAAGAATCGCCCCCTGATTTTGATTGATCCGTGTAGCCGCCTCCAAAGTATCCCACTCTGATTGCTTGGTATACCTTGTATTAATGACGGTGGGGGGCTCGCTTGAGCGCTGAATATCAGATGAGGAAATTAAAGCTTCATGCTCCGTCAGAGAAACAAAGGACATAGATAGCTCATATCCGCTTCCATTTTCGTCGATCACATTTCCTGAGTCCTTTAAACTGAAAAATGGTTCGTTGGCTTTAAAGGAAGAGACAAAGGTACTTCTTCCGTCGGGCGTTGTATAATAGGACAAATTTTCCTTGGTTACCAATGATAAACTGTTATCAATATCCATCCAAATGCCATTTTCATTCTTACGGTGAATACTGTTGGCAAAAACCACCGCTTTACATGTGCCGTCCGGCATAAAGTAGTGCTTTATGTTTTCTTCACGCAATTCAAGATTTTCTTCGATTTTGGTACGGAGTGCCTTGCTGTTGTTAGGAAAGGGGGTGCTGATTTGCGTTGAATTTCCGGTATTGGCTTGGGGAGGCTCGGAATTTCCGCTTGAAAATTCGGTTTCGGTTGTAGCTGAGGAATATACACTTATAGGGATAAAGCACAAAACAATAAAGATACTAAGTAAAAGAGAAATAGACCTGTGATACCAAGTGCCGCGAGAACTTCTTTTTTTGTTGCTCATATTTTGGAGCCTCCTTTTCATCATAATATGGAATTTCCTTCCACTTCTATTATACCATATTATATGAATTTTTGCAATAGCTTTTGAAAAATATAGCAAATATGCACAATTCGATGTGAAATATATGTGGGAAATCAATAGGCGTATCCATACAACACTATAAAAACAGAAAGAGCAAACACAAAAGCTGTGCTTGCTCTTTCCATTCGTTTTTTAGTATTTTGATACCATGGATATTACTTTATTTTTGCGAGCGCGGTAATAACACCTTCCAGATTTTCACGGTATTTCGCCAGCTTGGCTTTTTCACCTTCAACAACCGCCGCGGGCGCTTTGGCTACAAAGCCCTCGTTGGAGAGCTTTTTCTCCAATCGGTCAATTTCACCCACCAGCTTCTTTTGCTCGGTTTCCAAACGGGCGATTTCCTTTTCGGTGTCAATGATGTCCGAGAGAGGAAGGAAAATGGTCGCCGAATCGGTAATGATCTGGACAGCGTCGTCGGCTGAGAGCTTACCCTCAAAGCCTTCGGCAATTTCTACGTCAGACGCCGAGGCTAAACGGGTAAAGAATGCCGTGGTGCTGTCATTGAAGGCATCGGTGTAACGGGTGGCAATGTAGACCTTCGCCTTGCGTGAGGGGGGAACATTCATCTCGTTTCGACGGGCGCGGATCGCCTTGATGGCACCGATCACACGGTTCATCTTCGCGGCATCCTCCTCAAAGCTCAAAGCTTCATCGAACTTGGGATAAGAAGAGATCATAATGCTCTCATCGGTATGAGGGAGCGACTGATAAATTTCTTCGGTAATAAAGGGCATAAAGGGATGAAGGAGCTTTAAGGTGCCGATCAAAACATAGGAAAGAACATTTTGCGCGGTTTTGTTTCCGTCGGATTCCTTGTCATTCAGACGAGCCTTGGTCAGCTCAATGTACCAGTCACAGAAAACATCCCATGTAAAGTCATAGATAGAAGCCAAAGCAACGCCTACCTCATATTTGTCAAGCGCGGAGGTCGCGTTGGCAACCAATTGATTGAATTTATGAAGGATCCACTTGTCCTCAGCGGCAAGCGCATCGGCATCGGGAAGCTTGACCTCGTCAATGGTCAAATTCATACGGACAAATCGGGAAGCGTTCCAAAGCTTGTTCGCGAAATTTCTTGCCGCCTCGATTTTCTCATCAGAAAAACGCATATCGTTTCCGGGAGAGTTACCGGTCGCAAGGGCATAACGCAAAGCATCAGCGCCGTATTTGCTGATGATTTCCAGGGGGTCAATTCCGTTGCCGAGGGATTTAGACATTTTGCGTCCCTGAGCGTCGCGAACCAAGCCGTGAATAAATACGGTACTGAAGGGCTCCTTGCCCATATGCTCAAGTCCCGAGAAGATCATACGCGCGACCCAGAAGAAAATAATATCATATCCGGTAACCAGCGCGCTGGTAGGATAGTATTTCGCAAGCTCATCGGTCTTGTCGGGCCATCCCATGGTAGAGAAGGGCCACAGCGCGGAGGAGAACCAGGTGTCAAGAACATCGTTTTCCTGATGAACCGCTCCGCCGCAATGAGGACAAAGCGTAATATCCTCTTTGGATACCGTCATGCTTCCGCATTTGCCGCAGTAAAAAGCGGGAATACGGTGACCCCACCAAAGCTGACGGGAAATACACCAGTCATGAACATTTTCCATCCAGTTGGTGTAGGTTTTTGTAAAGCGCTCAGGAACAAATTTAACACGTCCGTCACGAACAACCTCCAAAGCGGGCTTTGCCAAGGGCTCCATTTTAACGAACCATTGATTGGAGGTCATAGGCTCTACGGTGGTTCCGCAACGGTAACAGGAGCCTACATTGTGCTTGTGAGGCACGGTTTTAATGAGATAGCCCTCAGCCTCAAGATCGGCAACCAATGCCTTTCTTGCGGCATAGCGATCCATGCCCTCATATTTTCCGGCATAGGAATTCATGGTGGCGTCGTCATTCATCACCTTGATCTGCTCCAGATCATGGCGCTGACCGACCAAAAAGTCATTGGGGTCGTGAGCGGGGGTGATTTTTACACAGCCGGTACCAAAGCCGATCTCAACATAATCGTCAGCGATCACAGGGATCTCTCTGCCCACAATGGGAAGGATCAGTGTCTTTCCGATCAGATGCTTGGTGTTTTCATCCTCGGGGTTGACAGCAACCGCTGTGTCTCCAAACATGGTCTCGGGACGGGTAGT